>JAQUNZ010000058.1 GCA_028717345.1 Candidatus Methanoperedens sp.
GCTTTCAGTAGTCTTTTGAAGTTGAGGAAGGGACATTCCTGAATTTCTCTTCATCCATTCCCCGGACTGTCAGAAATACGGAACCGTAATATATCACACTGTCGTTGGTGCTTCCCATAGCTTTCAGGTCGTCCTTGACAACCGGGGCAATTGGCGCACACCCTGTACCGCTGACGATTTTGGTTGTATCATATCCCAGTTCGTTAAGCTTGAATATTGCAGTCTCGACCACGCGTCCTGAGACCTGCACCGAGCCCACCATGCTTGCTGTGGGAGCCACAAGAGCTATAACATTCGAAGCATCGACATGGGACGCCTCTGCGATAGCTTCTATGACCTTCTCGTCAGGCAACTGGTTCGATTCAAGTGCTATGACCGCATAGTCGTAATCATCTTCGTATTTGATCCGCTCATAGGTCTTCTTGGGCTTTAGAGCAAGCGCCCTTGCAGGGCCTGAACCCATATCGAAATACTTGTCTACACTGACCCTCCATCCTGCTTTCTGTGCGCCAAGGCATGACATCGCAGGATGGTCTGTGGTAATATCAACGAAAGCAAGTGGAATATCATTTACTTTATGCACAGATATAGAACTTGCGCCAAACCCTCCCATACATATGTCAGTGAACATCAACCCTGCTTCGTACCCCCCATCCACGTTCACCCCGCAATCTATTACTTTGCTTCCGTTTTTCAATTCTATTGTTTTAACTTTCAGTTCCTCTGACCAATCCATCATTTCTTCTGCGATTTCCATTCCTTTTTCGTTGACGCTTAGCAAATGAATCACCACGCAAAATATAGTAGGCTTATTTGACATATAAGGTTTTTGAAATTGTCCTCGAAACCATGCGGGTTCTCCAGACCGAAACCCTGCGGGTTCTCGACTCCGCGCACACGTATGCCCTGCGGGGCATACGTGGACAACTAACCTTTTATCCTATGCCCAAGAATAGTGGTAATGCAATCGAAGGAGCAGCGGTCATGAAATACCCACCCACCAATCTTATTCATGCTGTCGGTCTTGCAGACGCATGGGCGCAGGCAGTGAATTTTGTGATGAAAAACGGCATGGTAATAAAGACTGAATACGGTCCCATGTCAAGGGACATATGTTCTGTTATCGAGATACGTGAACCATATACAGAGCCCATGCTTCATCCCCGGTTCCCCACAAAGGAGCTGCATGTGAAGGAATACCTGAAGCAGTGGGAGAGGGATTATGACTGGAAAAAACAAGGTTTTGAGTATAATTACATGGACAGGCTCATCAATTACCCTTCGCGTGGAACGGATGTTGACCAGTTGAAAGCTATACGCGACCTGATGCCTCAGGGCGTATCGCGCCGCCGCCAGGCGATTACATGGATACCTGAGCGCGACCTTTTCGTGAAGGAAGACCAGCCCTGCCTCCAGAGGCTGTGGGTAAGGGCGCTGGGGGACGGAAATGCGGAGATGCACTGTATGTGGCGCTCACGTGACCTGTTCGCAGCGTGGAACAGCAACATGGTGGGACTTCTCACGATGATAAAGCGGGAAGTGCTTGAACCCAACAAACTCACGCTTGTCAAGGTGGTGGACTTCTGCAACTCACTGCACATATACGAAGCGGATTGGGAGGCTGCCTCAAGTGTTAAGCCGCTGCCCAGGAGCCCGCAGATGATGCGTTTTTAAAGATGATAGTAAAATATAAATCCCTATGAATTAATAGTATATACTGGTTGAAAATCCATGATAGAATTAATTCCATATTTTACAGCTTTTTCATTAATATTTGCATTCATCGCAACATGCATCTCCATTTCTAACCTGCTAAGATGGAAAAAAATTGAACCTGATACAATGAAAGCAAGAATATTTCTTAACAAATCATTTATTGATAACAACTTTAAACTCACTCTAGTCATTGTAATAATCGCAGGAGGGCTGGTTAGCTTGCACTCGCTGTTGGAATATTTTGAGCTTGTTGGGCTCAATTTTAAGGGATTTTATATTTTCTATTATGGATTATTGCCTGTCGTTACGGGAACACTCATGCTGATGGCTTATATATGGTATAAGCTTCTGAATGTGAAATCAAAACAAATTTAAGGCATTATCCCGCTTAACATTTATCCTGTTACGGTTAAAAATAGGTTTATTTTTTATCGTCGTACCCTATCTCTTCTTTTGTCAGGTAACATGCAGGGTCGTCTGCCCAGACGTTGCCGTAAATTGCTTCTGCGCGCACACGGAAGTTCCCGTTACAGATATCGAACCACTTGCATCGTGCGCACCTGTCGGCATTGGTTTTTATGAGAGCTTTGCGGTTTTTAAGTCCCTTCATAAGTTCATTGCTCGTGTCAGTCCATATATCGCTGAACTTCCTTTCTTTCACGTTGCCAAAGGAATAATGCCTCCAGAACTGGTCTGCATGAACTGAGCCGTCCCAGGAAACGCAGGCTATGCCGATACCAGTGGAATTCCCCTGGTTCATCTGGAGAAGCTCAAACACGTCCTTTGCGCGCTCTGGGTCTTCCTTCAGCAGGCGGAAATAGACATAAGGTCCATCACAGTGGTTGTCCACAGTGAGCACTTCAATAGGGAAACCTCTCTCATGCATCGCTTTTGTCCTGTCCATGATGATATCAAGGGTCTTTCTGCTCTCTTCATGAGTAAGGTCTTCTTTCACGAGTTTTGAACCTCGCCCTGCATAAACAAGATGATAGAAGCACACTCGCGGTATCTTCTCTTTTTCAAGAAGATCAAATATGGCAGGCACATCCTTCACGTTCTTCTTATTAATCGTGAAGCGCAAGCCCACTTTTATTCCTTCTGCAAGGCAGTTTCGCATACCCTGAAGCGCAAGGTCAAATGCTCCAGGCATACCGCGGAACTTATCATTTGTCTCTTTCATGCCGTCAAGGGAAACGCCCACATAGGACAGACCGATCTCCTTGAGCACTTTTGCCATCTTCTTATCAATAAGAGTCCCATTTGTTGATATTACAGCACGCATGCCTTTTGACCTTGCGTACAGGGCAAGTTCCGGAAGGTCAGGTCGCATTATTGGTTCGCCGCCTGAAAATAAAATGACCGGAGCGCCGAACTGCGCCAGGTCATCAATAAGTTCTTTTCCCTGCTTCGTTGTCAGTTCATTCTTATATTCAATGTCCTTTGATTGGGCATAGCAGTGGACGCATTTAAGGTTGCAGCGCCTGCCCATGTTCCATACAACGACCGGTTTTTTATCCTTTGAGAACTGAAGCAGGTGCGAAGGGAGTTTACCAGATTCGCGCCCGTACCTGAGTGCATCGGAGGGCTCAACAGTCCCGCAGTAAAGTTTTGAAATACCTATCATTTTTTTCTCCTATCCAAATTCTATGAGCAGTCCTTTATTTTCATTGAAATTTATACTTACTGTTCCTGTATCGTCAGCTATCGTCTTCTCTATATATACTGTAATTCCGCCTTCCATGAACGCGACATCGCCTGTAAGGGCTTTATTCACCGGCGTGATCTCGAACTGCTTGCAGCACCCGCCCCCGCTTGTGAATATCCTCATTGCGGAAGCTTTTTCGCTGTCAATGGCTTTCTTCATGAACTCGATAGCTCTATCGTCTATAAAAAGATTGTTCATTTTGTCTCAGATGCTCATATTACTGCTTTCATAGATAAAACATTCATGTCATGATGATGTTCAATGTAAACTCCTCGCATGGTGGTGGTATATAACACCATGGAGAATAGCAGGCATCTCACTCCAAAAACTATAATAAATATTCATGCATGGTCTGAGTACCATGGATCTAAAGACCATCGCAAAAGAAATAAGGGAATTCGAAGGTGTAACGCGAAAAAAACCCATCGCCGACCTTATAAACATATTCGAGAGCGTGCGTTCCGAGTATGGGAACTCTGTGGTGGATTTTGGCGATGATGCTGCTGTTATCGATATCGGCGGAGAGGATTACGTCCTGTTTGCCGCAGATGGCATCTGGGCAAGGCTCATCGAAGCGAGCATGTGGTGGGCCGGATACAGCTCCGTGCTCGTTAATGTTAATGACATAGCAGCCATGGGCGGCAAGCCAGTGGCAATGGTCAATATACTTTCATCGAGCAATAAAAAAGCATGTAAGGAGCTTCTCAGGGGCATAAGGGACGGGATAGCGAAATTCGGCGTCCCTATGGTAGGAGGTCACCTGCATCCGGATACACCCTATACTTCGCTATCAGTGGCTATAATAGGTACAGTTAAGAAGGGGTGCGAGATCAGGAGCAGTACGGCAAAACCGGGTGACTCAGTTATTGCGGCATTCGATATGGATGGAAGAATGGGACCTAACTCACCGTACAGCTTTGATTCTACAACAATGAAAGAACCTGAGGACGTGCGTGCAAAATACAGGGTGATGCATTTGCTCGGGGAAAAACACCTGCTCACTGCAGGAAAGGATATCAGCAATCCCGGTGTTATCGGGACGCTGGGAATGCTCGTAGAGACAAGCCGGGTTGGCGCAAGCGTCGACCTGTCGAAAATACCCTTCCCTGGGGATGTTGATTTTATCCAGTGGTTAAAGGTTCATCCTGCAACAGGTTTTATAGTAACGTCATTACCTGAAAACGAGTCGGAGGCAGTTCGCCTTTTCGAGGGCGCAGGATACAGGGCTTCTGTAATTGGCAAGATTGAGAACACACTCAAACTGGATATATGCAGAGGGAACGAGTGCGTAACGGTTTTTGATTTCGCAACTGATGTCGTGACCGGAATAACTCAATAAAAACCAATTATTCTTGAATTTTTGAGCGATCGCCCGACTCTAATATCTGTATTCTTCGAACATCCGCTCCGGCACGGTATGCAGCCATGATCGCGCCAAGAAGTATGGGGGCTATGAAGAACCCGGCAATACCTCCTACCATACCTCCTCCAAGAAAAGCCAGTATTATCAGCATTGGGTGTATGTCGGATTTTGTATTGATTAAGTAGGGTCTGACAAGGAACTCAGGTGGAAGTATTATTACCACTAAACATACTACAAAAAAAACGATCGCACTCTGGCTTCCCATTTCAAAATACCTGAAGAGAGCTAGCACTATGACCACCATCCAGCCGGTCAACAGCGGAATGATCGCTGCAAGAAGCATTATCGTTGAAAGAGCAAGCACGTTCGAGAGACCAAACGCCCAGAATACTATCACTGAAAGGACCCCTACTGCGATGGCGCTGTATGTGTTCCCTATGAATATTGCAGAAAGTATGTTATCAAAATGATTAATAAACCTTACTGAGAAACTTTCAACTTCTTCCGGGATTATATCTGTTATCTTCTCAATAAGACGTTCTCCATCCATAAGCAGGTAGAAACAGATCAGTACGGCTAAAAAGGTGTTCAATATCAGCATTGCCACTGTCTTGCCCATATCAACAACTATCGAAATGGTAAGATACTCTTTTAGAGCAGGGAACAGGTATGTTGTAAAATTAAGTAATATATCTTTGATCCTTTCGCGGGCGAATTCTGGCGCATTGAGCTTATCTAACAGATTCAAACAAATGCCAAGCACATAATCCTGGTTGTTGATCGCCCAGATAACATCATTGAAAATCTCTATGAATCCGAACCCGATGATCAGAAAAATCGGAAGAACTATTGCTAAAGTAGCAACGTAAGGCGACGCTCCTTTTGAATACCTTTCGATGAAACGTTTCATGGGTCTTGCGATATAAGCAAGCACTATGCCCATTATTATGCCGTCAAGGAGCGGGAGAATGACATAGATGAACATGGCGGAAATAATTAAGATGAGAAGCGCAACCATTATCTTCCATTTGTGCTTTATTAAAACTGAGATCCCATCGTCTATTTTAGTATCTTGCATTGGTATTATTAATGTTTTTAGTGAATATATATTAATCGTCAGGGAAAACGACTTTGATATTCATGGGATCAATGTGGTCTTAATGAAAAACAGAATTATCACCAGGATGCTTGCAAATCCCCATAAAAAAGGACTGTACCTCCATACTTTTGCACCATCAAGAGGGCCAAATGGTATCATATTAAATCCTGCAAGGAAAATATTAATAAATGCAGCCCATGAAAGGACTTTTATTGCAAGTGGTTGAGTAAAATATGATGAAACATATAATGAAGCTGCCATGAATATTATGGCTAGCAGAAGATTTACCGCAGCGCCTGATATAGAGATATAGGCAAGCTCTTTTTTTGCCTGAACTGGATCATAGTAACCATACATAGCCTTTTTCCCTCTTATCATAACTGCACCCGGAGCTGCGAATACAAATCCCCCTCCTGTGATAAAAGATAGCCCAAGAGCAAGAAACAGACCTGTGGGACTTGCTTCGTAATCCGCGACATACCCGTACCTTAGGGCGGTGAATTTGTGGGCAAGTTCATGAAGGATAAAACCTGTCCCTACCCCGAAAGCCACGATCGCCATCAGTTCAGGACGGAGTTCAGGGTATGTGAATGCAATCGTGAGCACAACCAGTGATGCTACGATGTGTACGATCTCACGTGAACTGTTTGATGCCATGCTTGCCAGAATTGATCTTAGACCTTAAAAACTATACTACGCCGCATGCAAAGTTTGATATGATTTCGTCTTGTTGCGGGCTTTTTACTCCATACAGGCACTGGCGCGCATCCCTGAAATATAGCCTCTCTTCAAGTATGCCTTCCTGTTTCAACCTGCTAAGGGCATACCGCACCGTCCGCGGCGGAAGGTAGCTTTCTGCGACTAGTTCTTTCTGCGTCATCAGCCCCCTGTATTCCAGCACCTTGAGAACAAGTTTCACTGATGGAGACAGGTGTTCTATCCTGCCTGTGTAGCCATCCGATACCTGTGCGGTCTCAGAATAAGGATATTTTTCCGTTTTTTGCATGATATTGGAGTTTATAACGCACTCCAGAGATATAAATGTTCAGGCAAAATCTGCCTTATTTTCACCTAACGTTGGAATTTTTAGACTTAAATCGTGCTATGAGGCTTTCGTTATACCATGTCCCCGATCTTTATTCCGCTTCTAACTTCAACCGCCATCCCTTTTTTAAACTCGGTAATTTCAAGTGCGCATAGAACTGCTTTTCCTGTGGCAAGAAGATTGTCTTTCTCATCTACGACCATGACCTCCTCACCTGCCCTGATATCAGGGTCAGAACCAACCACATGTTTTGCAAATGCATTCTTGCCCTTTGAAACAAAAGGCGCAGAATCACTGTTTACTATGACCCTGTTTCCAGGGAATTTGAGAAAGTTGTGCAATCTCACAGCACCCGCGATGCCAAGAGTAAGCATACCGTCATGCGCCTTGACCGTAGCTATGCGTTTTCCTTCAAACAGTATCTGGCGTACCCTGCCTGTAGAGGACATCTGGAACTCCACGTTATCTGGAAAGAGGGCGCATCCTGCTCCCTGCCCGAACTGGTAATCCGCAATAATTCTTACGCGAGTGAGGTGTGGGTTTGTATCTGACATGGATGAATCCCTTATTTCACTTCAAGCCTTTATACGTTCTGAACCCTGAAGCCGAATTGAGTAAGAACCTTTAAGAATTTTAAAATAGATATATTATTGAATTATGGATGCGATTACATCGGAACAGATGGCGGCTATTGACGCAAATTGTGAATATCTTGGCATAAGAAGGCTGCAGCTCATGGAAAATGCGGGAGCTGCTGTGGCAAACGCGGTCAAAAAAAGGGCTGCATCAGGAAAGGTCGTTATAATCGCTGGTAAGGGAAATAATGGAGGAGATGCCTTCGTGGCTGCTCGTCACCTGAGCGGTTATGATACCACAGTTATATTACTTGGAAGAAAAGAGGAGATCAAAACCCCAGAAGCACTGCATAACTGGAATTCGCTTGAGAAAACATCCATCACTCTGGTCCAGGTCACCGATGTAGCAATGCTTGATCCGCATATCATAAAGAAAGCCAGCGTGATCATAGACGGGATATTCGGGACTGGCATCAGGGGAACCATAAAAGAACCCGGATCAACAGCAATAGACCTTATCAACGGCTCGGATGCCTTTGTGATCGCTGTGGATGTTCCTTCAGGCTTTGATCCTGATGGAGGCAAATTTGAGAAGGCAGTAAAGGCAGACCAGACACTGACATTCCATAAAATGAAAACAGGTATGATGAAAAAAGGGGCTGGCAAATATACAGGTGAGATTCAGGTAATCGATATTGGCGTTCCCTGCGAAGCGGAATTCTTTGTCGGTCCGGGTGATATCCAGCCTTTTTTGAGACGACCCGCTTCAAGCCATAAAGGCGATGCAGGCAGGGTGCTGGTGATAGGCGGCGGGGCGTATTCAGGTGCGCCCGCGCTGGCTGCTCTTGCGGCACTGCGCGCCGGGGCGGATATCGTCACCGTTGCTGCACCCAAAAGTGTTTCCGATATTATCGCATCGTTCTCCCCTAACCTTATAGTTCGCTCGCTATCGGGCAACAGGCTGGTAGTGGAAGATATTCCTCTAATTATTGATTTGATCAAAAAACACGATGTTGTGGTAATGGGTATGGGTCTGGGGAATGAAGATCCAACCCTTGAGGCGATCAGAAATATTGTCCCTGTGTGCAGGAAAGCAGTTATTGATGCTGACGCACTGGCACAAAACGTGCTCCACGAAGGTCACATTGACCTAATTATAACTCCTCACGCCGGGGAAATGAAAAGGTTATCAGGCGCTGATGTACCTGAAGATGGAAAAAAGAAGCTGGCATTTGTCCGGGATTTCGCAAAGGATAATAAACTCACAGTGTTATTGAAAGGAAAAGTGGATATTATCTCTGACGGAACAGGAGTCCGGGCCAACAGGACGGGAAACGCTGGCATGACAGTTGGGGGGACCGGGGATGTGCTTGCAGGGCTGACCGGGGCGCTGTTTGCAAAGCATGATGCATTTTCTGCCGCATGCGCCGCAGCTTTTATCAATGGCGCGGCAGGAGACCTTGCTTTCGAGGAATTCGGGTATGGGCTTCTTGCCACTGATGTTATTGACCGCATACCAGAGGTTATGAAGCAATGAGCTTCTCCCACATCCAGGATGACAGGGCAAAGATGGTGGATATTGGCGGCAAAGCCAACGTGTCTCGTCGGGCGGTCGCTGCGGGTGAGATACGGTTGAAACGGGAAACCCTTGAGGCTATAAAAAACAGGAAAATCGTGAAGGGGGAAGTGCTTGAAACAGCACGAATTGCTGCGGTAATGGCGGTCAAGAAAACCCCATTTGCGATCCCCATGTGCCACAATATACCGATAACCAGTATCGACGTCACGTTTGACATGGGGGCAGAGACCATTACGGCAACCGTGGAGGTAAATTCTGTTGGAAAGACCGGGGTTGAGATGGAGGCTCTTCATGGGGTAAGCGTGGCGCTTTTGACCATCTGGGACATGGTGAAGTCAGCAGAAAAAGACGCTACAGGCAACTACCCATCTACAGAAATTAGCAATATCAGGGTGCTTGAGAAGCAAAAGAGATAAAGCTAGAAGCGGGAGCTAAGAGTTAATTTTTTATTGAAAAACAGAGTAGTTATCAGGCGCCTAATTAAAACGATGGGTCGAAGGAGACTGAGGGTACTAAAGGCGTTAGGCGCCTGATACTACTACATTATTAATCATGGCTTTACTAGTATTTAATATTTGCGCTTATATTATATGCTATATATAATTATGATAATCATCATAACAAGCATTCATATAATATCGATAATTCATATGAATATCTCAAAAAATATTTTTGATTTTTATCCTAAAAACTTCTTAAAACAATATACAACATTTATTGTAACCTCATGTTTAGGAATTCACGATATAATTTAATATTTTTATGAATTGATTGATTTTAGGGCATTAAAATTGAAACAAAATATTATTTATTAAATCATAATTAATTTAATTTTCTCTCGCAGGAAAAACATTGAAAGAACTTCGCGTAATTTCGCCAGCTATATTCGTGCGCATAAGTTCTCTCACTTTCCCGATGTCAGGACTCTGACCAAGCGCCCACATGAGCTTCACAAGAGCGACCTCAGGAAGCATGTCCTCACCCTCTATTGCACCTGCTTTTAATATATCCCTGCCCGTGTCATATACCCTGTCGCACACCCTTCCATTTATGCACTGCGACACCATAACTATGGGTATGCCTGCATCTGTTGCCGTTTTTATTATAGGAACCCATTCGGTGGACACATGCCCAAGACCTGTGCCTTCTATGACTATCCCCCTATATCCAGAGCCTGAATGGAACAGAAGAGATTCACTGCTCGCGCCTGTTGCATATTTTATCAATGCGCATTTCGGTTCAAGTTTATCGTGAAGAGCCAGCTTTTTCTCTCCCCGCTTAACATAGTTTGACTGTAGTTTTATTTCGCGTGACGGGTACTCAACGCGCCCTATTGGCTTTGCATTTATTGACCGGAAGGCATCGCGGCGCGAGGTATGCATCTTTCGCACCTTTGTTCCCCTGTGGATGGAGCAGAAATCGTCGCTTGTTGAGCCGTGCATTACAACGCAGACCTCTGCTATATCGCCAGCTGCGACTGCTGCTGCACATACGGCGTTCATTACATTATCACTGCTTGGTCTGTCGGCGCTGCGCTGTGAACCCACAAGCACGATCGGGACGGGCGTTTCTATCATGAATGAAAGTGCAGCGGCCGTGTACATCATCGTATCAGTGCCGTGGGTGATGATAATGCCGTCAGCGCCATTGTTTATTTCTTCGTAAACTGCGCGCGCAAGCTCGACCCAGTACGATGGGCGCATGTTCTCGCTCAGGATGCTGTATATCATCCTGCAGTTATAATTTGCGATCTCCTCAAGCTCCGGGATGGCTCGAAGGATGTCCTCTGCATTGAACTGGGATGTCACAGCACCTGTTCTGTAATCTATCTTGCTCGCTATGGTGCCGCCGGTGGAGAGGATGGAGATGTGGGGGAGTTTTCCGATTTTTTTCTTGCAAGGATGAGAAATTGGCTCTTGATGCTTTTTTTTCTCTTTGGGTTCTACTGTGATTATGGTTTCAGGATTTACTTTCAAGCCAATATTATATCCATTTTTGAGCTTTAGTACGGTACAGGCTGTTTGTGAAGGCATGAGTATTCCTTCATAGTGAATGACACCTTTTGCTACTCTAATTTTATCGCCTACTTCTGCTTTGCCTGAGTCGTCGATCATAATATCACTACTTTTTGCTTAAGATAGCAGCAGGATATAAAAAACTTGGTGTATTAAATCCCTGCCACATTAGCCGCAATGGCATCAAACTTCCATCCATCTTTAACACCTCTTGAAATAATTAAGGCTTTCAACGCCTTTTCAGCAGCTTGCTGTGCCTGAAAGCAAGCCCACTCAAAATGAGAAGAGCCAGCACTATCTTCTGCTGCGTCCAGGTCAGAATGCGCCTGCTTAAGCCAGTCTTCATGCCGTCTCATATGAATATCATGGTTAGCAGTGTTAAAAAAGATATCTATATTCGTCAGATATTACGTTAAGTCTATGAATAATGCAGAAAAATACTAGGCTATATGACAAGACTTGAAAAAGACAGCCTCGGTGAAATAGAAGTTCCCGATAACGCGCTCTACGGCGCTTTCACGACGCGTGCAGCACGAAACTTCAGGATAAGCGGCATCAGGGCAAAGCATGAATTCATAAAGTCAATCGCAATCATCAAAAAGGCAGCAGCGAATGCCAACATGAAACTCGGCGTACTTGATAAGAAAATTGGAGAAACCATAGTCAGGGCTGCTGACGAAGTGATTGATGGCAAATACAACGACCAGTTCATACTTGATGTATTCCAGGCTGGGGCTGGAACACCTTTTAACATGAATATGAATGAAGTCATCGCTAATGTAGCGATTATTAAACTTGGAGGAAAGCCGGGAGATTATCACCTCGTTCACCCCAACAACCACGTGAACATGGCGCAGTCATCCAATGATGTGATACCAACCACGATACGACTTAGCATACTTCTCACCCTTTCGCCTCTTATCGAAGAATTGGAGAAAATATCTGCCGAGTTCCTTGAAAAATCAAAAGAATACGACCATGTTATCAAGGTCGGAAGGACTCATCTTGAGGATGCTGTGCCCATAAGGTACGGTCAGGTGTTCGGTGGTTATGCGGCATCGCTTGGGAAGTGCATCGTGAGGCTTGCTGCTTCGGAAAACAGCATGTTAGAACTGGGAATCGGAGGAACCGCAGTCGGCACAGGCATCAATACGCATCCGGATTTCAAAAAGACGATTATTTCGGAACTGGTCAAACTTACAGGTTTTCAGTTTTATCAGGGGAACAGTATTATGCTACACTGGAGCATGGCGGGTTTTGTGGATGTATCCAGCGCACTGCGGATATTAGCGATCGAGCTTAACAAGATATCAAATGACATGCGCCTCCTTAATTCCGGACCGAAAACAGGGATAGCGGAAATAGTCCTGCCCGAAGTTGAGCCAGGCTCATCCATCATGCCTGGAAAGATCAATCCATCCATCGCAGAAGCTGTGAATATGGTGTGCTTCCAGGTCATCGGGAACGATCATGCTGTCTCACTTGCGGCTGAGGCAGGGCAGATGGAACTCAATGTGATGACGCCGCTTATCGCTTATGATCTTCTGTGGAACATCGGGCTTCTTACGAATACGGTAAGGATGTTCCGTGCAGACTGCATTGAAGGTATGGCAGTGGATGAGAGAAGATGCTCTGAATTACTTGAGAATAGCCATGCGCTGGCAACGGTTCTTAATCCATACATCGGTTATGAGAAAGTGGCTATGCTTGTTAAAACCGCACTCTCCGAGAATAAATCCCTGAAGCAGGTGCTTATCGAGAAGGATGTGATCCCTGAGAAATACCTGAACGAGATACTTGACGCAAGGAAGATGACAGAGCCGGGAGTGATTGATAAGAGGGTGGTTGAGGAGATAAGAAAATACAATAAAAGAAAATAAAAAATCGTTATTTAATCACATCCACCAGCGCCACCCTCTCCAGCACAAGCTCAGGCAACTTCTCTTCTCCCACAGCCTCAAGCTCTTCATTCGTAATCCCAAACGCTTTCATCAACTGCTCTCTTTTTGACGCGTTGTAAGCCAGCACATCCGCATATCTTATCTCATCAAATCCAGAAAGCTGCGCCTCTCCCACTGCTACGAGCACGATATTGTTCTCACCTTTATGTATCCCCAGTTTCACAGCCTTGTTTATCTGGCGTGTTCCTGCGGCATACAGCATTATTTCTTTGGCAAGATCGTTGGCGATGTTTGTTCCTGTCTTGAATGAATTTATTGCCTTCTCAACTGCGAACCTGATGTGTTCCTCGCCAGCGATCTTATCAGCATCAAGAGCCTGCAAGGTCAGGTTCTTCTCCATATTTATTTTCTTGAGCTTTTGAAGGAACTCTTCTACGTTATCAATGGAAACTTTGCCTTCAAGGATATGTATCATCAGTCTTTAAACGGTGTTTTTCATGAAAAAGGTAGCGATGAAAAAATAGTTAAGTTTGAGCTGCAGTAGTTTAATGTATGAGACTTGAAGAGTTGATCGCAAAGATTCAAAATGTCAGCAAGAGTGAAGTAAAAAAGGTCGCCCCAACAAACTGCAGGGATATCAATAATATTATAAAGGAATCATTTCCCAGAAGCCCTTATGAGAAGATGGTTTTGGGCTACCTCACGTCCCTCTGTGCCGAATATATGTATCCCGGGGCATTCCATCTCGAGACGAATGAACTTGACTATGTCGGGTTTGAACTTGAAAGAGGCAGTATTGAAGTCGAGATGGCAGGAAACAACCTGGGTTCATGCATGAGATCAGGAACCATAACTGCCAGAAAGACGGGAGATGAGACGGGAAGTTCGATGGCAGGCGGAGAGATCATTGCGGATGAAATAAAAAGCATCGGCAATACCATTGGGGGAAAGATATGCGCGAAAAAGGTTCACAAGATATCGAAAAACCAGGGAGCACATATCTTAATAAAAGGGGTCAAGTTCAAGCGCGGTTTCCTTGACAGGTTACTGGGGCGATGAGCCGAACTTCACAACAGGACACGCCCTCGTACACTTCCCGCATCGATTGCATTTTCCAATGATACGCGCAGTCCCGTTAACGGTTATCGCATGTGCCGAGCATTGCCCGACGCAAACGCCGCATCCGGTGCATGTGACAGCCCGAAGGATCGTCTTTTGTGCAAGTCCGATCAATTCCCGCGCTTCATCCTCATTCCCTCCCCTTGCAACAACAGTCCCGCTTGCATAGACATGGACGTTGTTCTCACCGATCTGCGCAATGATCACACCATCGATAGAATTCGTTTCCCCGATGATCGCAAGTAATCCTGATGCCTCTATCTCCTGCAGGTTCAAAGGTGTGCCAAAACTGCCTTCCGCCGTCATCCCGCCTGCCCTGCACGGGCGATAGCCTATTGTCATGGTGAAGCTTACGGGTTTTTTGCTGCATTTCGGTACAATGTTTATGCCCTTTTTTTCCGCGATCATCTGGATGGACTTTGGAAGCGCCTGCCAGCGCCAGAAGCCATGAGTTACCCAATCTTTCGGAAGTCCGCTGCGTGATGCATAGTCCAGAAGGTATTTTTCAAGCTTTTCGCCTAGTTCAGGATGTATCTGTGAAAGGCGCGTGAAATCAGCCATGCTCGCAGAAGGGCACAACCAGCAGCCTATCCTGTCAAAACCTTCCTCGTACAAAGGATTGTATTTTGCCTTTTTCCAGAAAAGATACAGCCACACATGAAGGGCAGTCCAGTTCTGGATCGGGGTCGCTCCGATCTGGTTTCCCACCCATGGATTCTTCCAGATATGGTCGCTGTTGGCTCTTACCTCGCTCTCATATTTTCGCTGTCCTATGAACGTAAGGCAGCCGTCCTCGTAATTGTTCTCGATGAGTTGTGTTATCGCGCCAAGTTTGCATACCTTGCAGCACCATCTTGCTTCCACTGTGGGGGGTCCGAAATTGTCTATAGAGTTCCAGAATGAGTTTCCTGACGAGTGGATCTTAAGGGGCAGCGCGAGCTCTTTTGCAGTCTCTTTCACATTGTCCACAGTCTCCTCAAATTCAAGCCCCGTATCTGCAAAAAGTATGTCAAAATCACTGACAGCATCCCGCACAAGCAGCAGGGTCACAAGGCTGTCCTTTCCTCCTGAGAATGAAACAGTGACAGGTTTACCTGTGGTCTCTGCGACGTTCTTTATGAAGTTGTGGGACTTTTCCTCGAACTTTTTTAATATCTGCATATTTGCAGCAACCGCATCGTCCCAGTTTTTTCCTCCTGCCTGCGGCTGCGTTACAGCTTCGGGTTTGCCGTTCCATCGTGTTTTTACAGCCATGCCCTTCTCATGCGTGAGCATGCGCTGCGCATTCATGCGCGCCCTTCCTGTGGCAATGACCTCTTTCTGGGGTGTCAGCACTATCACCTCATCATCCTCGACTATGCTCTCTTCAGTCTCATTCACGCCCGGTGCAAGCACTGATGCGCCTTTTATTAAGAAATCAACCGCGCCCTTATCTACGACGACCCATTTCTTCCCGCCAGCGAGCCTTCGCGCCCCCTCAAGCCTTGGAATGAACACCCATTCCATCTTTTCGATCTCAAAACGCAGCGAGCCCATGATCGCACCGTCAAAAATAACTTCATCCATCCTGTCCTCGTACGGCGCCTTGTTCAGCACCACGAGCCTGCCTTCCGGAACAAGCCTGATACCGAACTGTTTTTCTGTTGTCCTGTTTATGAGGTCGATATCGTAGGGGAATGCAGGTCTGATATCTCCTGGCGGGGTTATTTCTATCTTTCTGGTAGCTGCTCCGCAGGCGCAGGTCTTCCCGAGTACGGGAAGGTTGCATGAGGGACACCAGTATAGCAATAACTCACCGAGGTAGTGGGTCATGGGTCTTGAGTTAGAAGAGGAAGTATTTATATGTGGGTTTTTGGGTGGGGTTGTATTATGTTGTAATACTATTGAGGAGTATTAGGAGATGAGAAGCGGGAAAGATTGCATGGTAATGAGTAGATATATTTCTAAAAGCAGATGTACAGGATTTGTGACCTTAAGTCTGGGGTTTGTGACTGAAAGCGAGAGGGTTTTGTGCATCCATACAATATCTTGAACCAAGAAAAACAATCGCGGCACTAAAAAATGGAACCAAATATAAAACTATAAAAAGAGGATGTGCATATTTTATACATTAGTCTTCTAAAACCTGATCTTCTTTTGGAATTCTCGCATAATATTCGGCTATTTTCAGTCGTAATTCTGACCTTGTCTCAATTGACAATTGTAAAATCTTTGATTCTAAGGGAGCATTTTTAGGAGTTATTATTTTTTCGCAACTTACTTTATAGGTGTTTCTAAAATCTATCATATAATTGTTTGTCTCAATATTTCCCAGTCTTCTGTTTATAATATATTTAGGGAATAAATCGTTTTTTTCATAAATAAAAAACTCTATAAAGCCATATGCATATCCTACCTCTAAACGCTTCTGCTTCTCTTCTGTAGGGAAATTGTCAACACCGGCGTAAAATTCCCCACTTTCACCGGTTTAAATTTCCCCACCCTGTTATAAACTTTCCTCTCTACTGTCAAATTTTCTAATAAGAAGTAACCTTATTTTCGTGGAATTGTCAACCC
>JAQUNZ010000059.1 GCA_028717345.1 Candidatus Methanoperedens sp.
AACCTTTGATGTAAGAATCTTTTTCTTATCTTCTTCTCTCTGAACTGTCTCAACAAGAAGGACATCCTTGAGCCTGTCCTTGATCTCTTTAAGGAACAGGTCCTCGAAATCAGTTAGCACAGGTTCTACCGCATAATATAGATAGGTATTATTTTCCGGATCGAATAATATTACAATAAAGGCATAGGGTTCATTCACCCAGTATCGCTCGATCTCATTAAACCCTTCAAGACCATCGAATGTTACAAGCGGACCGTGTATTGAAATATCATAAGCCTCGATAGTTTCCGTTTCTTTTGTGAAGAAAGTCGTGATCTTTCCAAAAAATGTCTTCGGCTTTTCTTCTTCAAGAACCCTTGTCTGAATATCTTTGAGCTTATTAATACGTGACTCAACATCCGACATCAATTTTTCTTCAAGAAGCTGGAAAACTGCCTGTTTTTCGGGTGTCAAACGGTCCTTTAAAAGGGTTTTAGTGTCGTCCCGATCCAGACGGCGCATAATAGCTTCCAAACTTTCTGGAAGTTCCTGTCCTTCTTCTAATACTGCTCCAGTTATTCCTTCTGTAGCTTCCAATTGGGGTATTGAAGCCTCCGTTGATTTCGAGGGTTCTACTTCTGTTTTTAATTCTATCTTCTGGCTTTCCACTGGTGCCTCAGCAACCGGTTTTTCAGCTTCTTGCGGCTCGGGTGCTAATTTTGTTTCTAAATCTGTCTTCTGGCTTTCCACAGATGTCTCAACAACTGGTTTTCCAGCTTCTTGCGGCTCGGGTGCTAATTTTGTTTCTAAATCTGTCTTCTGGCTTTCCACAGATGTCTCAACAACTGGTTTTCCAGCTTCTTGCGGCTCAGGTGCTAATTTTGTTTCTAAATCTGTCTTCTGGCTTTCTACAGATGTCTCAACAACTGGTTTTCCAGCTTCTTGCAGCTCAGGTGCTAATTTTGTTTCTAAATCTGTCTTCTGGCTTTCCGCTGGTTTCTCAGAAAGTGGGTTCTCTATCTTAAGTTTTGTTTTCAAAGAGGTTAATATTTTTCCAATATTATTTAACTCCTCTTCAACATCTTCCAGGTTATCATGCCCTTCCTTTGCTTCCTTCAGGGCACTCTCAAGCTCGGAATAACCTGGTAAATTCCTGGGCAACGAAAAAAGGTCTTTTTCATAGGTTTTTAAGATATCCCTCTGTTTGATTGTTATAAGGATGCTCTCTCTGAAAGAATCCTTATCCAGGGAAGGATTACTAATAGCTACAAAGCTAATAAGATCCTCTATATCCTTCTCCTTCGGAGATGTAAACTCAGCAAGGAATTTACCCACCGTTTCGCGTATATTTGGCATGGTATTCAATTATATTTTTATTTTCTTGAAATCTTCAATATCCTGTGACAGACGGAACAATTCTTCACCCGTTATTATTACCCTGTCTCTCAGGTCATTGAGCTCTTTTCTCAATTGCTTTATCCTGACATTCATCAAGAACATGATAAAAAATGATATTAACAACAGTATAATTAAAAAAACATTAAATATCTGAAGTAATTCTCCTGCCATTTTTATTTCCCTCCGAACACTGACCTGGCAAGACGATCTACAAAACCTTCTTTTTCTTCTTTAATACTGCTCTCTTTGAATGTCTCTCCTGCAAGTAATGCAGCAAGTCTTCTGAAAGCGATGGCTGCCGGAGACTTGGGTGCCCGTATTACGATCGGTACCTTAAACGCGGCAGAACGCCTTACATTTGCGTCTTCAGGTATCATTTCAAGTACTTTTACGCCTAAAAGTTCAGATACTTTATTGCGGTTGATCTCAGTTTTTTCAAGCTCAGCACGGTTCAAGATAACACCCTCTACTGACCTTCCAAGCATTTCAGTCAGGGCTTTTGTCTTCAATGCATCTGCCATTGAAGCAAGTTCCGGATTAACAACAAGTATAACTTTGTCTGCAACAGCAAGGGGTATCACGCCGTCCTTGCTTATTCCAGCCGGGGCATCGATCAAAACGAAATCCATTCCTTCAACGATGGCAGTCATGACCTCTTTTAATTTTTCCGGGTTTGAGTTCTGGAATCCTTTCAATGATAAGCCGCTCGGAACTACCTTGAGCCCACCGGGACCTTCATATATAGCGTCTTTTATCTGTGCTGTGCCTGATAATACGTCGTGAAGCGTTATTTTACTTTTCTCAAGACCAAGCAACAGACCAAGGTTAGCCATACCTATATCAGCGTCCAGGACCACGGTCTTTTTACCGAGAAGAGCCAGAGCAGTGCCCAGGTTAAGTGTTGCAGTAGTTTTGCCAGTTCCACCTTTACCTGAAGCGATTGTGTATACATGTGCTGTCATATTTATTCCTTCAACCTTATGAAATGCCAAAACAGGCGTTTTGTTATTATATATATATACTTTTAAGGTTTATAACTTTATTTGATACTTATCATTATAATTATAACATATACTTTTCCTTTGCCCTGTGGTTATTTATACACATAAGCTAAACATTCTCATTCTGATATACGCCTGAGTACCCCTTTCGTACTTCTTCCCCTAACCTGAAAAACAGAAGCTGTAGCACTCGTGCATTTTTTTTGAGCTTAAAACCGTTTTCATTAAATATAACAAGAAGGCTCTCACTCCTTCCGCTGTAACCCGCATCCCACACTGCTGTCTCAACTGTTGCACCGCACCGCAGCAGGCTTGAACGAGGTTTTGCGATGGCTGCTATGTTTTTCGGGATATTAACTATCTCATTGAAAACTATCTTGTAGCTGCCTTTTGGTAAGTGAACCCAGCCTTCATGATCAAATTCCATTTTATTTGTATGAGGAAGTTTTCTCTCAGCATTATCAAATGCAATAGCGCCTGAGCCTTCATGAACCTCGACACGGGCAAGCGTCAGTTCGACGCCGTTGGGCTGTATCTGAATATCCGGATCGATCATTTGTTCAACAAGCGGCGGCTTTTTATTCACAAGATATACGAGTTCTTCATGGGACAGCATGAAAGCACAATTGGAGGATGACGTGATAAATATTGCTGAGTCTTGATCTGTAATAATAATATCCCAAAATTATGCCCGCCAGATATGGGTATCCTTAAATGATATCAGGAACAATTACAGGAATATGATCCATATCCTTGAAAATATCGATAAATGGACGTGCGAATACAAGAAATGCGGGGCACGATGCTGCACGCCGGGTATCCAGCTGACTATTGCTGATATTAAAAGGATCAGCTTGCTCGGTCATTCCTTTGATGATTTCATGGAGTTTGATGAAACAGATAAGGTCTTCAGGATAAAAGGAGTTGATGGAAGTTGTTATTTCCGTGGCAAGAAACTTGAATGCACGATACGGGATAACGAACCCATTGTTTGCCGCCTGCTGCCTTTTAAGATAACCGAGGTCTCGTATTCAGACGAACCAATCATGAGCCTTAAACCAGTGGTGGACTGCCCTGGCGAAGGTCACGGGAAAAAAATAGATAAAAAGAAGATAGAAGCCGATGCGTCCTTATTCCTCCATGAGAACCAGAAGTTTATCAGGGACATTAAGAAAAAGGGCAAAAAAGGGGTTCTTGAGGCACTTTAATCAAAAGATTCGCGCTGGTCAAGTATATAGTTGATTATTCCGACACAGGAAGATGCAAGGTACGCCCTGCTTCCAATTGAGACTTTTTTTCCGTACCTGAGTATGAACTCCTCGTCCTTCTTCGGAAGCCCTACCTGGTCACCCAGCACAAAGACCGGGTTCTCGCCAAGCTCGATCGTCCTTATGCTCTCACCTGATTCTTCAAGCACAAAGATGTTACTTTTATCTTTCACAAGCTGTTGCAGGCTGTTCTTTCTGACATGAATGCCCGGGTGGCTCTTTCCGGAAAGGGCGTTCCTGATGAGGTCTTCCCAGGTGCGCTCATCCACATGCACGTCCCTGAGCGTGGCTCCTTCAACAACAAGTTCTTTTGGCGGCGCCGGAGGTCCTCCAAGAATGGCATGAAAAGTAACATCCCGCCTTATGGCATGAGACATGAAAATCGCCATTAATATACACTGGTAAACCACATCCAGCCTTCCCGCGTCCTTGAGTGTATCAAAACGAGCGTCTGTTCTTCCTGTCCTTGAGTAGAGGATGAATTCTCGCATGAGCATTATTGATGGGTTAGCCTGTTTAAGTATGTAACGCCATTTTTAGCAGCAAAGCTTTTATTAAGTGTATCCATTTAGAAAGTCGAATATATATGTTAGAC
This sequence comes from Candidatus Methanoperedens sp., assembly GCA_028717345.1. Taxonomy (GTDB): domain Archaea; phylum Halobacteriota; class Methanosarcinia; order Methanosarcinales; family Methanoperedenaceae; genus Methanoperedens. The sequence goes on from JAQUNZ010000059.1 coordinate 4,242, forward strand.
ATTGCAATACCCAAAGGCAGCCTTGAAGAGCAGACCCTACTCCTATTCAAGCAGGCTGATCTTGAGATAAAAAAAACAGACCGTGAATACAACCCCACGGTAAAGGATCCGAGAATTAAGAGAGTTAAGATATTACGCCCGCAGGAGATACCAAAATACGTTGAAGAAGGCTACTTTGACCTGGGAATATCAGGCAAGGACTGGGTAATGGAATCAAGTTCCGATGTCGTAGAAGTCACGGATATGATATACAGCAAACAGGGAGAGGGGACTGTAAAGATTATAGTGGCAGTACCGAATGATCAGCCAATCAAAACCGCAAAAGACATTAAACCCGGAAGCAGGGTCTCTACAGAATACCCGAAACTCACAAAGAAGTTCTTTGATGCACTTGGCATACCTGTTGATATTCGATACTCATACGGTGCTACTGAAGCAAAAGTCCCGGAACTTGTAGACGTGATAGTGGATCTGACCGAGACTGGTTCAACTCTGCGGAAAAACGGTCTGAAAATAGTAGATATCATACTTGAATCCACTACAAAACTTATCGCTAACAAGAAATCCTGGAAAGATCCTGTAAAGAGGAAAGAGATTGAAGAGATAAAAATCCTCCTGCAGGCTGTGCTTGAGGCTCGCGGCAAGGTGTTCATCGTAATGAACGTGCCCGAGGACAGGCTGGATGCAGTCGTTAACGATCTTCCTGCTATGAAGAGACCCACGGTGTCAAAGCTGTATAAATCGGATTATTATGCAGTGGAGACCGTGGTGAGCAAGAGCGAGATAAACACGCTCATACCAAAACTCAAAGCGCTTGGGGCGGAAGATATACTTGAGATGGATATTACGAAGATAGTGCATTGAAAGACTACTTCATATGCGAGATTCACGATTACTTTCGTTGCGTCACGACAGGCATACTGTGTCGCTGCTAAGTGACCATATGGTGTTCGCCCCGAAATACAGGGGGAAGATGCTGGTTGGCGATGTGGCGATGATATGTGAAGGGATAATTTGCAAGACATGTGTAGAGATGGATATCGATATCATAGAAACAGCTGTCAATCCCGACCATGTGCATATTTTCTTCAAATATCCTCCAAAGTATTCTTTGAGTTTCATCGCAAAGAAGATAAAAGGAGTTTCAAGTAGAATTTTGAGGAAAGAATTTCCCCACCTTCAGGAATGGTGTGGAGATCATCTCTGGGCCCCGAGCTGTTTCCATGGAAGTGTCGGGAATGGCTGGGATGTTGTAAGCAGGTATATTGAAACTCAGGATGTACATCATGCCAAAAACGCTAGCTACAGGCCTCGTACATTTGTACGGGGTTTGTGACTGAAGGCTATGGAAAAATCATGCTCGTGGAAGCGATAAAAACCTGAAATTTTTCCCCATAGCTAAAAAAAGGCGCACATGATAAATAATAATAAGTGTAAAGTTCTAGTTACGAATGAAAACATTATTATAGTATAGATTTTAATTTAAAAAGATTGGGAATAATTTAGAAATCGTGGAGTATGAATTTACTGCAATATCGAATAATGGTGATATTATGAAAGGCAAAACCCACATAGAAAAGCATTTTGCATATGTATTGACTGTTATGTTCACTCTAATTGGTATAACCTTAATTGTCCTCTCATATTATATTCCAGCAAGCCTTACGTCTTCAATAATAGGATCTATTGGCTCCGCATTTTTACCATCAGGCATAGTAGCTTTTATCTTTGAATTTTACCTCCAAGAAAGGTGGACTAACGACTTAAAAGAATCCCTCAAATCTCAAATTTCGGTTGCATCAGAACAATTAAATATAAAAAGAATATATAGGAACAAAAAGGAATGGGAAACAGAGCGATTAGATTTGTATTTTAATGCGAAGGAGGTACGCTATCTTGCTGTCGCACCAGGTTTCTCATATCTAAATAGGGATATGGTAGACTTAGTTCTTGAATTGTTACAAAGAGGTACATCATTTTATTTTTTAGCTTGTAATCCTGAAAATCCATTTGCTACTCAATACTATGGATATGAATCCTCGGATTCTTCAGTTAAAAACTTTAAGCGAGATATTGAAAAAAGCATAGAAAGATTGAAAACCATTAAAGAAAAAAACAACGGCCAGGGAAAGATTGAAATTAGAATCTACAGCTCATCTCCTCTATGTTATATGCAAATAATAGATGATAAACTATTCTTTCTACCTTATTTGTATGGTCATGAGCAGCAACCATTAATGATTGAGTTGGAAAAAGGAGAGCAATTTGAGATGTTTGAGAAGCACTTTCAGAAAATATGGGATAAAGCTATCTCGATAGATGAGTTCTTTGAAAAGAGTTAATAAGCAATGAAGTCGAAGTTTGCCGAATTTCATATATAACGGTTCATTTGCCTATCAGAAGCTTCAATTGCGCCTGAAATGTCTTTCAGAACTTATTAAACCATTGAAATGTAAATTCTCGAGCATCCGCATAATGCCCCCGAATTCATTCGGAGGTAGTGACTGAAGGCGATAGGAGTTGTGTGCATCCTCCTGGCGCCTTGAACCAGAATAACAATCGTGGCGCAAAAAATGGGGCACAGCTTTTTCAAAGAGCCAAACTGAAGTTATTTTTGTTTTGATATTTCTATCAAGAAAACAGCACAGGAACTCCTTTGAATAACTATATATTAGATAATCTAATAATAATATTGGAATCTGCCGCGTCTTCATGTTAATCCTATTGTTCAAACCGCAAAGCATCCACCGGGTTCATCTTTGCCGCTGTTCTTGCAGGCACGACGCCTGAGATCACTCCCACGAATACAGAGAATGCAAGTGCAAAGACAAGAAGCTGGGGCGTGACAACCGCGTTCATTGTCCCGCCAGGTCCTATTGCCAGGAGGCCTACTGCGGATATTATGACCGATATCAGTATGCCGGAAATTATCCCGATCACTCCTCCCACGAAGCCAAATAATCCGGATTCTATAAGGAAAATCTTCATCACTTCATTATCTGCAGCCCCAAGAGCCTTTAGCAATCCTATCTGCCTTGTGCGTTCCATGACCGACATGAACATTGTGTTCGCTATTCCTACCGCGCCCACAAGAAGCGAGACCGCCGCTATCGCAGCAAGGAAAAGCTTAATAGTCGAAACGACGCTGGTTATCTGTTGCTGTATTGCTGCAAAAGCGGTGACTGTAAAATCCTTGGTTCTTGAATTGACATGCCTCGACTGCATAAGTTTTGTAACAATATCTGAAGCTATTTTATCCGCCAGCGCGGGGTCCGCTACCTTTACCATAATCGAAGTAAATGTGTTTCTGGATACATTTGTGGTTATCACATCTCTGGCATAATCAGCCGGCATATACACTGCATTATCAGTTTCTCCAAAACTTCCGGATTTGGCGAAGATTCCCATGACCTTGAAACTCTTGCCGCCGATTGTTACAGGTCTATTCAGGGTAATCGGCTGTAAAAAAGTATCATGGGCTAAAGAATAGCCTATGACCACAGCATTCGAGTCACCCGGCTGAAGATACCTGCCTGCTTCAAGCTGCGTGGTGACCATGGAGCGCCAGACCGCGGTATCAACGCCGCTTATGGATACCGAGGTCTTTTCTGTACCTACTGTCATATCCGACCTGCCTGAAACCATGCCGTTTGCATACAGCACGCCTGGCACCTGTTTAATCACGTTCAGGTCTTTATCTGTGAGGTTAATACCGGCACCGCCAGCCGGTTCCCCCCTTCCAAAACCGCCGCTGGTTGCCCGTGAAAAACCAGGGGTGACTATAATCAAATCGGCTCCAAGACTTCCAAGATTCGTCTGGACGCTTTCCTGCATGCCCTGTCCTATGGAGATTATAGCTACGACCGCAGCTACTCCTATTACTATGCCGATAATCGTGAGCCAGCTTCGCATCTTGCTTTTCTTAACGTGGCTCAGGGATAACCTGAAAATATCAAGAATCTTCATATTAGTCCCTTTTAGTCCCCGTGAGTTCCTGGTAATATGCGGTTATTTTTCCTCGCTGCCAATATACCACAAGCAGGGCAGCAATTACCAGCAGCCAGGTTGTATAATTTGTACTTGCAGAACTTGCCCCTGTCTGTGCTCCTGTTGAGGATAATTCTACAACGATATACTTTGAAACTGTATGTCTCTTTCCACTGGTGTCTGTATATTGTATAGATACTTCAAGGTTATTTCCAGCTTCTTTGGTTTTCGTAAGCTGGAATATTGCAGAAGTATAATCACCAGAGTTTAAATTACCCAGAACTGCTGAACTGCTCCCTGTTGATGAGAAATTCTTCTGGCGCGGCAGGCTGACCGCGACTGCACTGGCAGTGTTCACTCCTACATTGGCTACACTGAGAGAAAATGAACCCATAGTCTCCTGATAACTTATCTCAAAATCGGTAGTTCCTGCGACAACCAGTCCGACATAATTATCGGATGAGTAATTGTTCAGTCCTGTAATTCTTACAGGAAGATTATATACACCGTAAGGTGCTGCAATATCTACAGCCAGATCAAATGTGACATCGGCTTCATCGCCTGCCTTCAGGTTACCGAGATAAAACTGAGTCCCTCCACCCAGAATAGAAAACACCGAATTCGTGCCAGCAAGGTTTACTTTTGCTACGGCATTCTGTAGCATACCTGTGCCTGTATTTTTAAATTGCAGAGTCTCTTTATTAATGCTCGTTGGCGCTATGACGCCAAGCGTTGAATTGATAAGCAGTACCAGGGGCTTCCCTTTGATGGTCAATATCTGGTCCTTGAGCTCGGTTGTTACCAGGGGCGCTGGAGTATTCGCACTTATCTGCTGTCCCCTGTAGGTAACATATACATTGAAAAAATAATCGCCTTCCGCTGCGTCGGGGTTCACATGGATTTTGAACCTTGCAGTCCTCTGGTCGCCCCAGTTCTCTATAGTTCCCAGCGAATACACATCATCAAGTATAGTCACTGCATTAGCTGAGGCGTTATCCTTTGGCTCAAGCCTGACTGATACATCATTAAGAAATAAACCAAATCCTGTATTCTTTATCGGTACATAGACATAGGTGGTATCCCCGGGATACACCGGTGCGCTTTCAGTCACAAGAGAATCAGAGGCTGATGCAACCTGCATAAGCAATAACGTTGAAATGCTCATCAAAATTAAATTTAATTTTTTCATGTTTCACCTACTATTTTCCCGTCCAGCATTTTCACAACTCTCCATGCATATCCTGCAACTCTCGGGTCATGAGTTATCATTACAATAGTCAATCCTTCGCTATTCAATCGTTTGAAAACTTCCATTACTTCGCCTCCTGATTTTGTATCAAGATTTCCTGTGGGCTCATCCGCCAATAGAATAGAAGGGCTGGTAGAGAGAGCCCTTGCTACCGCCACCCTCTGTTGCTGTCCGCCTGATAACTGCGCCGGGAAATGACTTCCGCGTTCAGCTAACCCGACGGTAACCAGAAGTTTTTTCGAGTTCTCCTCCACATCTCTCTCGGGAATTTCATGAATTCTCATGGGCAGTTGAATATTCTCAAGGGCGGTCAGGGTAGGATACAGGTTAAAAGTCTGGAATATGAAACCAATTTTTTTACCTCTTACACGTGCCAGTTCATTACTTTTGTATTCCGATACATCCCTGCCTTCAAGCAGAACCTTTCCGCGGGTGGGCATGTCCAGACAGCCTATCATGTTCAGCATGGTTGACTTGCCGCATCCGCTCGGTCCTGTGATCGCTATGAACTCTCCGGCTTTGATAGTCAGGTTTATTCCCTGAAGTGCGGGTACGTCAAACTCGCCCATGCGATAAATTTTCCAGACATCCTCCAGACGGATAAGTATATTATTCTCTTTTGAGACCATTGGGCTATCCATAATCATCTCTGTATTGCCATAAAAATGAAGAGAAGGGGATTAAATTAAATCATCCTTTCAGAATCCATCCCGAAGAAATTTCCTCCGAAAGCCGAAGCCGCCCCAAATGATGCCACGAGCATTATCAGAGCCAGCACACCTAAGACACTCTTTCTTTTCATTTTTGTATCATCTCAAATACTATATTCTCAGAACCCATTTATAAGAAAAAAGGAGGCAAAATGTACATTTCAAGTCCACTTATTTTATTAATGTTTAGAGAAAACATAGGGCATATGCTTCCTCCATTTTTTCTAATCGATCCAACAGAACTGGCTGTCGAACTTGGCTATACACTGATAGTTGTATTTATCTGTTTTATGATATATTTTAAAACCAGAGAGATATATGATCTGACAAAGTATGAAGGAATAAATTATTTCAGGAATACCTTCTTATTTTTTGGATTGGCTTATATTTTTAGATTCCTAGACTTTTTTTCCATGCTGGTGACACTGACATTTGACACTCGTTTATTTATGGACATTTTCAGAATTCTTCCTTTTCCTCTGATCATTAATGGATACTTTAGCACATTAGCCATTCTTTCATTGACATATAGCATAATCTGGAAGAATTTTAATATCAGGCACACATTATTATTATTTAATGCCATTGCCATTCTAATATCCGGCATTACAGTTATTTGGAGATCACCATATCTTCTGATATTAACGCAGGCAGTATTACTTGTTTTTACAATAATAATGGCTTGTTATTTCTATACACAATCACGAAAATTCTCTCAGCTTTACATAATATATGTTTTGTTTCTCCTGTTCTGGATAGTAAATCTATTGCCGTTGGTTCGACAAAGATTTCCGCCATTTGAAATACAAATTGCATTCCATATCATATCTATTGCTTTGATCGGAATAATATACTATAAGGTAGCAAAATGGACAAAATAAGGCGCAAAAGAGAGCGCCTGGAGATGATATTCGATATTTTGAATATTATTAGACAACATCATAATTCTATAAAGCCTACACCTTTGCTGAGACATTCAAATCTATCATCACAAAGTTTTTCAGAATACTTTAATGAATTACTTGAAAAAGGTTTTATCAAAGAGATTACTGACGAAAATGGAAAGAAGTTTATTACATTGACTGATAATGGTTTTAAATATCTTGAAAAATACAAATTAATTTTGGGTTTTATTGAAGAGTTTGAATTATAATCATTTTCATGAGACTTATTCTGTGCCCCCCCAAAAGGCAAAAGCCAAAGCAACGAATAATCGATAAAACCCTCATGCGCCAGCGCCTAGATGCCTCGTTTTTGAAAACGGAGTCCGTGACTGAAGACGATAGGGTTTGGTGCATTCATAAGAATAGCTAAAACCAATACAATCACTGTGGAACTGAATACGGGCACTGTATGGCTCAATGGTATCTGTTGCGATTTATTGTAACGGGCTACTTTTAAGGGGAATGCAAATAATTATTTTTTACCACATCCACTTCAAATCAAAATTCAAGGTCAAGTAGGTGAGATGGTTGCGTTAGGTTACAGTCTTGAGCAAATTGAAAATTTATTTAAAACGGGGATGAGGATTGAGAACGACCTTATGTCGCTCAATCCAGTCCAATGAACGTTACAGCAATATTAATACTCTTATATAGCGGTGCGAAAGTATTACATCATCATTCCGGGAGGCATACCTCCCATTCCGCCGCATGGAGCGCCGCCTGCACCGCAGCTATCGCCTGCGCTGCCGCCTCTTGCAGCAAGCACATCGTCGATCCTCAATATCATAATAGCAGCTTCTGTCGCTGAATATATTGCCTGCGTCTTAACCCTGAGTGGCTCGATCACGCCATTATCCCACATATTCTCCACTTTTCCCAGATAAACATTGAGCCCGCTATCCTTGTTCCCGCCCTCGTGCTGGCTCCTGAGATCTGCAAGCATATTGATCGGGTCAAGACCCGCGTTTTCAGCAAGCGTTCTGGGAATGACCTCCATCGCCTTTGCGAATTTTACCACAGCGAGCTGTTCTCTTCCTTTCAGTGTAGAAGCATATTCATTCAACCTCAATGAGAGTTCTATTTCAGGCGAACCTGCTCCTGCAACGAGTTTTTCATCTTCAATAGCCACGCCAACCGCCCTTAATGCATCTTCAAGAGCGCGCTCAGTACTGTCCACTACATGCTCTGTTCCACCGCGAATAAGTATTGATACCGCTCTCGGATTGCTGCATTCTGTGATGTAGAGCATCTTGTCCTCGCTCTTTCCTTTTATTTCCACAAGACCTGCGCTTCCTATATCTGATGCGTCAAAATCATCCACGCTTGTGATAAGGTTCCCTCCTACAGCCCGCGCCACTTTTTCAATGTCCTTTTTCTCGACGCGCTCAACTGCAAGGATATTGGCTTTTGCAAGGAAGTACTGGGCGATATCTTCTATGCCAAGCTGGCAGAGGACAACATTCGCTCCAGTTGCTGCTATCCTGTCAACGATATCCTTCACGATCTGCTCTTCCCGGTCAAGATAATTCTGAAGCTCACCAGGCGAAGATATCTTGATATCTGCTTCAAGCTCCATCTTGCTGAATTCTATCGGTCTTGTAATAAGAGCTATTTTCGCATTTTTTACTCTGGTGGGCATATTGGTCTGAGCCCTGTCCTTGTTAAGCACGATTCCATTGATCAGTTCGCTGTCATCCAGGCTTTTTCCAACTTTTTTCTCGATCTTGATATTATCAATGTCAACAGACTTTTTTCCATCTTCTTCATCCACTATTGCCTTTATTGCTGTTACCACGATCTGAGCCAGTTTTTCCTTGGAGCTTTCTGCTCCTTTTCCTGTCATCGCTGTCTGTGCAATATTAAGTAGAGCGGCTTCATCATCCTCTGTGATCGTGTGTGTTATATCCTTGAGAAGCTCAATTGCTTTTTCTGAAGCCATTCTGTAGCCTGTTGCGATATTTGTTGGATGAACATCCTGGTTCAGTAATTCTTCTGCCTGTTCAAGCAGTTCTCCTGCAAGCACAGCCGCCGTAGTTGTGCCATCACCCACTTCATCGTCCATCGTCTTTGCCACTTCCACAAGCATCTTTGCTGCAGGATGTTCAATGTCCAGCTCTTTTAAGATAGTTACACCATCATTTGTGATGGTGATGCTACCGCCAACGAGCATCTTATCCATTCCCTTTGGTCCAAGTGTGGTCCTTACCGCAGCTGCGATAGCTTTTGCAGCCATGATATTATTGTTACGTGCTTCTTTTCCGCGAGTTCGTTCGGTTCCTTCTCTCAAAATTATGATAGGCTGTCCGCCAAGTTGTGCTGCCATGAATATTATCCTCCTATTTTATATAAGTATAGTCCATCCCCAACAATTGTATAAATATAAATTTATTATACAATGACGGGTCTTGATTTTGAGCAAATCAATGTTTGAAGTTCTATATATATCTGACGCTAAGGCTTTTGAGATTTATTATTATCTTCTGGTTGACCAACTTTGCAGCGATTCCTTTTTCCGGAATAAATTAAAAAGTTTCAGAATATTGCAGGATAACTATTAATAGTGTGAAGAAGTTAGAACAAAATTATCTTATGGCTTTTCACGTGATGCTTATTCCCACACTTGGATGTCCTTCCAAATGCAGTTATTGCTGGAGTTCAGATGAAAGGTCTCCTGTGATGAGCATTGAGACCATAAAGGAAGTGGTCAAATGGTTAAAGGATTTCAGGAATGAACCTGTCACATTTACTTTCCACGGGGGCGAACCGCTGCTTGCAGGTGCAGAATTTTACAGGGAAGCTTTGCCATTATTGACAGAGGGATTGAGCCATCTTAAACCCGCTCTTGCAATGCAAACAAATCTCTGGAAAATGACGCCTGAAATTGCACAGATCCTGGCTGAGTATGATATCCCGATCGGTTCAAGTCTTGACGGACCGCAGGAGATCACAGACTACCAAAGAGGAAAAGGATATTATGATAAAACCCTGGACGGCTATGTGATCGCAACAGAAAATGGTCTCAAGGTCAGCTTTATCTGCACTTTTACATCTTATTCTATAAAATTCAAGGAGGAGATATTCAATTTTTTCCTTGAGAACGGTCTGAATCTTAAATTGCATCCAGCCCTGCCATCAATACGTTCAAATTCCCCGGGTAAATGGGCGCTTTCTCCTGAAGAGTATGGGGAATTGCTGGAATATCTGCTGGATAAATATCTTGAAAACCTTGGCAAGATCGAGATCATGAATATCGACCACCTGTGCAAATGCGTGTTGACAAATAAAGGCACTGTCTGCACCTTTGTGGATTGCATGGGTGATACCTTTGCCGTGGGACCGGACGGTAGCATATATCCCTGCTACCGCTTTGTGGGTATGCCGGAATATGTTATGGGGAATGTCTATGATCATCCCGGCATTGAGGACCTTTCACAGTCCAGTGCCTGGAAGCTGATGTTTGAGTTCAGGGATTATGTGGATAAGAATTGTGGTGAATGCAAATACATAAAATTCTGCAGGGGAGGATGTCCATACAATGCCATAGCTCCAACTGAAGGTAAAGTTAAGGGCGTTGATCCGCACTGTATAGCTTATAAGAGGATGTTCAAGGAAATAACACAGCGGTGGGATAAGGAATTGTTTGGAGGCTCTGGAGGGAAGGAATTGTTTGGTCTTCCGTCTGGACCAAAAATGGATGGTAAAGCGGGGATAATGTCATTAATGCTTAAGCGGATATGAAACATGTCCATGTTCAACGCAAAGTTCTATGATTTTATGGTTCATTTACCAGACGAAATGGACTCTATTAACAGTCTTGTTCTTGCGGCAAAAGAATTCGGCTACTCAGGGATGGCAGCGCTCAATTTGAGAAAGAACAGAAATGGTATGAACCAATTACCAGAGGATTTTTCGATATACAGCGCAATTGAAGTTTCAGGGAAACCATCAGATATCAGGGATGAAATAAGAAAATACAAAGACACAGGTGATATCCTGATAGCAAGGGGAAGGAACGAAGAGGTTGCACGGGCTGCTGTGGAAACAGAAAGGCTTGATATAATTTTGCAGCCTGTAAAATTCAACAACGTCCTTGGTAAAATAGCATCTGATAATTCAATTGCTCTTGGTTTTAATATCGGTTCAATTATACACACAAGAGGTGAGGAGAGGGTACAGGAACTGCGGATAATGAGGACAAACCTGATGTATGCCAGAAAGTACGACCTGCAAATGGTTCTGACCTGTGAGCCGTATTCAATGTATGATTTCCGCTCTCCAAGGGAGATGGCAGCGCTTGGAGGTCTTTTCGGCATGAGCCCGAAAGAAGCTGTTGACGCTATGAGCACAGTCCCTATTGACATAATGCGAAAAAAAAGCACAGGGTACATACAGGAAGGTGTTGAAATCATATGAAGACACTTCCTGTGCTTCGCGAGAAGAAACGGTATATCGCTTTCAAGGTAATTTCAGAGAATACGATAAACCGTAGAGAGCTGACCGAGGAATTACTTGATTCAATGTACTCACTGTTCGGAGATAAAGGGGCAAGCGAAATAAATCCGTCGCTTATGTCATATGACGGGGGATTCGGGATACTGCGCTGCCAGAAAGACAGGACGTCAGATACAAGAGCAGCCCTTGCATGCATAAGCAGGGTCAGGGGAGGCTGCGTTTCCATCAGGGTCCTTGGTATTTCAGGGACTGTAAAAGGGGCAATGGAAAAGTTTATACAACAGAGTATCATTAAAGACTCCGAACCAGAGAAAGATTAACAGGAGCGTCTAAAAGTATTACCTTTTTAAAATCTCGGAGATGATATAATGCAAATGGCACCACAGATGGGATATGACAGGGCGATAACAGTATTCAGCCCTGATGGAAGGTTGTTCCAGGTTGAGTATGCAAGAGAAGCAGTAAAACGCGGAACGACCGCAGTAGGAGTTAAAGCGACAGATGGAGTGGCGCTTCTTGTTGATAAGCGTGTGACAAGCAAACTCCTTGAAGCAGAGTCTATTGAAAAGATTTTCCAGATCGATAATCATATTGGAGCAGCAACGTCGGGGCTGGTGGCGGATGCGAGGGCGCTTATCGACCGGGCAAGGGTTGAGGCGCAGATAAACATGGTCACCTATGACGAGCCAATCGGCGTAGAGGTCCTGTCAAAGAAAATATGCGACTTCAAACAATCGTACACCCAGTACGGCGGTGTAAGACCTTTCGGAACAGCGCTTCTTATTGCAGGCGTGGATGACAGCAGGGCAAGGCTTTTTGAAACCGACCCGAGCGGCGCGCTTCTTGAATACAAAGCCACAGGTATAGGTTCGGGACGAACAGAAACAATGGAAGTTTTCGAGAAAAAATACAGGGACGACATTGATCTTGAAGGTGCGATCGTCCTGGGACTTGAGGCGTTACACAGTACAACAGAGGGTGTTTTTAATGCT
>JAQUNZ010000060.1 GCA_028717345.1 Candidatus Methanoperedens sp.
AAAGTAGTCATCACTGGTACAGGCTTTAGTGCTAAAGACAACAACGTGGCTTTCAGACTTTATCCGGAGGACAGCAATAACAGCTTCAAAGTTGGCTATATTAACTACCTGAAATCTTATGACGGCAAAACCATTGAATTCGTAATACCTGAATTGCTGGGTGCATGCGCATTCCCGCTGCCTGAAACAAATCCGGTTACAGCGTGTCCTTCGATAGGCATCCTGTTTAAATCCGGGACTCAAACATATCCTGTCTTTGTGGCCAATCCAGATGGCACGAGCAACAGCGTCAACTTTACCGTGTCACGGTGAAGATGAAGTGGCACAATCCTAAAATCCAAATCACTGGATGTTAGGATTGTGCCTAATAACCGATGCCTCCAATAAAAATTAACTCCTGTTATTGAAGTAATGCGCATGACTATAATGTCGAAAAGTTTATCTTTACATGTGTAAATAATAAAAAACACATGTTAAGGCTCACAATCAACTCCATTCCAGAGCTTTCAAAGCTCCTCGGATTCCTTGGTAACGAGCAGCGTCTCTGCATTCTCAGGGCAATAGCAAAGCAGGAGAAGTATGCAAGGGAGCTTTCCGAGGAACTTGGCATCTCGCGCCCGCTTGTGAACATATACCTCAAGCAGTTCGAAAAGCTCGGACTTGTCAAAGGCAGGAGCGAGGTCTCGGAGGAGACGCCGTACTTCAGGAGATACTATAAATCAGTGCCGTTCGAGCTGGTCGTGAGCCTGGATGAAATTCAAAAATTAAAGGAGGAATGAGAAATGAAAATAAAAAACATAGGTATAATAATGGCGATTGCAGCTATTATTGCACTCTTTGTGCTTCCGATGTATATAGTTAAAGATTTTGATGTGGGGCGATCTATTGGGCCATTTTTGTACCTGATTTTCTTAATTACGGCAGGCGCAATCATAATAGATACGATCAGTAAGTTCGCAAACAGGTTGATTGAGGCATTGGGAAAAAGACAGGCAGTCGGCAATGAGGAAATAAATACAAAAATAGAAATCATGATGCAGAGGATGCAGGTTATAGAGGATAAAGTTGATAAAACCAATGCAATACTGGAAAAGGTTTCAGATTAAGAAGGAATGAGAAATGAAGATAAACTACAATAACTGGATACCACTCATTGTTGCGTCCCTTGTCCTTGCAATAATCCTGGCGTCTAATTCAGGAATAATATATGGAAATTCGAATGAATTTGTGATAGTCCCTCTTGGAATAAAAATAAACGCATTTTGGTTTTACGTTTTGTTTTGGGTGCTTATAGTATCTGCAGTGGCAATAATAATAGATTATTTATTGAGCGGATTGCAATGGGTGAGCCGTATAGCAGAGCAAAAGATCAAACAACAGACATTGAGAGAAGATGAAGTAAAAGCCAAGATAGAGATGTTAAATGAACGAAGCAGAATAATCGAAAACAAGATAGACAAAATAGACGGGATTCTCAGAAAAGTATCGGATTAAAGGAGGAATCGGGAAATGGAAATAAACAGAATAACTGCGGCTGTAGCTCTTGTTCTTGCAATCGTGGTGTTAAACAGTATTGGAATTAATATAACAGCGGTCTTGAACCTCGCAATTCTTGCAATCCCGATAGCTTTGGTAGGATACCTGTTAATTCTGGTAAAACGCTATTTGGATGCAAAGGCATTAGAGTCAAAAATATCTACAGATTTGCATGCCAAAATAGTCTTGTTAAATGAATCCATGCAAAGGATCGAGAAAAAGGTAGATAATATAGAAAGGATATTGGAAAAAGTCTCCGAATAGCCGGTGGTATAATGATAATAGGAACAGTTGAAGTATTTTTAGGCATAATGGTTTTGATGGTTTTTGTTCTCGCTTACATTGCCTATATCCTGATAAAACAACTGCGCACCCTTGAAAAAACCCAGGCGCGACGCATTTTTGCCCTCATGGTCATAGGTTCGCTCCTTTACTGGTTGGATATCTTTATTCCGCAGGAACGCAGCGGGGGGATAAAAATCCAGGCTGCTGCCGGACTGCTGATATTCCTGTATGGGTACGGGCTTCTTGTACTGGAGAAATACCGCGAAGGGAGACGGGAGGTTGGATCATGAGAAGGATTATTCTAATCGCAGCAATAGTTCTATCTATGCTCCTTGCCGGATGTATCGCTGAAGAAAAGAAGCAGCAGGAGGTCAAATTCTTCACAGACATTACAGCCACGCTTGGCGCTTCCGGAAATAGCACACAATTCCAGGAACTTAACTGGAGAGTGAACATCTCAAACATCGGCGGGAAAACAGCGGAGAATACAACAGCCTGGATAATACTACACCCCGAAATTGTCTCAAGGTTGAACGGCTCTGAAATAAACAAGGTCTATATCGGAAACATGCCACCAAGCATTGTGGTTATGGGATTTAACGGTTCTGCAACATTTAACTCAACCGGGCTCAGCAAGCAGGATATCGCAGCATGGGAACCGCTGTTAAAAGTTAAGATCATCTGGAACGAGGACGGCAGCGAGAGAGAACAGATAATAAACGCAGGCTGATATATTTGAATAAGTATGATTCGATAGTTGTAGGGGGAGGCGTCAGCGGGCTGCTGTCAGCTCTCGTATTATCGAAGTCAGGTAAAAATGTACTTGTCCTTGAGAAGAACAATGTCCTGGGCAACAACTGCAACAGCTATGATGTGGACGGCTACCAGGTTGATACCGGCCCTCATGCCATAACCCAACTGCGCAGAGGTGGACCGTTGACATATTTAATGAACAACTATTTCGATTATATTCCAGCTTTTGTGGATTATGGGAATTATTTCATAAGGACAGAGAAGGGATTGCGGGATGTACCCACCACTCTCGCGGGTTACCTTACGCTGGATATCCTCCCTGGAAAAGACCGCCTCAAGATAGCGCGGGCGCTGACAAAAATGGTATTGTTGAGGCGGATGGGCAAAGACCTGTCAAAGATATCTGTCTATGAGTGTCTTCCATGGGATATACTCTCCTCAGATACAGCAGAGTTTGTGGATACGTTCTGTTATTTCCTGTCTGGAAAATCGATGAGAGAGACCTCGGTCCAGAGGATGTTCGTAGGCGGCGCGTTCGTTGAAGAGAACCTCCGGGATGATATAAAGGAAAAAGGCTGGCATCATAACCTGCATGATGTCGTCGGTAAAGTAAATATTGGCAGGCTGTTGAAGAATAAAAAAGTGAGCTACGACCAGTATTATCCCAGGGACGGGCTTAAAGCCATAGTGAACGCTGTGCTGTTTTCACTTCCAGAGACGGTGGAGATCAAAACGAACGCTGCCGTGGAAGATATCATTACAGAAGACAGTACCGCAACAGGTGTTTCGACAGGGGAAGGTTCCTATTATGCTGATAAGATCATTTACTCAGCTTTCGTAAAAGATATTCCTGAATATATCAGAGACCTGCCCGCGCAATATGTTTCTCAGCTCAAGATGATAAAGCAATCAAGAACATTGACAATATGGCTCGGGATCGATGAAAAGTTCGGGGAATTCAACTATATGGGGGGAGAGGTGTGGTTCAGGAAGAAGGCTTTCTGGGCGATGCCTATAAGCAATTACAATAACAATTTTGCGCCTGAAGATAAGAAACTTGTCGGCTTCATGTTCAATATAGATGAGAGCACGGATTATGAATCTGAAAAACACGATGCTTATGAAACTATTTTACGCGTGTATCCTGGCATTGAAAGATTCATAGATATGACCCATTATCAGGCAACGACGCCTGAAAAGGCTGCGGTGGCGATCAACGGGTTTATCTCGGATACAGAAACGCCGATAAAAAATCTATATGTTGTCGGGACTGATGCTGATAACAGAAGCATGGGGATAACCAGGGCTGCCTATTCAGTGGTGAAACTGATTAAGGTTTTGAGACGAGAGGGGTATATAGTTAATTAATAACCTTCGTGTTCGATGGTTTGGTTATCTTTTTTTCAAATGATAAAGTTTATGTGGAGGTAGGGTATGAAAGGGATAAGGGGGGTTATGTCGAATGTATCAAGAGTGGTAATCGATGGTGTAACCTACGATGTTTCGAGTCTGACGCCAGATACACTGGGCGAATTCGTCGTAGATTTACCGAGATATAAATTAGATGAAGTTCTGAAGAAATACGGCATCAAAAAAACTAAATAATTTGAAAAATTCCTTTTTTTTCTGTGTATGTTATCTATTTCTAACAAAGTTTTATATATCATAATGTTAGATATACATAACATAATGTTATAAATAACAAACATTATAGGGTGAATAAGCATGGAAAATAAGATCGAAAAAGTGAATAAAATGTGGCTGATGCTGGTATGGATATATATCGCAGCCGCAGTTTACATTCTTCTTTATGGCGATTTCTTCTTGAAAGAGATAATTACAAGCGCCATTGGAGCGGCGCTGATAATTAATTATCTTGTCCGAAAGAGAAAATACAAGGATGAACTCAAACCTGACGAAATGACAAGAAAGATATCTGAAATGTCATCCAATGTTGCTTTCATATCAACTCTGATGACTATTGCGATTATGGCTATCGCGCTGGAAACATTTCCCGCGCTGATCGATGCGAAAGGAATACTGGCAGTCCTTGTTGCAGTCATAATATTCTCAAAGATCACAGGTCAATTGTATTATTCAAGGATGAAAAAAGAGATAGGATTCTGATGAAGAGAGAATATAATATTCATATATTGCTGGGAATTGCGCTGCTGCTTCTTGGTATAGCTGTGGAGGTCATCTGGAACGGCTTTTACAGCCCGCTGACCAGCGGATTTGTGGCAACTGGGATAGTCCTCATAATCGGAAGCGCGGTGAAGCATCTTAAATTCGGTGAAGCACCGGACAGGGATGAGAGAACCATGAAGCTCAACGCTTTCGCGCTGGCTTATGCCTGGCTGTTTACGTTCGCCTTCATGTCATTACTTATCCTGCTGGATCATTATGTGGTCAAATTGACAGTAATCCAGGCTCTTATTTCAACGATGGCTGTGACAATCCTGGTCGCGACACTTTTCAGGTGTTATTTTTTGAGAAAGGGTGATGTGGAATGAAATTCAGGAAAGACGGTTTTTATTTGTGGAATTTGTGCCTGCTCATCGTGAGCATTGTTTTAGCTGCGATTGGAATATTCAAAATAATACGAAACATCTCAGAAGGAAATCCGGCATATGATCAAAGAGCAATTGCCTTCATTCTTCTCGAATTGAACATCGGCGCAGCTTCTCTTCTCATGATGTCAATGCCAGGAACAGGGGTTGTGGGAGATGAGCGGACAAGGAAAGCCGGTGCAAAAGCTGCCCTATATGCACTTCTAATCCTTTTAGGATGCCTGCTTCTGATAGGTGTGGTCGAGAGTTTCTGGATTGCAGCCAGGGATTCCCGCCTGACACCATTTATACTCGCAGATATCGGGATATTTTCGTGGGTTGTAATAGGCTACTATTTCTTGAAAAAAGGTGATGTGTAATGAAATTCAAAATAGAATTCAGACCAGATATTTTAAAATTCATTGGAATAAGTTTTATCGGAATCCTTATTGGATTGTTCCTTTTTTTCCTTATAGAACCATTGGGTGTTCTTGGATTCATTCTAATCCTCGGCGGATTTATGGGACTATTGATAGCGTTGTTCGCCGCTTCAAAACCGGGATGCGATCTTGTGCGTGATGAGCGTCTGATAAAGAATGCAGAAAAAGCGGGGTATCATTCATTCCTGATTCTGATGTTTATCGCAGCGATCATCGTGTTCCTTAGAATGCTCAAGCTCTCACCATCGCTGACACCTTCTTATGAGCTATTCGATGCTGCCAATAGCCTATATTTGATCGGTCTTCTGTCGTATATTATTCTGTACAGGTACTATAAATGGAAAGGTGAATAGTATGAGAGTGAAGGAGATCTTGAATCGCCAGTGCCTCACAGGAATATTTTTCACACTATGGGGCATACTCTGGTTTGCGCTTTATTATGAAAACCTTTTTGGTAAACTGCTTTCAGGATTTTTCATCATCTTCGGGATCTTCATATTTGTAAAAAATTACAATAAGCTTAAAAAAGGGGACTTTGAAGAGATACTCATTGATGAGCGCATGGAACTGAACATGCTTCGGGCATCGAAAAAAGGATTTTTGTTCATGCTGACCACGACAGGTCTCCTTTTGGCGCTATCTGGATTGAGAGTTATAAATGAAATATTATTCGTAGCTTTCATGGGTCCAGTTTTTGCCATCGCTTCGGTATTATATGTCTGGGCATATTACAGATACGAGAAGGGGGCAGATGAAAACCAGGATTAAGGAGTTTCGCGCAAGATACGATATGACACAGGAAGAGCTTGCAAAATTAGTCGGTGTAAGGAGAGAGACGATAGTCTTTTTAGAGAAGGGAAAATATAATCCCTCATTAAAACTTGCATACGATATATCTAAGATATTGCACTCCAGAATAGAGGAGGTTTTCTTATTCGAAGATTGAGTGTGGTGAAATAAGATACTAAAGAGGTGGATTATGAAATTTGCAGAAAAAATAACCGGAATAATAACAAACCCGAAAGAAACGATGAAGAGCATAGCGCAAGAGCCGCTCATCGAGGAGGCTGTGATGATAGTGGGAATATACGCGATCCTGAGCGCGCTTACAGGGTATGTCCAGTCTTACAAGGTGACTTATATCTATGAGGGGTTTGAGAACATGCCCACTTCGATGGGGTCGATAATCACGATAACTGCCGTTGTAAGCGGGTTGCTGGGGGCTTTCATAATATGGCTCATCGGAACAGGGATAATTCACCTGATCTCAATGGCTCTGGGAGGAGAAGGCAAGTTCTCTCCCCAGATGATGACGGTCGTTAGTTATAGTATGATCCCTCTGATAATTGGGGGAATAATTGCACTCTTATTTCTTATTGCATCTGAACCCATGACCATTACAATATCCAGAACAAACCCAATGGCTGTAAAAGAACTCTATAATACACCGAATTATATTGCATCAACAGGGATTGGTTTGCTCACGCAGATATGGTTCACCGTTCTACTCTTCTTCGGTCTGCAAAGCGCACAAAAATTCACGCCTGCTAAATCAGCGGTGATAGCATTAATTCCACTTGCAATAAGCGTGATATTAATGGCATTGAGTTTATTGAGTATGGGTATTCTATGAGAGGCGTGCTAAAGATCGAAAACGTATCCAAGTCATACCATCTCGGTAAACTCGAAGTGCCCGTTCTTCACGACATAAATCTCGAAGTCCAGGAAGGTGAGTTCACAGCAGTAATGGGTCCATCAGGAAGCGGCAAAAGCACGCTCATGAACCTCATAGGATGCCTTGACCGCCCCACATGTGGTAAAATAATCCTGGGCGACAGGGACACATCTCTTCTTTCAGATATTGAACTTGCGCGCATCCGCGGGAAAAAACTCGGATTCATATTCCAGACCTTTAACCTTATATCCCGCCTGACCGCGCAAAAGAATGTGGAGATGCCGATGATATACCAGGACATTCCCAGGCAGCAGAGGATCAAAAGAGCAAGAGAGCTTTTGGATATGCTGGGTCTTGGCGACCGTGCAGATCACAGGCCAGGTGAGCTTTCAGGAGGGCAGCGCCAGCGGGTCGCCATAGCGCGTGCGCTTGTGAACGACCCTGAGATACTGCTCGCTGATGAGCCGACCGGGAACCTTGACTCAAAGACAGGACGCGAGATCATGGAGATATTCAACAAACTTCATAGTGAAGGAAGAACTATTTTGATGGTCACACACGACCAGGGACTGGCGCAGAACTGCGGAAGGATAATCAGACTTAAGGATGGAAGGATCGAAGATGGAAAAAACAGTTGAAGTTTCTCACGTTTCAAAATCATTTAACAGCCAATCTGTAGTAAAGGACATTTCTTTTGACATTGCACAGGGTGAAATATTCGGTCTCATTGGTCCAAACGGGGCAGGAAAGACCACGATCATCCGCATGCTTCTTGATATTATTAGACCGGATTCTGGCGAGATAAAGATATTAAGTAGCGGGCAGCCGGAAGAAACAAAAGACATGATAGGCTATCTTCCTGAAGAGCGCGGTTTGTATCGCAGGCTTACAGTCATTGATTCTCTTGTTTACCTTGGAGCACTCAAGAACAAGCAAAGCAAAACAAAGGCGCTTGAGCTTCTTGAACGGATGGAGATGCTCCAGCACAAGGATAAAAAACTCTCCGAGTTGAGTAAAGGAATGCAGCAGAAGATACAGCTCATCGCCGCTATATGCCATGATCCGCAGCTCATAATACTCGATGAGCCTTTCTCCGGTCTTGACCCTGTGAACATGAAACTTGTGAAAGAGATGATACTTGAGCTTGGAAAAGAGGGAAAGACCATACTCATCAGCACACATATGATGGACCAGGTGGAACGCATGTGCGGCAGGATATTCATGATGCACAGGGGGGGCGGGGTATTGTATGGCAGCGTAACTGAGATAAAATCCAGGTTCGGGAAAAACACAGTTTTCCTTGAATTCGAGGGTGAATTGAAAAATATTCCGGGTGTTAAGAAATCAAATATTTCGGGAAATTATGCGGAATTGATACTTGAAGACCGGGCAGATACGCAGGAAGTCCTGAAAGCCATAGCAAGGGATGCGAGAATAAGCAGATTCGAGGTCTCATCCCCGTCTTTGAATGAGATATTCATAAAGGTGGTGGAAGAATGACAAAGTGGATCACGATCGCAAAACACGAATTTGCGTATAATGTTCTAAGGAAAGAATTCCTGTTCGTGACTTTCGGGCTTCCGCTGTTCATGCTCCTGATAATTGGTCTTCCGGTCTTATTAACTGCCAGCAGTATAGGAAATCAGGATATCACGATAGGTTATGTCGATAAAACTGGCAATTTCGAGGGGAATTTTACCAATTATCCCGGTGAAGATCTTGCGAAAAAAGACCTTATTGACGGAAAAATAACCCATTTCTTTGTCATACCCGCAGATTATGGAACCACAGGGAAGATCGAAATATTTTCCGCAAAAAAATTATCAATGAGCACAAGGGCAATTGAAGGAGAAATAAAAGGCTTCCTTCTTGACAATCTTCTGAAAGGGGACAATAAAGAAAAAGTGGAAAGAGTGAAAAACCCTATCAAGAGCGAATATTTCACGCTGAATGAAAATGGGGAGAGCGGAAAGGATGACCTGTCAGGTCTCCTTATTTCCATTGCGTTTGCATTCTTTTTCATGCTATCTATCTTCACTTCATCGAATTTCCTGTTGCAGGGCGTAGTTGAGGAAAAGGAGAACAGGGTGATGGAGATTCTGCTATCCTCTGTTTCACACAGGGAACTGCTAACAGGCAAGGTATTCGGGCTGGGGGCTGTGGGGCTGACCCAGGTGTTCATATGGCAGTCATTGGGCATCGCAATCCTGTCATCCGGTCCTGTGGCATTACTTCTTAAAAGCATCAGTATTTCTATCCCGCTGTTGATCTTTGCATCAGGATATTTCATTCTTGGCTACCTTGTCTTTGCATGCATAATGGCAGGAATCGGGGCAGTAGCAACAACTTCGCGCGAGGGTCAGCAGATAGCGGGAATATTTACAATGATCGGAGCGATGCCACTTATAATATCTCAACTCATACTCTCAAAACCCGACTCAATTATCAGCATGATTTTCAGTTATTTCCCGCTGACATCTCCAATTACGATGATTATGCGTATATCCACAGGCAATGTGAAGTATTACGAAGTGGTCATGAGCCTTATTATTCTGACGGTTTCCATTCTTGTTATCATAGAATTGTCTGTTAAAATATTCAGGGCAAGTCTTCTGATGTACGGAAAAAAACCAACGATCTCGGAGTTGATAAAATATGTACGGTAAATTGTTGATAGCATTTTGCATCATTTTATCAGTCTCAGGAGCTTCGCAAGCTGCACTTTATGAGGACTCGCTGAAGGTAAGCCTGATAAAATATGACCCTTATCCTGTGAGCCCTGATTCTGATTTTGGTGTGTGGGTACAACTTGAGAACGTAGGGGATAACGATGTAAGCGCAGTGTCCATCGAGTTCGTCCCGAAATATCCCTTCTCGATAAAACCGGGGGATAGCGCCGTTAAATATCCAGGGACAATACGAAAAGATGATAAGATAATTTATAAATTTTCTCTCCACGTTGATAAGAACGCTCTTGTGGGCACGAATAAGATCGAGATAGGCTACAGGGTGGACGGTTCTTTCACCAAGAAAGAATTTGATATTGAAGTAGGCAGCGACGTGGTGGACGCCAGAGGAACAGTGAGAATGGATAAATATTCACTTAGCCCGGAGGTATTCATGGCAGGAGATACAGGCACAGTTGCGCTGACATTGAAGAACAGCGCCACTGCATACACTATAAAAATAGACGGCAGGGATTACAGCATGAATGCGCAGATAAAATCTGCGGAGCTGCTTGGAAACGAATTCATAGATGTAACAAGCGAACCCTACTATAATCCGGGCATAATCGGACCCGGCGACTCCCTGGAGCTTCACTATACAATAAAGGTCAGGGATAATACACCTGACGGCACATATTTCCTGGATTTTGCTCTCATGGGAAGCGCGCGCCTCTACAGCCTGAACCTCAAGATACCGATAAGAGTGGACTCATCATCTATTGAGACAGCCCTCTCTGAGAAACCAAAGACAAATCCTGGCAAGGTTATACTCAACATAGCGAACAACAGACCGAACACCCTTCAGGCTGTAACAGTAATTCCCTCAGGCAATGTCACGTTCGAACCTGCCGAGTATTTCATTGGAACCATGGAACCTGATGAGCTTTTCACGGTCAAGTTCGACCTGAAGTCTGGAAATCCTGGCAACGTCAGCTTCAGACTCAGGTTCAAGAACGGGGACAACTGGCATGAAAGTGAGGCGATGTCTGTTGCGCTTGATGGTTCAAATAATATGCGAACAGAAAGCGGCAACAAATCCACACTTCTGGTTCTTGGAATACTTGGCGCTGCGCTTGTCCTTGTCGGCGGGTTCTTTGTTTACATGAGGCGAAGGAGAGCGAAATCAGGATGAAGCTGATCGATGCCCTGGAACAGGTCTCACTCAGCTTTCGGAGCAATAAATTCAAGACACTGATGTCAAGCCTGGGAATAATAATAGGGGTTATCGCCATCGTTGTCATGCTCTCGGTGGGCGAGGGGCTCCAGGAAGGGGTTGGCAAGGCATTTCAAGGACTTGACCTTGATGTGATAACGGTTTTTCCGGGCGGCGCGAACTTTGGTCCAAGAGGGTCAGTTTACATGAAGCCCGCTGAATTCGATGATAAGGACGTGCATGCCATCGAGAATACTGTCGGTGTGAAAACGGTCTCGCCCAGGAGCGGTGCCGGGATGTCAGTCATGTTCAGGGATGAGGAACGTTCTGTCTCATTAACTGCGGTAATGCCGTCAAAAGAACAGGACATTTCAGGCTCGATCGACAGGGGGCGCATTCTCATGGATTCTGACAGAAGCGCAATTGTGATAGGCAGCGACATTGCCAATAATATGTTCAAATTGCCCCTGAACCCTGGCATGCGCCTGTCTATTAAGAATAAAAATAATGATGTGAGCAGGGATTTTACGATCGTGGGGATACTGGGGGAAAAAAAGCAGACCTCAGCATTCGGGGGAAATTCGAACATGGAGATATTCACCACGCACCAGTCATTGAAAGACCTGCTTGATTCGAAAACCTATTCATATTCGCAGATACTCGTGACCGTGGAATCGCAGGATGATATAGAAACGACTTCAACAAAGGTGGATGAAGCCTTAAGAAGACTGCATAAGGATGAAGCGTACACGGTTTTTATGATGAAATCAATGCTTGAGGGAATAGCCCAGGTGCTGACAATGATAAAATACGCCCTCGGCGGCATAGGCGCGATTGCCCTTGTCGTTGGGGGCGTTGGCATTGTTAATGTAATGATGCTTACTGTTACGGAGCGGGTAAAAGAGATAGGGGTGATGAAGGCGGTCGGAGCCACGAAGCAGGATATACAGCTGATATTCATGCTTGAGTCCGGGCTTCTGGGGTTAGTGAGCGGGTTGATTGGCGTGACCATAGGCGCCGGGATAGCTGTTATAATATCCTCACTCGGTGATTTTCCCATGGCTATTAAGTGGACATCGCTTGCGATAGGACTGGTCTTCGGGGTGCTGACTACCACTATTGCCGGGGTGTATCCTGCGAATAAGGCTGCGAGGCTTGACCCTGTGGAGGCGCTGAGGGCGGAGTGAGGTATCGTTAAATTAATAGAACATAAGTACATTCAGAGTGCAAATGATCCCAACAGTGCTTCAAGATTACCGGACTCACACAACAGAGCGTCAAAAAAAAGGCATTCCACCACTGCCACTTTCAGCCCAGCAGGTAGCAGCCCTCTCAGACTTTGTGTTTGATCCGCCCACGGGAAAACAGGAACTGATACTTAAATTGCTTAAGGAGCACGTCCCTCCTGGCGTTGACCCTGCCGCACTTGAAAAAGCAAATCTTCTAAGACGCATCGCACTTGGCGAAAAGCAGTCGTCGGCAGTTTCACCGCGCGATGCGGTAAAGATGCTTGGGATGATGAAAGGTGGGTATAACCTTGAAACGCTTATTGAACTGCTTGAAGATGATGAGCTTGGAAGCGTTGCGGCAGAAGCACTCTCAGATACGATACTGGTTTTCGGGTTCTTTGACAAAATACAGGAACTCTCTGGATCAAATCCAAATGCAAAAAAAGTCATGGAAAGCTGGGCGGGCGCAGAGTGGTTCACTCATTGCCCCGGACTCCCTGATTCATTGACAGTAACAGTTTTCAAAGTGCCAGGTGAGGTAAATACAGATGACCTCTCTCCTGCATCGCGCGCTGCGAGCCGCCCCGACATCCCGCTCCACGCCCTCCACATGCTTGAGAACCGCCACCACAACGCTATCTCTGAAATCGAAGGGCTTAAAAAAAAGGGGCATCAGATAGCTTTTGCAGCCGACGTTGCCGGAACAGGCAGCAGCAGGAAATCAGCCATGAACTCTGTGATCTGGTGGATAGGCGAGGACATTCCCGGAGTCCCGAACAAACGCAGGGGCGGCATCATTCTTGGAAGCCAGATAGCTCCGATATTCTTCAATACAGCCCGGGACAGCGGCGCCATTCCCATAAGATGCGATGTGTCGGAACTGAAGAGCGGAATGACAATTAAAATAGATTTCGTTCGGCGTATAATACTTGATGAAAAAGGGAGCAAGATAACGGAATTCAGGCTTGAACCAGAAACACTTCCTGATGAGTACAGGGCAGGCGGCAGGCTTTCGCTCATTATCGGAAAAGAACTCACAAGAAAAGCCCAGGCTGCACTCGGAAAAAGAATAGAGCTGTTCATCGAATCCGAATCACCGCAGGCATCCTCCCGCGGCTTCACCCTGGCGCAGAAGATGGTCGGGAAAGCGTGCGGTCTTGCCGGCATCCGTCCAGGTCAGTCATGCCTTCCGAAAATTACCACAGTGGGTTCTCAGGACACTACAGGTCCCATGACCGCAGATGAAATAAAAGAACTTGTCTGCCTTGAATTCGGGGCTCCTCTGGTCATGCAGTCATTCTGCCATACAGCTGCGTATCCCACTCCTGAAGACAGGGAAATGCACAAGACGCTCTCTGGATTTTTCAGAGACAGGGGCGGCGTGGCGCTCAAACCGGGTGACGGCATAATCCATTCATGGTTGAACAGGATGCTCCTGCCGGATACAGTGGGCACAGGAGGCGACAGCCACACGCGCTTCCCCATCGGTATTTCTTTCCCGGCAGGTAGCGGTCTTGTTGCTTTTGCTGCGGCGCTTGGCTTTATGCCGCTTGATATGCCCGAAAGCGTGCTCGTGCGATTCAGGGGCAAACTCAGGAAAGGGATTTTCCTGAGGGATGCCGTCAATGCCATCCCTTATTTTGCAATGAAGCAGGGAAAACTCACACTTTCCAAGAAGAACAAGAAGAATGTGTTCAACGGAAGGATAATGGAAATAGAAGGACTTGACCTCTCTGTTGAGGAAGCATTTGAGCTCACGGATTCAAGCGCAGAACGCTCGGCTGAAGCAGCGGTGATCGCACTTTCAGAGGAAAAGGTTTCCCTGTATTTGAAGGACAGTATTTCAATATTGAATTCACTATCAAAAGAGGGCTATTCAAGCGCAGCTCTTGAAAACAGGATAAAGGAAATGGAAGAATGGCTTTCTAATCCAGCGCTTCTTAAAAAGGATGATGATGCTGAATATGCAGATACAATAGACATCGACCTTTCAGAGATCAGGGAACCACTGCTTGCATGCCCAAATGATCCTGACTACATTAAACCGCTTTCAGAGGCAGCGGGTGAAAAGATAGACGAGGTCTTTATTGGTTCATGCATGACGAATATAAGTCATTTCAGCAACACTGCAAATATACTCAGGAAAGAGGGGAAGAGCGCATCGAAGTTATGGATTTCGCCACCCACAAGACTGGTGGAAAAACAGCTCAAAGAGACAGGCGAATATGAAGTGTTTAAAAAGATCGGAGCAAGACTGGAGATACCGGGATGCAGCCTGTGCATGGGTAACCAGGCAAGAGTTGCAGATAACGCCTTTGTGTTCTCCACTTCCACGCGCAATTTTGATAACCGCATGGGTAAGAATGCGAAAGTATATTTAGGCTCGGCAGAACTGGCAGCAGTTGTTTCAACATTAGGGAGGATACCTTCGAATGAGGAATATTTTTCAAAACTCGGTGGAATTGTGTGAAATGGAACAGATAGAAAATCAGCTACCATCATCTATATTATATACATTATCGGCATCATCCGAATCATTCGCATCATC
The DNA here is from genome assembly GCA_028717345.1 of Candidatus Methanoperedens sp. Classification (GTDB taxonomy): domain Archaea; phylum Halobacteriota; class Methanosarcinia; order Methanosarcinales; family Methanoperedenaceae; genus Methanoperedens. The sequence continues at coordinate 14,895 of JAQUNZ010000060.1, forward strand.
TCAAACTATATATAACAGTTACAATAATTATTATAATAATGAGATGATTATGGAAGCTGTTACACTGAGCACTGTCGCTCCACAAAAACCAAAAAACATTGAAGCGTTTTCAAAGACGCGAAAAACCTCTCCTGGTACGAGAGATATTTCTGTTCTCACCACAGCAGCCGTTGAGATCGCACACGACCTTAACGCTTCCGCAATTATCACATTTTCAGAAGAACCTCTGAAAATACCATCCAGCATCCCCTTTCTTGTGTTCACACCAAGAAAATCCACTATGATAAACGAACTCACCCGTTACATCGAAGAAAATAATAATAATATTTATGATAAAGTTGAAACCCGGGCACGCAGCGCATCTAATGATATCGGCGATGCTGCAGTTATAGCTTATATTAATAATCTGCTTGAATGCGGAGGTCTTGTCGTTGGAATAATAAGAATGAATGACAGCGATGCCATAGTAATATATGATCTTTCAACGAACAGGATCATGAAAAAGCTCAAGGAGTGCACTGAAAGGGTAGATGCCAGCGTCCTGCGGTCTGTCCTGAATGTCGCTCTTGAAATAGCAAGCCAGGGACGCGAAGGAAAATCATACGGGACCGCTTTTATTATCGGTGATTCTAACGAAGTGCTGCGCCGGTCCCATCCACTTGTACTTAATCCATTTGAAGGGCAACCCAGGGAGAGCTGTAGTATCGTAAAACCCGATTGCTGGGAAACTGTGAAAAGTTTTGCCCAGATAGACGGGATCTTTATTATTACAGGAAAAGGAATAATACGCGCAGCTGGCAGGTATCTTGATATCGACGCCAAGGATATGTCAGTGCAAAAAGGGCTGGGAGGAAGGCATACTTCAGCCGCAGCTATTACACGGGATACGGAAACCATCGCCGTTACTGTATCTTCAAGCGGCGGTACGATCCGGATATTCAAGGATGGTCTTGAGCTCTTGAAGATCGAGCCAGATATCATGCTGGTGCAGTGATGAAGTTATGGCTTCCGATCATTTTGCTGTTTTTTTTGGTAGCAGGATGCATTTCTTCTGAAGTCCC
>JAQUNZ010000061.1 GCA_028717345.1 Candidatus Methanoperedens sp.
TGCATGGGGGCAGACCCATGCAGTGGGATTTTAACCCTTTGAACATACATTGTGTTTTGTTTTCCTCCCAAATGTTCTGTTTGTTGTACTTTCCTTCTTGTGCTTCGGGGCACGCAACGCAGATTTAATGCAAGGTTTGGCTATGGGTGTATACCTGATATTAAGAATACATCGACTGATGTAATAAAATATTAAGTATCGTAACAAAACCGTATTATTATGTTGAAAAAGATTCAGCAGAAGACTTTATCCAAGGCGCAATAAGATATTGTATATTCACATAATTACCAACACGAAATGAAACGTCTCTCTGTTTCGAAAATCTTAAATATAATTGCGTTATGTTTTATTGAACATAACGAGATTCAACAAATTAGAATCAGTGAAAAAACATGAAAATAAACCATTTGACAACGATTTTCTTAATTGCTGCAGTTGTAGCAGCAGCATCAGGCTGCCTATCCGAAAAACCAAAAGATACCAAACCTGTGGAAATCACGTTTTCAGCAGCGGTAAGTCTCCAGGACGCCCTGAAGGAAATAGGGGCGCAATTTCAGAAAAATCATCCTGAAATAAAGGTAAATTTTAACTTTGGCGCCTCAGGGGTTCTTGAAAAACAAATAGAACAGGATGCTTCAGTGGATCTGTTTGCAAGCGCTTCACAAAAGGAAATAGACTTACTGGAAGAGAAAGGATTAATAATCAGGTTAACAAGAACAAACTTCACCAGGAATAAACTGGTCATAATTGCTCCTTCCAGGTTAACCATCGAAGAGCTCAAAAACCTTGATAAAATAGCAATCGGCGACCCAAAAACTGTGCCCGCGGGACGATATGCACAGACATTCATGGAAAATGCAGGAATTTATGAGATGACAAAGCCCAAACTTATCTTTGCTGAAAATGTACGCCAGGTACTTGATTATGTTGAGCGTGGAGAGGTGGATGCAGGATTTGTCTATTTCTCTGATACCATAAAAAGCAACATGAGCGTTTCTTCAATCAACGATTCATTATACCCCCCTATAGTATATCCGGTTGCAGTCATAAATGACAGCCAGCAGCCAGCGATATCCCGGCAATTCATCGAATATTTACAGAGTAATGAAGGGCAAACTATATTAAAGAAATACGGTTTTGGATAAGTAGATGGATTATTCCCCGCTTGTCCTGTCTCTATGGGTGTCTGTATTAGCAACGACTATAATCGCTATATTCGGTACATTAATTGCATATGTGCTGGCAAGGAAGCGGTTTTTAGGAAGAACAATGCTGGACGCTTTCACAACGCTTCCCATGATACTTCCCCCCACAGTTACAGGCTATTACCTGATCATCCTCCTCGGAAGGAATGGGATAATAGGGAACTATATTTATAAACTGACAGGCTTGAGCGTAATGTTCACCTGGCAGGCAGCAGTCATAGCCGCAACCGTAGTTGCAATTCCTATAATGATAAAATCTGCAAAAGCGGCAATTGAATCTGTTGACCTTGAATATGAGAAAGCTGCATTTACACTGGGCAAAACCGAAATTGAAACATTCTTTCTTGTAACCCTGCCGCTTGCAAAAAAAGGATTGATCGCAGGTCTGGTTCTCAGTTTTGCAAGAGCTCTTGGGGAATTCGGTGCAACCATAATGATCGCGGGAAATATCCCAGGGAAAACAAGCACTATGCCTCTTGCCATCTATAGCGCATTCCAGTCGGGTGAAGACCAGCTTGCTGCCACACTTGTGATTGTCCTTACTGTAGTTTCAATAGCTGTAATCTACATCACTACAAGGATCAGCAGAACGGATTGATTATGGAATTACTTGTTAATATATCCAAGAAATTAACGAATAAGAATTCAAATGAATTCGTGCTCAATGCAGAATTCAAATGCGGTAATGAAATGATAGTTCTTTTCGGCCCTTCCGGGGCAGGGAAAACACTCACTCTTGAGTGCATAGCAGGACTTGAAGTTCCTGATAAAGGCTGCATAATTGTAAATGGTACTACATATTTTGACTCTGAAAAAAGGATCAATATCTCGCCGCAAAAGAGGAACGTCGGATATCTTTTCCAGAATTATGCGTTATTCCCGCATCTTACCGTTTCCGAAAATATAATTTTTGGATTGCGTTCCAGGAATAATGTAAAAGATCAGATACAAGAGATGCTGGATGTTTTTGAAATCCACGGGCTTGAGAAAAGGTACCCTTCCCAATTGTCAGGAGGTCAACGACAGAGAGTTGCCCTTGCCCGTGCACTGATAACCAGACCCAAAATACTGCTTCTGGATGAGCCTTTTTCCTCTCTTGATTATATTGTCAGGATGAGATTACGAAGGGATTTAAGAAAAATACGGGAGATCATTAAAATACCCATTGTTTTGATTACCCACAACCCTGTTGAAGCGTATACTATGGCTGATACCATAATCGTTTACAAACACGGTGGAATAGAACAAATTGCTTCGCCCAAAGAGATTTTTTCAAAGCCAATAAATGAGAATGTGGCAAGGCTTGTAGGGATGAACAATATTTTCAAAGGAAAGATTCTTGATATAAGAATTGATGAAGTTACAATCCAGAGCCATAAAAAAATAATCGCGCCTGGAATTGAAGGTCTGCGAATTGGCGAGGAAGTTACCTGGTGTATCCGTCCGGACCAGGTTATGGTGGTGCGAGAAGATCGACCCCTTGGAAAAGCCGTATCTTCAAATCTTTTTTCAGGGAAAATCACCGAAATAATCTCAAAAGGAGCGACATATTTGCTTTTTATTGACGGAGATTTTGATCTTGAGATAGAAATGCCATCACATGCTTTTGAACGACTGGATATTAAACTGGGACAAATAATACGAGTATCCTTAAAGAAATCTGCTATACATATAATAAAGGAATGAGAATGTGAAAACAATAGCAACCCTTGAAGAAGCGCTTGAAAAAATAAAGCAGCTCAAAACCGCATATTATTTCAGGCGCGGATCAGAGCATGTTTCCATTCCCGACTCCGTGGGCAGAGAACTCAGTGAAGATATTGTTGCAGATTCCATGTCTCCAGCATTCGATATTGCCGCAATGGACGGCTTTGCTGTTCACAGCGAAGATGATTATCCCCTTAAAATATCAGGCAGCGTATATGCAGGCGACCAGAGAGCAGAAATAAAAAGGGGTGAGGCTATGGCGATCGCAACAGGCGCAATTCTCCCGGAAGGCGCGGATGCTGTGCTGAAACTGGAGGATGCGGAGGTTAAAAGAGACCTCTTGTATGGAAAAGCTCTCATGAAATGGGAAAACGTGTTCCGAAAAGGCTCTGATTACAGTGAAGGAGAGCGGATATTTGAGAAAAATCACCGCATAATGCCCCAGAGCGCTGCGCTTTTATACAGCCTCGGCATCGAAAAAGTCCCGGTTTATAAAAAGATCAGAGCCGGCATAATATCCACTGGCACGGAAATTTTTAACGGCATGATAAAAAACACAAGCTTGGTGCTGATACAGGGATTTATGAAGGAAATGGGCTGCGAATCAACCTTCATTGGCGCTGTCCCTGATGACTATGATAAAACAAAGAAAATGCTGCTGCAAGCCTGCGAAAAATATGATGTTGTATTTACAACAGGCGGGGTCTCTGTGGGCGAGCGCGACTTTGTCGCTGATATCATTGCGCAGGCTGGAGAACTCTTATTCCACAGGGTAGCTATCAGACCGGGAAAACCCCTTGCAGTCGGCATTGTGAATGACTCACCTGTATTTGCGCTCCCCGGCAAACCGACAGGAGCTTTCACTGCTCTGGAAATGGTGGTGCGAAGCTATTTTACGGAAATACCAAGAGCCATGCGCAGGTCTGTCATAAATGAGGATGTTGCGCTGCCGGAAAATGGTTTTGAATATATCCTTTTTGTGAAGATATCACATAACACAGCAAATGCCGTGGGCAGAGAGATGAAGTTGTTTGATGGGGAATACAATACGGCGATCATCTCAGCATCTCCAAGGTCTTCCGTCGTGGATGGTTATTTAGTAACAGACAGGGATATTAGAAAAGGTGAACAGGTGAATGTTTTTCTTTTCAATTGAGAAAGGGACGGATAAACGAGGTCGGGCATGAGCAGCGCTGACTTTTTGTTCCTGGGAATGATAAGCGTTTGAACTGATATTCAGTTTGAACCCTTATATCCTGAGCATAACCGGAGTATCCATAAGGGTTTCAGGTACTGCAACGATCCTTGCTACTCTGACCGCGATACCTCTGGCATGTGTAACCTTCCTGAAAGCGTTTGAAAAAGTGTTTTATACATACCAGCCTTTTTTCAGCTAAAAACAACAACCTCATTAATTATATGCGGCTGCCGGGAATCGAACCCGGGTTAGAGGCTGTTTCCCTTCTTCTGGTCAGGCTTTTGCCTGCAAAAGGTTGTTGGGAAGCCCCTGTCATAGCCGCTGGACCACAGCCGCACGTTGGTTATTTGATTTATGTTTATTTGTTTTTAGTCAGTTAATTTTGCAGTATATTGGTTCAAGCAATATATCATTTATGGTTCGAGATGGCGGGCATCTTTTTTCAACCTTCAAAAACGTAATAGTGAAGCCCAAATCCTTCAGCAATTTGATCGCCCTGTGATTATCAGGAAGCATGACCGCATAGAGCGTCTCAATTTCCCTGCATATCTCCATCATATAATATTAACAATTCCTGTTATATTTCCAGTCAGCTTCCTGACCAGTTCAATATCCTGCAACACAACAGCGCTTCCGGTTGTTGAGACCATTATCGTATTATTCACATAATACATGGGTTCGAACTTAGCTGAAAGATCATATGTTCCTGACGTAACTGCAAACGAATAGAACCCCGATACATTGGTTATAGTAGAAAGGCTGGTATTGGCGGATACTGCCACCCCTGCAATGCCAGTTTTATTGATACTGTCTATCACTGTGCCGTTAATGAACATCTGGAATGGAGCGATATTATCCACCACAACAGTAAGCTGGGTCAAATTATTCATGTTGGATGAATTATCGTATGCAGTCACGTTGAGTTTATACACGCCGCCGGATGCATTGACAATAACACTGCTATTTATGTAAAGGTCGCCTGTGCTTTTTTCAAGGACAACTTTTGCAAGCGATGAATTTATGGCAGATGCATTCACCGTGACATTGTGTACCCCCTTAGATGCGTTTACAGTTGCAACGAGGGTTATCGTATCGCCATTCTTTGCAGCGGTCTGACCATTGGGATATATTGTTTGATTCGCTATGACTGTAATGTTTTCTCCGATCCCGGAAATCACTAAAGCAAATGGCTGCGGACCCATTGGCACATTCCTGGCTGAAACATTTACTTTATACGTCCCAGCTACCGGGTTATTGATTATTACTCCTTCCACATTATTGGTGGAATCGTAAGATGAATTATAAGGCACAGTGAAATCATTCCCATAGAACTGCTGTCCCGCCGGGTCTGTGACAATCAGGTCAAGGTCGTTCACAAGTTCCTTTGCTGCAGCCGCCAAGCCTGGATAATCCGTCCAGACAAGCGTGGCAACAAACGTCCTGGAACCATAAACAGTCACATTGGTCTCGTTAAATTTACCAGTATTAATTCCGGTAATATTATCCACGAAAACCTTTTCCTCTTTGAGCCTGCCAGGATCAACCCTCCCCCATCCCTGGTTATTATCAGGCTGACCTGTCACGTCTTTCTTTGGAGATGCATACTGCCCGGTCATATTCTTTGCTGTGTTTATCAGCGTGGCTTTTATAAGCGCCGAGCTTGGGGCTATGCTGCTATTGACATAATACTGGCGTACAAGAGCAGCCGCGCCAGCAGTCAGGGGAGTGGACATGCTGGTTCCACCGTTGTAAGCATAGTATGAGTCATAAATACTCCAATAGTTGGCGCTGGGCGCGAGGCTTGATTTTGTTGACAGCACCCATGTTCCTGGCGCAACAACGTCAGGTTTGATGCGCCCATCGTTGGTCGGACCCCTGCTGCTAAAAGCGACCATACCGCTTGAATTGTCGGCGAGCCGGTCGCTTGAAATAGGATTTGCAGGGAAATCCAATGGCCAGGCATTTCCATATGTGGTAGAAAAACCCGACCTGTAATTCTCTGAAGCTCCTACAGTTATCACATTCTTTGCAGTGCCCGGGGAACTCAGGGAATTAAGGTCAACTATGCCGTCCGAGTTTGAATCTCTGCCTTCGTTCCCTGCCGAAAAAAGTATGACAAAGTCTTTATGATCCCAGGCAAAAGTATCAACATCCACTGAAAAGGAATCATATGCCCCGCTTACTGCTGCGCCCCAACTGTTGCTCTGTATCCTTGATCCCTGGTTGAATGAGTCAAGATAAATCTGGTTAATTCCTACATTCAAACCGTTAAGACCATTGCTGCTGTCAAGAATTGACTGGATTACCAGCGTAGCGTTGTACGCCATGCCTTTTATCGCTCCTCCGGAATGGCTGCCGTTGCCCAGGACAGAGCCGGATACGTGAGTGCCGTGACCATCCGGGTCATCCCATGTTTTTCTCTGTTTGGAGTCAGTACCTATTGCGGGGCGCCCGTAACCAAAATGAGCTTTTATACGTCCTTTGAAATCATCATGTATGGTTGCCAGATCACCTGTGTCAAGTCCCGTATCATCTACAGCAACGATCTGACCTGTGCCATCAAGTCCCGGATCAGCCCAGACCGTGCTCGTACCAATTATGCCGGATGAAACATCGTTCAAAAGCCGCGGTGGCACATATTCTTCCACCCATTCCACATCTTCAAGGGATGCTATATCCGGGATCCTTGAAGCGTCTATGGTTACCCGAAGCCTTTCGCCTGCCGGTTCAACTTTTCCCCCTAAAAGCGAGATCTGTGAAACTAACGAATCATTTTTTTCAAATGGAATGACATTGAGAGTCATCTTTCCATTCCTGTTCGTAAGTCGGGGGCTTACCCTGTATTCCGGGGCGAAATCCCCAGAACGGACGATGGACGGATGAGCCGGAACTCCATGGTATTTTATGAGAAGAGCATTGTCAGGGATGTATCCTATTATCCTCGCGCCCCTATCCTCAAGCTCTTTTTTCCATTCCTCCTTTATTGTTCCAGAGAACTGCACTATATGATAATCTCCGCCACCTTTCAGGGAAGTGTCAAACCCGTGTGCGGAAAGTTTTATATCTTTAGCCCCCGCGCTCGCATTATTCAGCGAACCCTGTATATTCTTATAATCCCCGCCACTACTTGCGTTTACCGTAATCGCAGCCGAGCCAGCCAGCACTAACGCCAGTATCGTTATTCCAACTGCGAGCCTTAGGGCACACCTTTTGAAGATTATATACTTGTGTATTTTTTTATCTATCCTATCCATTATCTAATTCACAAGTTTTTATATATATATAACTTTGGTTTAATGTACAGGGACAAATCACCTGGTTGCTACTGAGCCCTCAGAAGACTGAAACCGAAAATTTATCCTGTTTTTTTCAATTCCTCAATTATCGCCTCAATATCAGGCAATTGCGATATCGGACTGTCATAATTTATCACCTTTTCTTCCATATCAGGTAAACAGCCCTATCGTCTTCCCCAGCGCATCAACGAACTTCCTGGCTTCATCCTCTGTATTATAAAGATAAAGCGAAGCCCTGACAGCAGCCTCGCATTTGCGGTAATTGAACCATGAATGCACGCAGAATGCGCCTGAGCGCACGGCGATATTCGCAGTCTCATCAAGCACAATCGCGATATCATGGGCATCCCCTCCTTTCGGGAATTCCACGGTGAAAGAAATGATACCTCCTCTTGATCCTGGTTCCTGCGGACCGATTATCTTCAACCCCGGTATGTCCTTTATTCCGTCAGTGATAATAGTGTTCAATTTTTCTTCGTGTTTCTCTATTTCCGGGCGTCCCACTTTCTCAACGTAATCCACAGCTGCACCGCTTCCTATTATCCCCGCGTAGTTCTGCAACCCTGCCTCGAATTTCTCTGGCGGCGGAAGGAATTTCGTGTACTCATAAGTAGAATCACTCACCGTATCCCCGCCCACGATAAATGGCGCCAGTTCCTCAAGCAGGTGGTACTTCCCATAAAGTACACCCATGCCAGTAGGTCCGAGCATCTTGTGCACCGACAGCGCGAAGAAATCAACATCCAGAGCATGGACATCTACTGGTTTGTGAGGTGCGCTCTGGGCACCGTCAAGCATCACAAGCGCGCCGTGGTCATGAGCAATTTTGATTATCTCTTTTGCCGGTATGGTATAGCCATCAAGGTTCGCGGTATGCACCATGCTCACGAGGCGCACGTTTTTATTCATCAGCGACTCGAACTTCTCAATATCGAAGGTATTATCGGGCGCTGAATGCACAACGACGTGGTTGATACCCTTTTTTCCATTCAGCATCTGCCATGGTATGAGATTCGAGTTATGCTCCCTGTCCGTGGTCAGGACAATATCTCCTTTCTTAAGATCAAGACTGTTCGCAACAAGGTTAAGTCCTTCAGTCGTATTCCTTGTGAAAACAATCTCCTCATGCCGCTTCGCCCCCAGGAATTTCTGGAACTTCTCGCGCGATCCTGCTACCTTCTCATCAACCATCTTTGCCATTTTGTGAAGCGAGCGCCCGCCGCAGACGGGATATTCAGTATAGTATTCGTCCATCGCTGCAATGACCTGGCGGGGCTTCAGGGTCATGCAGGCATTGTCGAAATATATGGGATACTTTCCGTTCCACTTTTTTGAAAGTACGGGAAAGTCAGGGCGGATTTTTTGCGTGTCCATTATGTCAATAACAGTAGCTCAAATGTGATATATATTTTTGTACGTTTTCATCATCCATCTATTTTTAATATTCCACGATCTTTAAAATAATTTCTTCTAACTCCCCTATCCTCGACTTCGCCTCGTTAACCATATTCATATCTAGCGTCTCATACCTGTGCACTATGGAATTACGCACTCCATTCATCTGCCGCAGGAACTCACCTTCCTTTTTCGAGATAGCCTTTTCAGTGATAAGTTTCTCTATATTGGTGGCATCATCCTCAACTTTCAATCCCATGTCCCTCACCTTCATGGCAGCAATATCTGTTGCGATCTCAACAGATATCTGGATAGCATACAACAACGCGCGTTCTGTTATGCCATCCGTAATCCCATGAGAGTTTATGAATTCCTCTTCCTTTAAAAACCTTTCAATTTTATTTAGACACCTGTCTTCTCGCATTTAGCCACCTCTTTCGCGCCACGACCATCTCACGGACTGAACTGAACTGATTGGCAGATATCCTGTATTTCATATCCTGCCCGATCTTCCTGAACCCATAGAAATAATATGAAATGTCTGGTTCGCTTCCAAATATCACTTTATAGTTTTCAATAACTTCCAATTTAATATATGCAGGCAGGTCTTCGAATATCTTGACATCATATTTATCACCAAGCTTTGCGTATATTTTTTCCACGATCCCTGGGTTTCGCGGCTTGACAATGCAGATATCAATATCCGAGCGCATGTCTGCACTCCCTTTTGCATGGGAGCCATATAGCAGAACGCCTGAAACGTCCCGGCTGATAAATTCAAAATCATTTTTCAGCGAAGCAATGAAAGTATCTGTTCCTATATCTGCGGCTTTTATCAGGTTTTTCCATACTTCACTTTTTCTATCAGGAAAAACAAGGCAGACAGCACCCACTTTCCTGATTTTTAGAGCGCCTGCCACCTCAAGCGATCTTATAATTCTCCAGGCAGTCGCATATGATACCCCTGAGATATTTGAAAGGCTGTGGATAGAGTATCCTTTATCCGGGTTTGCTGCCAGACTCTTCAGGAGCGGTTTATACTTCAAAATTTGAATAATATTATCCATTATTGGATAATACATGCATTTTCTTAATATTAAAGCTTTTCAGACCTCAACTCCATAGCTCCCCGCGAAGTATGGATTCTGTTTTATCGCTGGTGCTGTGATATTTTTTATGGATCCTCACCAGGTAACCATCCCCTGTCTTTTCAGGTTCTTCAAAAATGGCATCCACTCCCAGAAGCCTCAAATGTTCCTCGAATTCCCGCGCAGTATTAAGATTTCTGACCCTTATCTGCACAGTCTCAGTGATGCGTCCCCCATCCTTTTTCTTCCTTATGGTCTTTATCATGGGCATAAGGATGCTCTGCCCCAGCATGCGGCATCTCTCTTCCAGCTTATCTTCAGTTTCATTCCATTCAACAGCCTGAAATGCTTCCCTGCACACCCTGGGGAAAAAAAAGTCCCTTCCATAATCGTTGTAAAATTCAAAGGCATATCTTAAGTCCGCGCAATTACTCATCGAGCTTGTATATTTCACAGGCGAAAGTAACATTTCGGGATCTTTGATAACAACACCTTCATTCAGTGACATCCCGAATCCCCTGATGATACCTGCTATCTCGGTATGCGCTTTTTCGACATCATACTCCCCGAAAAGCCTGACTGACCTGAGCCCGTATTCATCCACGAGCCGCCGCCGGGTTTTCACAGGCATCGGCTTCCCGGTCAGCTTCTCCCTGATATCGAATACAAAGAATTCAAGTGACTCGATATCGTAAATCGATTTAGGGACATAAGGGCTGTCAGGTCCCACCATCTCCCCGCACAATACAAGGTCCGGATGCTGCAAAAAAAAATCGCACCCGACAAGCTCACGGGCTTTCTCTGTAGTGTAAGGGCAGACAAAACCGCCTCTTGTAAGCCCTGCTATTTCATCATCGATGAGCGCGACCCTTACATTGTAGCCGTTCATCTTCTCCTCCACAGCGACCTTTTCACACGTTGGGAAATGAGATGCAATACCAGGATGAAGTATCAGTGCGCGCGGTATTTTAGGGAATCCCCGCACAACGTCGAACGGCTTAATGAATATACAAGTCCCGGCTTCGATCCCTGATATGGGCTTATCGAACCTGAATAAGTCCTGTTTGCCCCTGACATACTGTAATGTCTTTCTCTGGATCGCGCCTGTTATCCTGTGCTCTGGAATATCCAGCAGTCCAGATACTTTTTCAACATCCAGCTTCTCAATAAGTTCCGAAGAGACATCTCGTCTCATCTTAACTCCGCCATTATTTCGATCATTTCATGGCTGGTTCATCGAAGCGAAATATTTGATAATCGATCTCCTGCTGATTATGCCCACCATCTCATCCCTGAGATTCAGTACCGGAACACCGCCAATATTTTCAGTCAGTATCAATGAAATTACCTCAGAAATCGGGGTATTTGTCCTGACGGATTTTACATTGTGCGTCATGATATCACTCACGATCAGGTTGCGTATCCTCTCATCCTGCTGATTATCAGGAACCAGGTTCCTGAAATTCATCATCCCGTTTGCAACATCTCTCTCTGTTATGATGCCTGCGACGATCCCATTTTCAATAACCGGAAGCCTTCCAATATCTTTATCCAGCATCAAACGGCGCGCATGCGCCACCCGTTCTCCCGGGCTCACTGAAATGGCTTCTTTCATGACATCGGCGGCGTAACCTTTTATTGCACGGGCATTTTTCATGAGTTCATGAGGTGTCACCCAGCCGTGAATTTTGCCATTGTCCGTGACTACAAGTACCCCTCCGCTCCTGTCCATCAGGGTAACGGCATCCTTGATATCCATATCTGGAAGCACTTTAACGAACATATTCGTTGTTGCGGTTGCAACATGCAGTGACGAAGCTGGAAGATTGGAGCTCTTTCCCGAACCCAGTTTACGTGCAATGCTTCTCATGGTTATCACACCCTGGACATCTCCCCCATTAACCACAAGGAGCCTGCGCGTGTTAAATTTATTCATCTTTTCCATGGCATGCGAGACCGTATCTGCTTTGTGCACCTGGATTGGCTCTGTCATTATGTCTTTTACCTTCATATCGCTTCACCTCACAATGTCAATATTGCTTTTACTATGTTATCCCCGGTCAATATCCCCATTACCCCGTTACCTATCACGGGCACACCATTAATTTTCTCTTTCACCATTATCCCTGCGGCATATGTCGCCGTGTCTTCCATGTTAACGCTGATTAGCGGGCATGACATGATATCTTCTGCCACAAGTGGTACCTCCCTTATGTATCTATTCTGTTTATTCCCGGCAAAACTTTCTTTGCGCGTCATTTTTATTTCTTTCTGGGGCAAGCCTCCTGTTTTTCCTTTCATTTCCGTAAAAGCCAGGTTCGAGCTGCTGATGATCCCTACAGGTTTATCATTATCTTCCAGGACAACAGCCCTGTCTGATGAATTCGCATCAAGTTCATAAATGATATGGCTGATCGTATGATGCCTGTGGACTGTAATGGCAGGTTCTATTTTCAGATCATTTACTTTCATATCAAGAGGCAGCTCTGAAAAATATCTGATCAAATCCCATTTTGTGACTATTCCTATGACTTCATCCTTGTTGTTGACCACAGGCAAGCCGCCAATATTGTTTTCGACCATAAGCTCTGAAAGCTGTTTGGGTGTTGCGTCCGGATATATCGTGATAAGGCTCTCGGTCATGACCTGCCTTATAGGAATACTGTCTATGGGTCTTCTCCGCCACTGCGGTTCTGCCTGGTTAAGCCTCCTGCTGATATCTTTCTTTGTCACTATCCCGATGGGCTTATTGTTCTCTATAAGCACCAGCCTTCCGATCTTGTGACGCAGCATCAGGTTTCTTGCTCTTGCTACAGTTTCGTCCGGCGATATTACATAAACTGGTGAACTCATTATCTCTCTGATTTTCATGATCCCTCAATCTGCTATTGCTCTGACAAAGTCGCGTTCAGTTATAATCCCTTTCAATTCCCCATCCTCAAGCACAGGAAGCGAACCCACGTTCTTATCAAGCATCAGGCTCGCAGCTTCCCCGATATCAACATCCGACGTGGTAAAAAGCACATCCCTTTTTATCAGGGTTCGGATAGGCACTTCGAAAACCTCCCTTGCATTTCCTGTGACAAGACGGTCAAACATCTCTCCGCTTCCCAGTAAGCGCAGGATATCGGAAGCGGTTATTATCCCGATAAGGACATTGTCCCGGATTATTGGAAGCCTCCTGAATCCGTTATTCACCATTGATTTTGCCGCCGCCCCTACTGTCATATCAGGCGGGGCTGTAACAACGTCTTTACTCATGTATTCATTTACGGTCTTCCCTGTCATTACTCCTGAGATCAAGAACATAAAATCCCTCTCAGAAACAATAGCCTTCACTCTCGTGTCACCATCGGTGATCGGAATGCCGCCCACGTTCTCTTTTATCATTATATTGAGAGCGTCCTTGATCGAATCCTTTTCATTCATGCATACCACGTTCTCTTCCATGATCTCACTGATACTTCCGTTCACGGCTGCAAGCAGGTTTCCTTTGAACTTGTTCTTTACGATGAGATGTCTTGTACCCCCGCCCAGAAAATCCACGATATCCTGTGATGTCACTATACCTTTCAGCCGGTTCGTACCCGCATCTGCAATTGGAAGTCGCCTGAAACCTTTACTGAACATGGTTTTTACTGCACCGATAACTGACATCGTGGGCGGAATGGTAACAACATCCTTTGATGCTATCGTCATTATGTCACCCTGATGCTCTGATATCCGGGATTTAAAATCCAGCGGAGCCTGGTTTCGAATATATCCGCCGCGGACTTCCTTTGATACTGCATTAGCTTTCTGGTTATTCATAAAAACACCTTTAAATGAACGCTTTTATTATGTCGTTTCTATCCACAATACCAACAAGATTTCCGTTGCTAACTACGGAAAGTCTTCCTACATCCAGTTTGAGGAATGCCTGTATGGCTTCTTTTAAAGTAGCCCGTGGAGAAAGTGTATATGCTGGAGAACTCATCACTTTTTCAACAGGAGGGGACATGGTAGATTTTGTCCCGTGCTCATCTTCTCTTTCGATCCTTGCATATCCTGCCCTGATAATATTTCGTCTTGTCACCATTCCGACAAGCTGACCGTCCTTTACAACAGGAAAACCGGAAAAGCCCATCCCTTTCATATTCAGCCATACCCTGGCGATACTGTCCCTGGGGGAGCATGTTTTTACATCTCTGGTCATTACATCC
Source organism: Candidatus Methanoperedens sp. (assembly GCA_028717345.1). Taxonomy (GTDB): domain Archaea; phylum Halobacteriota; class Methanosarcinia; order Methanosarcinales; family Methanoperedenaceae; genus Methanoperedens. Next base: position 14,092 of record JAQUNZ010000061.1, read on the forward strand.
TCAACGATCTTTTTAGGTATATTATCCGGCTTAAGGTTCCTGAAGATATCCACTGTGCTCAGGATACCTGCAAGTGTCTTCTCATGACTTGATCTTATCACAGGGACGCGACCCAGGTCTGCATCCACCATTAATTTTGCAGCATGCATCATATCCATGTCAGGATACACATCAGGGACCTCTGAAGTAAAACCTTCCACTGTGACGTTGGATTTTGTAGAATAAATGCTTAAAGCATCCTTTTCAGAAAGCATGCCGATAACCCTGTTCTTTGAATCAACAACTGGCAGGGTGCGTTTATTATGGTCCCTTATCATCTGGCGCGCATGTGTCATGAAATCTGTATCATGCAAAAAAACAGGGTTCTTTGTCATTATGTCTTCCACTTTCATAATGATACCTCCTTTTATCATGTATATATATTTTATTTTAAGGTTCTAAGTCTCTGCGCAGCTCTCGCAAAGCAGTTTGCCGTTCACAAGCAGCAGATCATCAGCGTTATCCCCGCATTCCTCGCAGATACCCCGGTTGATCCTTTGAGGTGTTTCACTTGTAAATATCTTTTCGCGGTGCATCTTTATAAGGTCAGAGAAGATGCTTCCCATTTCTGCTGAAACTGCAATGAGGTCGATATCAGTAACAATTCCTATCAGCTTTCCCATTTCCACTACAGGTAACCTTCGGATCTTCATTTTGACCATCATATGCATGGCTTCAGTGACGTCTTCTGTGGCAGATATGGTTATCAAAGGGGTTGTCATCAGTTCCTTGACAGAAATAGCGCCGGGTTTAAGATTCTTAGTAATTATCTTTCTAACAATATCGCGTTCAGTGACAATTCCTATCGGGTGTTTCCCGTCCGTAATAATGACACTGCCAACATCAAGCTCCAGCATTTTCCGGGCTAATTGCGGGACATCGCTTTTGATGTCAACGGTCGCAACGTTCCTCGTCATTATTTCTTTTACCGGCATCCTGAGTTCCATGTGTATTTCTCCCTATAATATAATAATGTTCTTTGTAGCGTTTATATGTTGTGCTATTTCACTTTTTTCTTAATGATCGCAACATCTCCGAGCGTGGTTCCCCTTATGAACCCGCCCCCGCGCTGGTCCTGTGAAGATACTCTTTCCGTCAGTTTGATATTCAGCGCAGTTTCAAGCTTTTTTCTTATCGAATCCTCTGGCACAAGTTCCTCGCGCTCTATCTTACGAAGCAGAGTGGATTTCTCCATCATCTTTGAAGCCAGTTCTTCTATAGTTAAGCCCTGCGATTCCCTTGCTTTCCTGATAATACCTGCATAATCCGGGATCAATTCATCCCCAAGTTTATCAAATGCATCACGTCTGGGTTTATGGGTCACTATCACCCTTTCCGTTGGCATTATCTTTCTTGAGACAGGCGTCCACTTATCCGATACTTTTCCATAACGGGCACATTTGCTGCATAAGTCAAGAACAGTCCCTTCAACAGTCGCCCTGATAGGCGCTCCCTTAATATCTACACCGCATATTTCGCATTGCATTTCTGACGAAAACTCTATATACCGTCCACGCTTAAATATCATTCGGAGACTTATATGTCTGAGATCCAGGAAAACCGAGAAATCCAGATCGGAATAGGGAATGATGACTTTTCGAGATATCTGATGGACCGGATAAAGATGCTCGAAGAGAGGAACAATCTCCTGAGGGAGCAGGCAAACAAGATCGAACTT
>JAQUNZ010000062.1 GCA_028717345.1 Candidatus Methanoperedens sp.
CCGGGAGACCCCGGAATTAATTCCGGGGACTATTAAAAAGAAGTGAATGAATATGGTAAGAAAATCTGAAGAAAGAAAAGATATCCACAAAGAAGATATCCATACTGAAAAAAAGAATAATTTCAAGACATGCGAAGACAGCTTCACAGCAGTCTCAAAAATGTGGGAAGATTCCTACTTAAAGCTATACAAGCCCTGGTTCGAATCAACGGAAGCGCTTTTCGGGAAAGCCTTCGAACTCTCAAAGGATGCTGCACCGGAAACATATAAGGAATTTTATAGTGAATGGGTGAAAACCTCCCAGAACAGCTTCGGTAAATTTTATGAGATCCCGACCCTGGAATCCAATAAGGAAACATTTGAGAAACTCCTGGGTAGCGCAGAGGAATCGAATAAAATATACAGTTCAATGATCGCAGAATTAAATGAAAATTCCAGGGTGACCCGCGAAGTACTCCAGTGCGAAGCAGATCCTGCAAAATATAAAGAAGTCTATGATATGTGGATCAAGTCGTATGGAAAAATGCTCAACGAACTTCTTACACTGCCATTGAGGCAAAATATGAAAGAGATATTTGAGAACATCACAGGCACGCCTGATATATATTCAGAGGCATTTGAGCAGATGTCAAAAATATGGAAAGATTCATACGCGAAGCTTTACGTGCCGTATACCGACTCCATGCTGAAGCTTTCTTTGAAATCAGCAGATATCTCCCGTGGAAATGCGAACCCTGAAGCCTATAAGGAATTTCATACCTTATGGATGAATACATTTCAGGAACTCTATGGAAGGTTGTTTGATACCCAGTCCATGCGTCCTTCAAAGGAAATATTAGAGTATTTCCTGCGCAGCGAAAACGTTAATCTGAACCTGTATAAGTCCTGGATCGCAACCCTTGGAAAAATGTCACAGAAGGCTGAGGAGCTTTCCAAACAGGGCGCTGACCCGGAGGCATATAAAGAACTTTATAATCTCTGGGGAAAAATGTATGGAAAGGCATTTGACAACTTCTTTGATAACACGCCCACGTTCAGCCCGTTCAAGGAGATCATGGAGCCTGTGAAGAATGCAGCAAAGGTATACACAGATACATTTAGCAACATGTCAAATATCTGGGTAAAATCGTACCACACCTCCAAAGACGCGGTTTAAATATGGAAAAAACCAGTTTTGAATCCGTCCAGGAATTTTTTGATCTGGGGTTAAAAAACTACGATGCCATTACGGGCAGGTTTATCGAAATGCCTGCCCTTGGTCCGGCACGAGAGAAATCCGAAAAATTTATGAAGGGTTTCTCTACCTTTGTCAACCTTTATACGGCAGGAATGGATTCCAATTCCAATATCCAGACTGTATTACTGGAAGCAATGCGCAGAGTTCAAGAAAAGACCGGAAGCGAGATGGAAGGGGATATCAGTCCTGAGACGTATAAGGATTTTTACAGGGTATGTATTGAGACGTATAGCGAGACCTTCAAGGAATTTATGAGATCGGGTCATTTTGCCTCAGACATGGGTAAATTGAATTCGTGTTTAATGGATTTTCAAACATACAACAGGGGAATGCTTGAAGAGAATTATCTAAAACCCATGAATCTCCCTACAAAGACGGAAATCGACGAGATCAACAAAGAGTTGTATTCTCTTAAGAAAAAAGTAAAGGAACTAACCAGCGAGATCAAAGAACTCAAAGAGAGAAAATAGGGTCTCAGGTAAGGAGATGACATGAACGCACTTAATTTAATTGAAGATTTTGAGAAAGTCAAATATGGAATGGAAATATTCCTTAGACCTCCTGATTTTTCGGTTGGAACAACCCCTTCAGAGATCATTTATACCGAAGACAGGATGAGACTTCTCCATTATATCCCAACTGTGGAAAAACCACATCCGATTCCAATACTCATAGTGTACGCACTTGTGAACCGGTACTACATTCTGGACCTCCAGCCTGATAAAAGCGTAATAAAGAAACTTCTGGATGAAGGTTTTGATGTATATATCATTGACTGGGGATATCCATCGGGTGTGGACAGATATCTCACATTGGACGATTATGTGAACGGATATATAAACAATGCCGTGGATAAAATTAAAGAGCGGTCGGGGTTGGATAAGATCACGCTTATGGGCGTATGCCAGGGCGGCACTTTTTCTATAATGTATGCCGCACTTCACCCTGAAAATATAAAGAACCTGGTTACTTTAGTGGCTCCTGTTAATTTTGATACTGATAAAGGACTTCTTCATCTCTGGGCAAAAAGCCTGGATGTGGATAAGATCGTGGATTATTATGGAATGGTGCCTGGAGATTTCCTGAACCAGGGATTCCTTCTCACAGACCCGTTCAGGCTCATTATCGATAAGTATGTGGGTCTTTTTGATCGGATCGAATGCTCCCCGGATGATGCAGAATGCCAGATGCGCAATGTTGAGAATATCAGGAATTTCCTGCGAATGGAGAAATGGATTTTCGACAGTCCCGACCAGGCAGGCGAGACCCTCAGGCAGTTCGTCAAAGACTGTTATCAGAAGAACCTGCTTATCAAAAATGAAATGAAGATCAATGGTACGAAGATCAATTTGAAGAATATTACAATGCCTCTGCTTAATGTCATGGCGGAATTCGACCACCTCGTTCCTAACGATGCCAGTAAACCCCTGACTGAGGCGGTATCAAGTTCGGATAAGGAAACGCTCGTTTTCCCCACAGGTCATATAGGTATCTTTGTGGGCTCCAAGTCCCAGAAAGAGGTCTGTCCCAGGATTGCCGGGTGGTTAAAACCGAGGTCTCTTCTGAAAGGAACAAAAGAAGAGAAAACTGGATCGTCAAAAGAAAAATCGCGAGAACAAAAAGGAAAAAATCGCAGATCAAAGGTGAACAAGAAATGAGACTTGAAAATAAAGTTGTAATTATCACAGGAGCAGGAAGCGGTATTGGCAAAGAAACCGCGCTATTGTTCGCAAAAGAAGGAGCCAAAGTAGTTGTAGCCGATATGAATGAAAAGGCTGGCGAGGAAACAGCAGCACAGATCAAGAAAAATGGAGAGGGATTTTTTTTTAAATTGAATGTATCAGACAGAGAACAGGCAAAACAGATGGTTAAGATCACTCTTGAAAAATATGGTAAATTAGACGTGTTAATAAATAATGCAGGCATTGTTCAGGATGCCTTTTTATCGAAAATGACTGAGGAACAGTGGGATAAGGTTATTAATGTCAATCTTAAAGGAGTTTTTAATTGCGCCCAGGCTGTTGTTGAAGTCATGATGAACCAGGGGAATGGAGTAATTATCAATACATCTTCGATAGTAGGACTCAACGGCAATGTCGGGCAGGTCAATTATGCTGCAACCAAAGCCGGTCTCATTGGCATGACAAAGACCCTGGCAAAGGAACTGGGAAAAAAAGGGATACGTGTAAATGCTGTGGCGCCAGGATTTATTGCGACTCCGATGACCTCAAATGTCCCTGAAAAGATCCTTGAAATGATGAAAGAAAAAACTCCATTGCGCAGGCTTGGCGAGCCAAAGGATGTTGCTTATGCATATTTGTATCTTGCTTCAGATGAGGCAAACTTTGTTAATGGGGCTGTGCTTAGCGTAGATGGTGGATTAATAATTTGATATTTATATATAAAAATCGGGTGAATATATGAAGAATGTAGTTATTGTATCTGCAACAAGAACTGCAGTCGGGAAATTCGGGGGAAGTCTTAAGGATTTCAGTCCCGGACAACTTGGTTCTGTTGTTCTGAAAGATACCCTGAAAAGGGTAAATGTTGAAAAAAGTGAAGTTGAAGAAGTCATTATGGGAAATGTTCTATCAGCGGGTCATGGCCAGAATGTGGCAAGGCAGGCTGCAATTGGGGCGGGAATTCCAAAAGAGATACCTTCCTTTTGCGTGAATAAAGTGTGTGGCTCGGGCTTGAAATCGGTTGTTCTGGGGGCACAATCCATAATGCTGGGTGATGCGGATGTTGTGCTGGCAGGCGGCATGGAGTCCATGTCCATGGCTCCGTATGCCCTGAAAAAAAACCGCTGGGGAGCAAAGATGGGCAACGATGAAGTCGTGGATTTGATGATACATGATGGATTATGGGATATTTTCAATAATTACCATATGGGCGTCACAGCAGAGAACGTAGCAGAAAAATACAGGATCACGCGGGAAGAACAGGATGAATTCTCGGCAATAAGCCAGAATAAGGCAGAAGCTGCAATTAAGGCAGGTAGATTTAAAGAAGAGATAGTCCCAATTGCAGTTCCTCAGCCAAAAGGCGAGCCTGTTCTCTTTGATACGGATGAATTCCCCAGGTTCGGCACCACAAAAGAGACTCTTGCAAAACTAAAACCAGCATTTAAAAAGGATGGGACAGTAACTGCGGGCAACGCTTCAGGAATCAACGATGGAGCCGCTGCTGTTCTTCTGATGTCTGAAGAAAAGGCAAAGGATAAAGGACTTAAGCCCCTGGCGACTATCAAAAGTTATGGGTTATGTGGAGTTCCTCCTGAACTGATGGGTCTTGGTCCAATTTACGCGACAAGAAAAGCCATGGAAAAAGCCGGCATAACTTCTGATAAGCTCGACCTTATAGAGCTAAATGAAGCCTTTGCATCTCAGAGTATCGCTGTCAGAAGGGAATTGGGCATGAACCCTGACAAAGTTAATGTTAATGGCGGCGCCATAGCCCTCGGGCACCCTATAGGAGCCAGTGGAACAAGGATACTGGTCACACTTCTGCACGAATTGCAGCGAAGGAAAGGTACCTACGGTCTTGCCACCCTCTGTATTGGAGGGGGTCAGGGTATTGCCATGGTGGTAAAGAGGTAGTTAATATGGGAAAGAAAGCAGGATTAGAAGGTAAAGTCGCCCTGGTCACGGGAGGATCAAGGGGGATTGGTCAGGCAATTGCCTTGCGGCTGGCGGAAGAGGGCGCAGATGTTGCAATTAATTATCAGTCAACCAGAGATCAGGCTGAGAAGTTATCAAAGATAATAGATCAGATGGGTATGATGGATGAATTCGATAGATTGTCCCTGAAGATAGACCTGATGGAGACAAAAGAGAACGCGAAGGAAGTATCAGAGTTAATAGATTCTATGGGTAAGCATTCTATCATATGCCAGGCAAACGTCAATGACTTTGAGCAGGTTAACAGGATGCGGGACGAGGTTGTAAAGCAGTTCGGTAAAATAGATATTCTGGTCAATAACGCAGGAATAGTAAGAGATAAATCTTTTGTAAAAATGACTCCCCAGATGTGGACAGAAGTCTTATCTGTGAACCTGGATGGAGCGTTCTACTGTACCAAAGCGGTCATAGAGGGTATGCTGGAGAGGAAGTACGGAAGGATCGTGAACATATCCTCGGTTATCGGAAGAATGGGCAACCGCGGACAGGCGAACTATGCAGCTTCGAAAGCAGGATTGATAGCTCTATCGCAAACGCTGGCAAAAGAATTTGCAGGCAAGGGTATAACCGTAAACGCTGTTGCGCCGGGATTTATTGAAACTGACATGCTAAAATCGGTTCCCAAAGAAATAATGGAGAAAATTCTTGCCCAGATACCGCTGGGAAGACTCGGGAAGCCATCCGAGGTGGCAGGTGCGGTGGCATATCTGGTCTCAGAAGACGGAAATTACATAACAGGACAGGTCATTGATATAAATGGTGGACTCTACATTTAATGTTAATTGTCACGTGTGTAAAACAGGTTCCGGATACTACACAGGTTAGAGTTGACCCGGTTACTGGTACTTTGATCCGTGAAGGTGTGCCTTTTATTATTAATCCTTATGATACCCACGCATTAGAAGAAGGGTTAAGGTTAAAAGAAAAATATGGCTTTCGCATAGCTGTTATTTCAATGGGACCGCCAAATACAGAGATCACACTGAAAAAAGCGATCGCCCTTGGAGCAGATGAAGCTTTACTTCTAAGCGACCGCGCCTTTGGAGGAGCTGACACCCTGGCTACAAGCCAGGTTCTATCCGAAGCCATAAGGAGACTTGGGCAGAAGGAAGAAGTGGCTATCGTGGTATGCGGCAGGCAGACAATTGATGGAGATACTGCCCAGGTTGGACCGGGTATCGCCACTCGCCTTGGATATTCACAGTTGACACTTGTTGACCGCATTGAAAGTGTTGACCTGAAGGCAAAGAAAATAAGGGTCAGGCGCAGGCTGGAAGGTAGGCATGAAATAGTGGAAGCGACACTACCTGCAATGATCGCAGTCGTGAAAGAAATAAACAGCCTGAGATATCCGATAGTGCCCATGCGATTAATGGCAGAGGATTCAAAAACAACATTGTGGGATAACAAAATAATGGGATTAGATGAAAACACGGTCGGACTTAAGGGCTCTGCTACACAGGTTCGAAAGATCTTTTCACCCCAGAGAACCAGCGGGGAAATAATCGGTGATGGTATCAAGGATCCAGAGGAAGCTTCACGGTTATTGATCGAAAGACTCATTGAAAAACGAGCATTTTGTATATGATTTTGAGATAACCACAGAGAGCACAGTTGAATAAATAGAGGCAAGAAGCAATGGAAAAAGAGAAAAATATAAAGAAACCCCGCGGTGTAGCCCGGCTTATTCCTGGAATATGCATAGCATGCGGAGCACGCTGCCAGAGTGACTGCCCTGAAGATGCTATTGAAATGAATGAAAAGGGTGAGCCGGTCATAAATACGGCAAAGTGCATTGGTTGCCGAAGGTGCGTAAAGATATGCCCATCACAAGCCCTGGAGATGTATTTCACACCTGAGGAACGCAATATCCTTGCAGGAATGGCTGCGACAGCGCCTGGTGAAGCTGCTGTTGGGGAAACGGGAATACAAGAATACAGGGGGGTCTGGATATTTGTTGAGCATACCGAAGGTAAGCCTGCAACGGTTTCATGGGAACTGCTGGGTGAAGGCTCAAAGCTTGCAAAAACCCTGGGTGTAGAGTTGTGCTCTCTCGTCATTGGCGACCATGTGGAACACCTTTGCCAGGAGTCGTTCGCTTATGGCGCTTCAAAGGTTTATCTGATAGATGCTCCCGTATTTCATCATTATCGAACCGAGACTTATTTCAGGGCAATATGTTACTTAGTTGATAAGTATAAGCCTGAGATATTATTGATGGGAGCAACGGGCATGGGAAGAGATCTGGCGGGCGCCGTGGCAACAAAACTCAAAACAGGCCTTACTGCGGATTGTACTGGCCTTGACATAGACGAAAAAGGATACTTACTCCAGACGCGTCCAGCCTTTGGCGGCAATATCATGGCTACCATTTTAACCGAGAAGACCAGACCGCAGATGTCCACGGTCATGCCGCATGTGATGGCACGTGCGAACATGGATGCATCACGCACTGGCACTATAGTCCGGGAATCCATGGACATCAACGAAGAATATCTTCCTACCAGGGTTATTGAAGTAATAGAAGATGCAACAGGGGAGCAATTAGACCTTGCAGGTGCTGAGATAATCGTCTCAGGGGGCAGGGGAATGTGCGGCTCTGAGAACTTCGCAATCTTACAACAGCTGGCTGACGAACTGGGCGGGGCGGTAGGGTGTTCTCGCGCAGCAGTGGAGGCGGGATGGATGCCTGCAGAACGCCAGGTCGGACAAACTGGCAAGACTGTCAGGCCAAAAATATATATCGCGTGCGGCATAAGTGGTGCAATTCAACATTTAGTTGGCATGCAAGGTTCGGATGTCATTATCGCTATCAACCAGGATAAGAAAGCGCCGATATTTGAAGTTGCTACATATGGCATAGTTGGCGATGTTTTCCAGGTAGTACCGGCCATTATCAGTACCATAAGGGAGTTGCGCGCAGGGAAGGTGGGTAAATGAATCCTGCGGTTTGTTTTTCGAAATTAGACATTGAAAAACACAGAGAGCACAGAGAACACAGAGAAAAGCTGCATAGCTCTGAGTTCTCTGTGAACTCTGTGGTTGATTGCCTATGCAAATATTCCATTTTCCAGAGGAAATTTAAAAGTTTCATAGTGGAGTGATTTATGTTACTTAACATCAAAACAATTATTTTTGCAGCCTCCATAGCTCTTTTTTGCTGGAGTTGCTACGGGCGCTTCCGCCTCCTTTTGCTTGGCAGACCTGAAAACCGTTTCAACGATATCGGAAAACGTATCCGGGGCATGATTTATTACGCTTTTGGGCAGCAGTGTACTGTTTCCCATGGATACCGTTTTGGTTTGAACCATCTTGTTCTTTTCTGGTCTTTTATGATATTATTAATAGCGAATACGGAATTCCTGCTTGAGGGTATGTTCCCGGATTATATTAGCTTCTCGCTTTTACCTGGCGGCGTGTACCATCCATTGGCATTAATAATTGAGATCGCATCAGTCCTTGCCCTGCTGGCGGTGTGCATTGCTATCATCCGCCGCCTTGCTTTCCCGCCTTCCTACATCGAAGCGCGAAACAGGGATGCTTTTATTATTCTGGGTCTGATAGCTTTGCTTATGGTCGCCTTTTTCGGTCTGCATGCCAGTGAGATAGCCAATGGGAGTGAAGAAGCCGCTTCTTATATGCCCGTTTCAAAATTTGTAGCCTCAACTTTTTTTTCGTATGTTCCTTCGGAAAACCTGGGCGGATACATTAACGCTTTCTGGTGGCTCCATACCATTGTGCTGCTGGGTTTCCTGAATTATCTGCCTTATAGCAAGCACATGCATATTTTAACAGGTATTCCAAACGTGTTTTTCAGGAGTCTCATGAAAGTCAACACCCTGCCCAGGGAAGAGTTCAAAAAGGGAAATGTGTTCGGTGTCGGGCAAATAGACCAGTTTACCTGGAAAGGCTTATTTGACTCTTATTCATGTACCGAGTGCGGCCGCTGCTCGGATAATTGTCCTGCAACTGCAACCGGCAAGCTGTTAAACCCGCGGCTGGTAATCCATGATATAAAGGTCAACCTGCTGAAAAATGGTCCTCTGATCGCTAAAAAGAAGGATATGGTATTACCATTGATCGGTGAAGGCGGGGAAGGTAGTGTTGCAGATGAAGTTCTGTGGGCATGCACAACCTGCGGGGCATGCATGGAAGTATGTCCTGTGTTCATTGAACATATATCAAGGATCGTTGATATGCGCCGAAACCTGGTAGAGATGAAAGCGAAAGTTCCTGATGAATTAGTTTCAATGTTCGAAAATATGGAACAGCGCAGCAACCCATGGGGCATCGTGCCGGGGGATCGTGCGAAATGGGCAGCAGAAGCTGATGTTAAACCTTTTGAGACAGGCAAGACCGAATATTTATTTTACGTTGGCTGTTTCGGTGCTTTTGATGCACGAAGCAGAAAAGTATCTGTAGCTATTTCCAAGATACTGAATGCCAGCGGCATTTCCTGGGGTATCCTGGGAAAAGAGGAGTTGTGTTGCGGTGACAGCCTGCGCCGCCTGGGTAATGAATTCGTATTCGATCGCATGGTTTTAGAAAATATCAGGATTTTTAAAGAAAAAGGCATAAAAAAAATTATTACACAGTGCCCGCACTGCTATAATACCCTGAAGAATGATTATCGCCAGTATGGTATGGAACTGGAAGTTATCCATCACACCGAGTTGATCAGTAATATGATAAAAGCTGGAAAGCTTGAGCTGAATGCTAAAGAGTTAGGCAATGTGGTGTTTCATGATTCCTGCTACCTGGGACGCTATAATGGGATTTATGAAGCCCCGCGTGAAGTAATAGCCTCGATCACTGGCAGGGTGCCAACTGAGATGGAACATCGCTATGAAAAATCTTTTTGCTGTGGAGCCGGCGGTGGACGAATGTGGATGGAGGAAAGCACCGGGAAACGTATCAATGCAGCGCGCGTCGAGGAGGCATTGAAGAAAGACCCGGGAACTATCTGCGTATGCTGCCCTTACTGCCTGACTATGTTTGAAGATGGCTTAAAAGACAAAAAAGCAGATGATAGGGTACAGGTACTGGATCTGGCAGAGATGGTAAGCGGGGCATTGAAATAAAAAGTGACAATAGACTTATCATATCCTGGCCGTATGAGCGTAAATGATAAAAGAAGTAAACGTAGGAGATAATCAGGTAGGTCACGTGGTTTATGATTTTTGGGATACGCACCCAAAGATCCTTTTCATCCATCAATTCAAAATATATCCTGAATATCGTGGGCGTGGGTACTTCAAACTCTTGATGGTTGAAATAAAGAAAGTCGCAGAAGAAATCGGTTTTACGGTCATGGCCTTGAGTGTTGGCAGTAATGAGGTCGATGAGAACTGGTTGCGATCGCTCTATTCTAGACATGGTTTTATTGAGCATGATGGATGCATGAAACTGATATCCTGAATACTTCTAAACAGCTCCAATGCATCTTCAAGATTTTCTGCAATATCCTTTGCAATTATATCCGGGTCAGGGAGATTCACAGAATCCTCAAGGCTGCCTTCTCCATTTACTATGGTATAGCTGCTTAAGAAGATACAAACTTCACAGCTCCGCAAAGATTATCTGCAAAGGTATCAATATGAAAAAAAAGGTATCAGTTTGAGCAAAAAAACTCTAAATACACTTAAAAAACAGGTTGCAATCCGAATGCAATATTACTTGAAGAAAAATTTCAGACCAGCCAGTCTAGCCTATAAAGTTCTATCTGACTACCCCACCAGGCCGGGAAAAGGGATTCGGCCGGCGTTATGTCTTGCAGCTGCGGCATCGGTAGGGGGGGATTACAACAAAGCGATCGATACAGGAGCGGCTATAGAACTGCTCCACAATGCGTTTCTTATCAAGGACGATATCGTAGATCAATCACTTTATCGAAGAGGTGACCTCACTTTGAACAGGAAATACGGTCTTGCCCTGGCTGCCAATGCTGGTGATGCCGTTAAGATTCTTAGCATGTCTCCGCTGATAGATAACCTCGGCTCAATAGGAGTGCAGAAATCCTTGCAGGTAATCCTGGAAATACAGGAGATGGCCAGGAGAAGCGTTGAAGGGCAGATAATGGAGCTGACATACGTAAAGCAGAACAGAACAGATCTGAAGCCCAGGGATTATTTTAGATTATGCGAGAACAAGACTTGCTGGTACACTGTAATTACCCCGGTCAGGACAGGTCTGATTATTGGCAGTGAACATGCTACTCCCGAGCAGCTGGATACATTTACGAGGTTTGGACTGAACATAGGGCTGGCATTCCAGATAACTGATGATACCTTGAACCTGACCGCATCCCAAAAACTGTATGGCAAAGAAATCAAAGGCGACATCCTTGAGGGTAAACGAACTCTCATACTTATTCATCTTCTTAACTCATGCACTTCGCATGAGAGAAAAAGAATACGCAGAATTCTGAAAACACCGCGTGACAATAAGACTGACTCGGACGTGGCATACGTGGAGGAACTTATGCAAAAGTATTACAGCATCGAATATGCTGAGAAAATAGCGCTAAGTTTGGCTATAAAGGCCGAAAGAATACTTCTTGATGAATGCGACTGGATGACCGAGAAGCGCTGGAAACAATTCTTTTTGGATCAGACCAGTTACATTATTAAGCGAAAGAAATAAATAGACAAAGATTTACTACAATATCAGGGATTTTCATGAGTGAAAAAAAGAAGGTTACAAGATCAAACCGTGAACGCACAACAATACCCCGCCCGATGGCAATCAATCCACGATCCATACAGCGGGCAATGAACAAGGTTGTCGGGAACCTTAGCAATCCTGACTATCAGGAACAAGTGACGAAGTTAGCCCAGGCATCGGCTAACAATTCCCTGGAAACACTTCAAAAATTAATCCAGGTTTCTGAACGCGTGTCCAAACTGGATAACAAAGGTTGGGACACTCTTATCGACGGCTCAATCGATGACCTTATGCGTGCTTACCTTCAATTCAATTCTGACTTGATCGTGCTCCTGCAAAAACAATCGAGCAAAACCATAGCTATTCTGGATGCAGCTTTACCAAGCCAAGAAGAAAAATAATACAGCCGCCATCCGAATGAAACTCTACTCCATAGATGACACAATCCAACTTGACGCTTTTAACATACCTTCAATCTTTGACGATCGCCTGGCGCTGTATAAAGAATGGCACGATTTCGTATTTTACGATAGAAAAACCCGTATATTTGGGCTCCTGAATTTCGGGATTCATGGTAACCCCTTTGATGCCAAACGTGGATATGGAAGCGCTCTTTCATTTTTCGTAGACCCACAAGGGAAAATTTTAACAGGGAGTAAGATCATCCCCCTGAGAAAGCTGCAAATATCAGCATACAACCCGGATTTTCTCGGTGAAGATGTTGAGGTGACTTACAAGAAGGATAACACTTTCAATATAAAAGGTACGATAGATAAAACGTCCTTCAATCTAAGTCTTGCGGTTATCCTGCCACCTGAATCAAGTAAAGAAATCGTTTTTGATGTTCTGGACGAGCAAAAGACAATAAGTATCGGAATGATCCGGGCAGCTGATGAAATGCGTAAGTTCTGGGAAAATTGGGTGGAATGCCCGAGACTTCTATCCTCCGGGGAAGTCACACTGGACGGAACTGTTTTTCCTATTAATACTCGCACAGGATACCATGACCATGAGGGCGGTCGTTTCGATTGGGGCGCCCCATGGGGATGGGACACTGGAGTCTTACTTTGCGATCCATCGAATGCAAAAGAACCAGTGAGCGCAAGGTTTCTGTTTTACCGATATGGTCCATCCGACGAATTATCTTATGGTGGTTTTATCGTAGAAAAGAAAAATGGTATAAAAAAGTATTTTGGCAGTGAAAAAATTGAGATTACCCGGTCAGGAAGGTTTTCTGGCGAACAGAGCGTAATTCCTGGAATTACCCGCCTGATTTATCCGGATTACAAACCATGCATACCTGAAAGAATAGTTTTCTCAGCAGTCGATGGTTCTGACAACCTCAACATTATCTTTACGCCCAGGGCTGTTTGCAGCGTAATCCCTTCAAGCATCAATGGTACATTGGATACTGAACTCAATGAAATGTTCTGCACCGCATCCTTCAGTGGAAGCGTGGGAGGCAAAACCTATAAAAAGACCATTCCCTGTTGGTTTGAATCTGTCAGACCGCGCGGGAGCGTGAGAAATTATGACTTTGAAGCTTAAAAAATTCCTGAGCGATTTCATAGAAATAATGAAGGAAGACTTTCCACTCCAGCTGCGCGGAATCATTAAAGATGCCCGGGGGATTACCTGCCTTCAAACTCTTGACAGCGATAAAGCCGTAATCCAGATACGGAAACGCGAAATCATAATCACCAAAGGGACACCCAAAAACGAAATAAACGTTCGTGTCGCCCTCTCCAGGGACTGTCTCTTCAAAATTATTGCTGGCAAAATGACTCTTGCAGAAGCGTTTTACACGAAGGAATTTGATGTCATCGGAGATCCTCAAACTCTTCTTCGATGCTATGACATGTGGATAAGGATTATATCTATAGCGCGGACTTCCCCGCGATTTCACTTCTTGATTTACAAATTGCGCTAGATAAAAAAAATCGTCAAACCAAGTTAGCCAAAAGCAATAAATATCATCAAGATATAGTTTAAGTCTGGGTGCGATCTTGAGCAAAAATTTGAGAAAAACTAAGGCTTCAAATCCTGGGAAGGCAACTATAACTAATTCAAGAGTGGTAGAACCGTTAACTAATATTAATATACCCAAAACAGATAAAAAGTGTGGAAGTTGTCCCCCCCCGGTACCACGCTGTCCCAATCAAAAAGCCAAGAAGATAACATCCCGTGTGATAATTCCGGATTCAGAGATTGCCTCAAGCATTGGGGGTCCGGTCTCCATCGAAGAAATCGAGATTAGTACGATGACTATTCCGAATGTCGAGCTGGATGATTTCAAGGGAGATTTCACATATGAATCGTGCAAGGCAAAAAACGTTGAAATAGCAATCACGCTTTCCATTAGTTCTTCCTTCTCCGGGACTATTCATACGCCCTGGTGGATGCCGGATTTACATCCGTCGGGTACCGTGGATTTTGCCTCTTTTACCGAGACGCAACCTCTGGGCGACATCGAATTCCAGAGCGGCAGCATTTCAATGCAGTCGCCAAAGATGACCATGGGTCCTTTTTCAATGACACCTGAGCCAATCCGGAGAACAATCATAGAAGAAGTTACTGCAGAGAAGGTCCAAATGAAATGTACGAGTATACCCTTAGACAGCCCCTTGTGCAAGACTCTCGGCGTCTGCCTTCCAATGCTGAATCCGATGTGTCCCAATAATGTAATAACTGAAGAAACGAACATCGAGAGAATGGATTCGAAGAATATATCAAGCTCGCACATAGTAATGAATAACATAAGCGCATTAAACATCGAAATCCCGTCTGTCACTACCAAAGGATTTAAAGCCATTTCTACTACTCCGATTACAATAACAACGAGTAAGAATACTTTTGGCCCCAAGGTAACTCGTACCGGGGATGCGGAAAACGCTGACATCACGACCGTCATGACCCTTAAAATTGAAAAAGTAGTAATGAATGTTAAAGATGGAATGGAAATCAGTAACATAAAAGGAAAGGTCACAACAGCCTCAGCGATTTCGGATAAACTTGATATCAACCTCGTCTTAAAAAGAATCAAAATCAAAGGACTGAATTTGTGTGGCATGAAAATTCCTGAGATAGAGGTGGAATTCTAATGATAAAGCCTCAGAAAATCGACAAAAATGCGAACTTGAATAATGAAGAAATTTCAAGAAGAGAAGAGATAGCAAAAGCACTGTGGGAACAAAAAGAGCCCGATAGAGCCGACATTAAAGGTACACTTGAATTAATATATCTTAGCTTTATCACCCTTCTCGGTAATAGAGAGCTCGTCGAGGATGATTTGAAAGAAATCAAAGCTAAGCTTGACGATTGCGCAGACCGGATGATTGAAATAAAAGAGAAATCAAAAAGAAAATCCCGGAAGTAAATTCAAGAAATTGCATCGATTATTATCGGTTTGCAACCGTTAATTTGAAGCTGGTATGTGATTCAGGCTCTGAAGAAGTGTGGGGGAAAGTAGCCCGGACAGGATTCGAACCTATGTCGCAAGGTCCAGAGCCTCGCATGATTGACCGCTACACTACCGGGCTTCTCCGGCTAATACTAACTTTTCGTTTATTAATCTATCGGACGTGCCAGAACCGGGATTGTACTTTTTTTACCTCTTCCAGTCGATCCCTGACCTGCGGACTGAGCGTGGACTCATCCCTACGAAGCGGTTCTTTGCCCATGAACACTTCAAGAACAGAAGCAATAGACTGAGGAAGGAGCACAATATTATATCCTCCTTCAAGAACCGCAGCAAGTTTTCCTTCACAGCTTTCTTTTGCTATTGACTTTACAATAGAAGCAAGTACAGCAAACCCTTCAACGCTCATTTTCATGCCTGCCAGACCATCGCCTGCGCATGCGTCAAATCCTGCCGAGATAAGCACTATGTCTGGAGAAAATTCAAGAGCAGCAGGAAGCAGAATTTCCTCAAACGCTGCCACAAAACCTGCATCGTCTGTTCCTGCGGGCAGAGGGACGTTGATATTATAACCCATACCTTCCCCTTTCCCCACTTCGTCCATCCATCCAGTCCCGGGATAATGCGGATACTGATGAGTAGAAAAATATAAAACCGACGGATCATCATAGAACGCCTCCTGGGTCCCGTTCCCATGATGCACATCCCAGTCCACTATCAGCACGCGCT
>JAQUNZ010000063.1 GCA_028717345.1 Candidatus Methanoperedens sp.
CTCTCCCTGCACCAATATTGAGATGCCCGACCTCGGAGTTTCCCATCTGACCTTCGGGAAGTCCGACTGATTCTCCCGAGGATTCAAGCTCACAATGAGGGTATGTTGAGAAAAGCCTGTCAAGGTTAGGGGTTCTTGCTGCAGCTATGGCATTGCCGGCTTTATTCCTGTTGATACCGTATCCATCCAGTATCATGAGCAGTACAGGTCTTTTCTTAATCATTGGTGCAGAATGGTTTCCGAAAGTGTATGAAGTTATCTATTTCCGGCAATAACTATTTATAAAAAATTAATCATATAATATCCTTACATGGAACTGATACCGTCATCCCTTGGCGACATGAGCGTGATCCTGGATTTCTTCCAGAAACTCGTGCTGGCTGCGCTTATCGGCATCCTGATCGGCATAGAAAGGGAACACAGGAGAGCAGAAGGGCGCGAATTGATAGCGGGTGTGCGCTCCTTTACGATAGCAAGTATTGCAGGGATGGTTTCATCTTATCTTGCGCTCACGGTCAATCCCGGTATCCTGCTTATATCACTTGCGTTTTTTTCTATGATCTCCGCAATATATGTGTATATAAAGAATGTCACAATGAGACAGCCCGGAATAACAGGTCCTATCGCCCTCTTTTGCACATTCATGCTCGGGATTTTTATAACCCATAACCAGTACATGATATCCATTGCCGGGGCTGTGGTGATAACACTACTGCTTGCAGAGAAACGAAAGCTTCACTCATTTGCAACTGAACTTACTGATGTTGAGATACAGAGCGCGGTACGTTTTCTTGCAGTGGTCTTCATACTGTATCCTGTGACACCTGACGAACTGTTCATGGGTGTCATAAATCCAAGATGGGTGCTATTGATAGTGATCGTGGTTTCAACACTCAGCTTCATCAGCTTTATTACACTGAAAAAATTCGGCCCAAAGTACGGACTTCCGATCTCCGGACTTCTTGGGGGGATCGTAAACAGTGAAGCCACAACAGGCGCCATAGCTGCAATGGCTAAAGAGAAAAGTGAACTTGTGGAATCAAGCTTTACAGCTATAATTATGTCCAATGCTTCAATGCTTGTAAGGAACCTGCTCATAGCGCTGATCGTTGATCCAAGCGGAAGGGTGTTCCTCCTTATGGCGCCGCCGCAGATTGTGATCACATCGTTTGCCGTGTCTGCTTTAATAAGATCAAGGAATGGAACGAAGGTCAGCGAGATGATAAAACTGGAGTCGCCGTTCGCACTCTCTTCTGCGGTTAAATTCGGTTTCGGTTTCGCAGCGTTATCCATGTTCTCAACATTTGCCAACAGATACGCAGGTGCAGCAGGCGTGTATGCCACGGCTCTTGGAGGTTTTGTAAGCAGCGCAGTTGTGACAGCATCTGTCGTAGCGCTTGCAGTAAGCGGTCAGGTTTCCCCAAATACCGCGGCTCTGACAGCGGTGCTTGCGGGTATCATGAGCACAGGGACAAAGATATTTATCGTGAAATGGTCAGGTCCGAATGAACTTGCAGAATTGATAAAGAAGACCTTCATAAAGTTCATATCACTGGGGATCGCGGTCATAATAATATGGGGGATTTTGATCACATATATCCGATTATAGAAATGAATCAAAAGGGCATAATTATTGCATCTGGAACATCAAATCTCTGCGGTCTTTTCATACCGAGAATATCTAATGCGATCTCATAATTGCTTTGCATGATCCTGCTTTTTTGCATGAATGGCTTCATCGTTTCTATCAGTCTGTTGATATCGATATCTCCGAGATTTATTCCCATCTCATGCAATCGTTTTTCTGTTTGAAGGGACTTAAAAATGCTGAAATAGTTCATTGGAGCGCAGAATATAACGATTGTCCTGAGTTCGGATTGCACAGCAAGGACGTTCAATCCTTCAAGGATATTTGAGTATTTTATCTCTTCTTCCCTGATCTTATGGTCAAGGAATTTCTCGTATGCATTCAGGAATTCAAGGGCATTCTCTTTCAAACTCCTGACAAAATGCTCCCTGGTTTTGTATTTTAGGAGCCTTCTTATGCGGTAAAGAAGTTCATTGTAAAATTTTTCAGTCTCTTCGTATGAGATTGCGGTCTGTCTTGCTGCTGTTGTGCTGTACCAGATATGTTCTGGCGACTCGCGAAGGTTCATGATCTCATTGAGTTCCCTTGCCATCTGCAGTACGAATTCGCTGTCTCTGTCAAAAGCGTATTCATAAACCGGGATAAGTTCTTCCTTTGTTTTCATGTCAGTGCCATAAAAGACGACGCTTAAAGGCAACTGCTCTTTATTTTCTATGAGCCTGATCAACCGGTCAATAATGCCCTGAATATAGATGCAATAAACTGCTTTTGATGTATTATCAATAGATGCTCCTGCCTGATAATACTCTTTCCAGAACTCAGAGGGTGACAGCAGCCTCTTATTGTACCTGTTCTCAAGTTCGACAAAGTCCACGGATATATCAAGAAAAACAGCATGCGGATCGATAGCATCGAGCAGGTGAAGCACCTCAGTGTGGACATCCTCTACCCCCTTGATCGCATGGCGTGTGCTCTCGGAAAAGTACCTTTCAAGTCCGTAGGGGGATTCAAGGCGGCTTTTCAGGGCATTATCATCAAGTTTATTAAGCCAGTCCCTTACCGCAATATCATGGACATCGAATACACTAATTATGGGTATCAGGAATAGCTCTGTCATCGATAAGATGTTGTTCTATAGTTATAAATCGATGATGGTCATGCTTTTATTATCTGCTGCTTTCTGGAGTACTGTCCTTATCTCTTTTCTGAAATCAGCTCCGCCGCAGTTGTCAAGATACGCAAGTCCTTCCTTGATCTTTGAACTATCTGGAGATGGGTTCTGGAGTTCGGACAGGGCGCTTATAAGGACGCTGATATCCTGTTTTTGCGACGAACCTGTGACAAGGACGTAAGAATCTCCCTGTCTTTCTAATCTTACCATTATTCCTCCGATGTATGCATCCAATAGTTATTCTGCTGCCTGAGTTCTTATAATTTTGGTACTGTTCAAAGCTTGAATATATTTCATAGTTGATATAATAATGAATTCAATACACGCACATAAGCAGCCATGCCGGGACAAATAATATCTCTTTTCCATCAATATTTCTTTTCTCAAATAAATGCCTGGTAACGAGCATCCCTTTTTCGAGACTGAATTCCTCCATGAATTTGCGCAGACCTTTCAGGTCAGATGACGTTATCTGGGTCTGGAATTTTACCTCTATTGGAAAAAGCACTTTGTTTTCAAGAACAACATCGACTTCATTTTTCTGCCTGTCCCTCCAGAAAAAGTTTGCCGCAAAAGCTGATTCAACAAATTGTCCAAGAATTTTTTCAACAAGCATGTCTCTGCCAAAACCTATCGCCGCAAATGCTATTGAAGGATGGGCAGCATATATTTTCTTATTCCTGCGCACTCGCTTTGCCAGGCTTTTTGAATATGATTCTGCGATATTGATAAGGAAAGCCGAACGCAGGTAAAAAAGGTAATTGCTTACGGTTTCATAATCTGCTCTATAAGTTGTGCATAAATTATTTATTTCAAAAAGATTGGCTGAATTGCTGCATGCATATCGAAAAATTTCAAAAAGTAAATCCCTTCTCTTTATCTCGAATATTGCAGGTATGTCTCTATAGATGATTTTCTTGACTACAAGCTCCCGGATATAGGTGCTTATGACCGACTCCTGATATTCATTCACCAGTTCAGGGAAAGCGCCTTTATACAGGTATTCAATAAATTCGCTCTCAAAAAATTCTTTT
Organism: Candidatus Methanoperedens sp.; assembly: GCA_028717345.1. Taxonomy (GTDB): domain Archaea; phylum Halobacteriota; class Methanosarcinia; order Methanosarcinales; family Methanoperedenaceae; genus Methanoperedens. The sequence goes on from JAQUNZ010000063.1 coordinate 3,794, forward strand.
TCTGAAATGACGGACATGTAATACTTTTCAATTCCTGAAAAATCGTCAGGTGCGATCTTGCGGAGGTTATTTTTCCCTTTAAGACCCAGATATTCCCTGAATGTCAAGGGATCAAGCTTGAAGGTCATTATTCTTCCTGCAAGAGCTGCTTTTGCCTGGCTCAATTCAAGTGATTCAGAGCCTGAGACTATGAATTTTATATTTTTTTGATCGTAATATCTCTTTAACACACCTTCCCAGTCCTCAATATAATGGATCTCATCAAGGAAAATGTATTTTGAGCCAAAATTGTTGATAAAGAAGTCAATTATGAATACAAGGACTTCCTTTTTTTGTGTCTCTTCTTCATCAAATGAAAAAAAAGCAGCATCAACTCCTGGTTTTTCCATTAATTGTCGCATGATCGTTGTTTTGCCTGTTCTCCTGAGTCCGGCTATTGCCAGAACCTGCTTTTTATCGAGCCATTTTTCTATCTCATAATAAAGCTCTCTCCTGAATCCGGGAGTTTCGATCCTGCCGCCTCTTTTATGCGGATTATATTCGTGAATAAGTCTTATTATGTAATCGCTGGTCATGTTATAATCCAATTAACTACAGTAATTAATTGGATTTAAGTAGTATTAAAGTTGTCTAATGAAAAATCAATCGAATTATAGCCCGAACTCTCCCAGCTTTTCCCTTGCAAGCTCTCTCTTTTCCTGGTGCTCTTTCAGGAATCCACTCATCAGTTCAGCAGTATATTTCTTACAATTTCCGCACGCGCGCGTTCCACCTACGCAGTCCTTATAGACCTCCATGAGTTCATTGTCATCATCGACAAGATGATATAGCAATAATTTATACACCGTGCACTTATCCGGCTCTCCGCCAAGCTTTTTCTGCTCTTCAACTGTGACCCTGCCGCCTGTTTTTGCGCGCATTACCTTTTTTGCGCCATCATCGGGCTTATCCATGAGGGCGATATAGCTCTCAGGGATGCTTCTTGACATCTTTCCGCCCTGGAGACCAGTCATGAACTTGTGGTATGTGGAGGCTGGAGGCATGAAAGCATAGCCGCCGTATTTCAATTCAACTTCGCATACTGTAGATTCCACTGCTGTTAAACTCTGTTTGAAAATATCCACATGCTCTTCATAAAGTTTGCCTCCTGTGCTCATTGCGATCTCTTTGAGCGCTTCTTTCGGGGCGGCTTTACCGCGCACGCTTATGTACGATCTCCCGTTGTCCTGCCGTTCTTCCACAATGAACATATTTACCTTGTATGCAAGCCCCCTTGTTAATCTGATGTGCGGGTCCTGGTCTGCTCCCACAGGGATGACAACAGGCTTCGGTCCTCCGAATTCCTTTAATTGTGGATTCAATATGTCTGCGCTCTGGGTGAGCGCGCTGACCATGTGAGCGATATTGGTCTCCCCGTTGAAACCATATATTGCTGATAGTTCTGAGAAATTCGCCTTTATGCCAAGCTCAAAAGCCAGCGATTTCACAGAGGCTGATCCTGACTGGAAATATATATGCGCACCGGGCTCAAGACCAAAGGCTATTGCGCTCAGGATATACTCGTTTATGCCGTATTCCCTGCATTCTTTCCAGGTCTTGCCCCTGACCGCATGTGCTTCCATGTCGGCTATGGCAAGGAAGGCATCCCCGCCCTGCTGCTGGTGCCATATTATCTCTTCCATCACCATCTTATGCCCCAGGTGCGCCCTGCCTGAGGGCATGAAGCCGCTCATGGCTGCGAAAGGCTTTCCAGAGAGCATGGCTTCAAGCACGGAATCATAGCTTCTGTGCCCGAAAATGATGTGCCTTCGCATGTACCTGTGAGGATTTTTTATTTTACCGAGAAGCTCATCGAACTTAGATATCCCGAACTCATCGAACAGTTTTGAGTAATTATCTATCTTGACTGCGCCCCAGGGGTCGAGTGTGGTCATGGTATTATCCGGTACTAAAATCGCTTATAGATATGTAAAGCTTGTTGTAAGGTTTAGGGCATGAACGATATCACCAGTATTGCTGCTGTGGTTGCAGCCCCCATAAATGCCACAAGCCTGATATTCCTCGCCTCAAATATTTTGTATGTTGCCATGCAAATAAACAAATACGGCAGCAGCGTCGTTATCACCGAGATGCTTGCAAGCTCATCAAAGCGGTTCGAGAATAAAAGAAGCATTGAGCTTAAAATGGCAGTAAGTATCGTGGCAGAGACCGGCGTTCCCCGTGTACTGATGTCCCTGAACAAGGGCACTTTCAACTCACCCGACAGGTTCTGGATAACCCTTGAAGTCCCCAGCATGTATGCGTTCAATGCAGACAGCATCGCGATGATCCCGATAACTGCTACAAGCTTTTCAGATTCTGCGAATACAAGTCCAGAAGCAGTCGCAACAGGCGCCGGGGACAGGGCAAGATAATAATTATAGCTTTCAGGAAATCCATGCTGTCTGCAGGGTAGAAGGGTGTAAAGTTACTGAGCCGTATAAATGGTATCAAAAAGAGTGCAAGAATTATGAGTGGGACTGTCTTCAGGGTCGTCAGGATATTTTCTGTTGTGCCGGAAAGGGAAACTCCTCTCACGTTGAGCGCGCAGAATCCGAAAATTATAAGGACTTCTATGGGAAGAAGATTTTTAAAACCAAAAAATGATATGTATTGTCCTATTCCGGCGGCTATCGTGGCATTCCCGAATACAGAGGAGACCATGTACAGGATAACGATAGCAGAGGATATTTTTTTATTGAATCCTTTTGCAATTATTGAAAAAAAAGCACCAGTAGAAGGATACCTGGATGATGACCACGCGAATGATAACATGACACAAGAGGCAGAAATTGCCACGATAAGCCATGCAAGAAGTGAGCTTGGACCTGCAATTCCTGCTGCAATTCCAGGGACTACGAATATGCCAGAACCAATGGTGCCGCCAACGCCAAGGCTTACAAGTTCGAACGTGCCAAGTGACTTTTTATATCTTTTTTCAGTGACCACTAACCTGTGATATTGTTGTCCTGAAAAATTAAGCTGTTGATTGGATTCTTTATTCTGGATACGATCCATAATATAGTTATGATTTAAAAATAGCGGTTTATATATAGTAAGATTTGCCTATAGAAATATCATGGGTCTCAAGGTTCAATTTGTACTCAAAATTTGCGATTCAATTAAAAAGAAAATTATTTCAATTTCAGATTATTTTAAACACCAAGATTATTCAAAGGAAAAAAAATTGTATTTATTTAGCTGGGACGATATTCCAGGAGTAGATGATAGAATATTCTTAGAGTATCTGGAAAATAAGTATGGTATCAATTGGGTAAGAAAAGAAGATATTGAAAAAATCGGTACCAATGAAATAAAAGTAGCGAATGAAAAGAACTTTCTTTCGCTAAGACTTAACAATAAAAAAGCTAATGTAACCTTAACAATCAACGAACTTAAAATTGATGAATTCATTGTGAAGTATGAAAATCGTAGGCGAAACATATACAAAAAATTCAAAAATTCTGAACAATCGATACATTTTATAAATCTTTGGTATCAATCCTTCCAAAATATTAATAAGTTTTTTGCAGGTTTAACTTTAGGTATTCTCTTTTTTACAGCAACATTTTTACTAAATGTTATTGTTACCGGGCATATCAACGATTTGAATTTGTTTGATTTTAATAAAATCAAATATGGCATTATTTCTTTGGGATTATCTTTTCTGTTTTACTCTTTGACAATAATTTTCGATTATAATTGGTTCATAGAAGGTCTTCATGAAGTTATGCAATCCGAAGTTGACTTAAGTGATATAGGTGAATTATTTAATTATCGACATATACATATACCTATGTCAATATATGGCAAGTTGGACCAACTTTGTAGCCATATAGCTACTATTTTTCTCCTAATTGGAATTATATTTTATGGCTGGGGTTCTTGGAAAATATTTTCTCTTTACCTTGGGTGGTAATATAAATAAATATTTTACTGCATTAATATAATGGTTCAGACAAATATGGGTGGATTATGAAATTATTATCACATTTTATAATTGGATTTATTTTGAGTATATTCTTATTTAAAATCGGTTATGGAACAACAAACATATCAATATTTCTTCTATCTTCAGTTCTAATTGATTTAGACCATTTACAAATGGTCGTGGTTAATAAAGCATTCACAATAGATAAAATACTTCAACTCAATAAAGATATATATCCAGAGTATAAACAGCATCCAGATACAGCATATTTAAATGTAATATATATTTTTCATACAATTGAATTTAATGTGGTTCTAGCTATGACGGGGATTCTAAACAACATATTATTCTTCATCTCCGTTGGGTTTATTTTTCATATAATTTGTGATGTGCTTTATTTTTTATTGACAGGAATGCCAGTTATAAGGTGGTTGTCTTTCGTTGCCTGGATAAATTCTAAAAGAGTTAATAAAGAATGAAAGTATTGCTGCAACTACCGACATGAGTTGTGCCTGAGCTAAACAAATACAAATTATTGAACTCCGAGCATTAGCGATGTTAATCCCTCAGGCAGTCTTTCAGGTCTGAGATGAAATGAGTAAGGGCGATTTCGGTTAAATGCGGCATTATCACAAGCCTCATAGCCCTTGGCGAGCGGGTTATCGAGGTGAACCAGCCCCTTGAACGAAGTCGTTTCCTGACGTCATCAAGATCTGGCACATCAAGAGCAACGATATTCATTACAGGGTCAATGAGCGGAGTAATTCCGAACTCCTGCACTTCATTCACGAGCCTGTGTGTCATTTTCATGCATCTATCCACTATCTTTTTGTAACCTTCTTTTCCAAGATGCGTAATTACAGCATATGCTGCCGCTACAGCAGCGCCGCTTCGTGTGCCGGTAAGTGAATGCTGCTTCCTGATAGTGAGGTATGGAGTATCTATCTCAAGAGGAAGAAGACATGCTTCTTCCCTGAATAAGAGCCCGCCTGCAGGTATTGTTGAAAGACCCATCTTATGCGGGTCTGATGTTATCGAGGAAACTCCTCTCACAGAAAAATCAAAATCATATTTTGTATCAAGAAAAGGCACTACGAATCCGCCAAACGCCGCATCAACGTGCAGGAAAATGTCATGAGAATTTGCAAGTTCTGCAAGTTCGTCTATCGGATCTATCTGCCCGAACTCTGTGGAACCTGCAATACCCACAATAGCTGCAGTATTATCATCCATAAGGCTTTCAACAGATCCGATATCTACCTTGAATTCAGCATCAAGATCAGCCTTCCTTACCTCAATATCCAGGAGGTCAGCCACTTTATCGAATGAAAAATGGGCTGATGAAGGAACTATCATATTCGGGCGCCTTTTTCCAGACAGATTGCGGGCTGTCCGAAGCGCCTGGATATTTGATTCCGTGCCTCCGGTCGTGATATAACCGCAGGCATGAGGGTCGCCCAGCAATCCGCCCATAAGTGATATGACCTTTTCTTCAAGTTCTTTTGTCCCTTGAAAAAGACCGAAGTCCCCGAGATTTGATTGAATGAACCGCATGTGGGCTTTTACTGCAACCGGGTGGGGCGTTGTGCACATGGCGCTGAGCACTTTATCGTAAGATGTATCTTTTGACCGCGCTTTATCCAGTATGGACAAGACATCTTTTTCTGATAGCCCTTTCCGGTTCATGTGCTAATCACAATAATACACGTTTATAAATAGTTCGGATTTGGATCATCAAATTCTATGAATTCATAGAAATTATCCCAGTTAAGAGTTGTTGAAACACATCCCGCCCTATCCAGCACAAGCCCCACACCGAACAGGTTCAGCTTCTCGCACATCTCAAGCCCGGCTTTAATTTCAGTAATACAGCCCACGCCAAGTATTGCATTGGGTTTATGTTTTCTCACAAGCCGTTTAATAAAACTTGAGCCAGGGACGATGAATACTTTATACCCGATACTTTCCGCGCTTTTTATTGCATGTCCGACCTCACAGTGCCCACAGTTAATACATTTCATTCCATCAGGACTCAATTTTGACGGACAGTCCACGGCTCTCAGGCACTGGGGCAGGAAGATCAAACGCTTATTGACGGGGGTCTCCCTGAATTTTCTTATGGATATCTTGTTCTTAAGAGCGATACCCACATCATCCACAATGCTGTCATCCACTCCTACAAGACGGAAAATAGCCTTGACAATCGTTTCAAGGACTGTAATTGAAAATAACATGAAATTGGGAAAGATGAACCTCTCTGTCTTGAAGGAATATGCAATTAGCAGAGAACCCAGAACAGCAAGTATCAGAAGGGCTAAAGCCCCATATATTACTGTCTTTCCTATTAATATGAACAATGAATCAATCTCGATCGCCATTTGTTAAATAAGATATGTTACAGATAGATAAGTCTATCCAAGGATTTGAATAGATAAATTCATGGGCCCGCTGAGACTCGAACTCAGGATCTCCGCTGTGTGAGAGCGACGTCATAGCCGACTAGACCACGAGCCCTAAGACGCTGATTGATGGTATGTATCCATAATAAGATTATCGTTGTGAGCGCACTAACTATTTATCATAACATCACAATATATACATAATATACATATAGGAGTGAAACTTGTATGAGTTTTCCAGGCACATCTGCCGGTTTTTTAGCGAATGTAACTTTGATGGTACAGATGGCTGCATTCTTTATACTTCTTTTTGGTGTAATGCACGCAAAAAAGAAGGAATTTTTAAAACATTTTAAAAAAGCTGATATCGCTGTCATTTTTGGCATTCTGGCTTTTCTGTGGATGAGTTATCGCTTCTTGATTAATTTCCGCGCGATCATTTTGAACATCACCTCACAGGACAGTCTTCTCCTCATCGTTCATGTTGCCGCAGGACTTCTGGGGTTGTCTGGCGGTATTGCATTTGCGCTAAACAAGTTTATTAAAAAGACATTAATTCCTATGAGGATGGTTTTTCTTGCATGGACAATCGCATTGCTTCTGGGTATAGCGCTGTATGCCACATATTATATGTCCTGATATACCATGACGTTTGAACTTCTCTTGACTGTCAGAAAACCGGATAACAACAAAAGGCTTAAATGCAACAAAACCATTATGGCGAATCCCGTTAAAGTCCGGATAGTGTAGCGGCCTATCATGAGGGCCTGTCGAGCCCCCGACCCGGGTTCAAATCCCGGTCCGGACGTTCTTCTTATCTAACCAATACACTTATGCATATTGAAATACAACCTTAATCAGGAGGTTATTTTTTTGGAGAAAAGAAAGACTTATTCAGAAAAATGTCCTGTATGCGGAGGAAATCTTCATCCGCTTGGCGACCAGACTGTTTTTTTTGACGAGATTCCACCCGGCGCCCCGGTTCTTGCTGAGGTAACACCCGGTAAATGGGTAAAAGTAATGGAAAGAAAGCCTGCAAAGACATAATAAAAACATAAACATTATTAGTGAGTATGCTTACCTTGGGTTATGGTCAGAGTAATCGGTATAGACCCGGGGACAAAAAGTTTTGATTTTTGCGGTCTGGATGAAGGCAGGGTGATCCTTGACAGGTCAGTATCGACCGGGGATATCCTCAGGGAGCCCGAGCTGGTCTCTGATATAATAATAGAGACGAAGGCAGAGCTTGTTGTTGGTCCCTCTGGCTACGGTATCCCTGTGACAGCGATATCTGATATTGAAGAAAGGGAGCTGTTCCTGATGTCGCTTATCAAAAAAGGAGATAAGAAAAGCATTCTTGGCATGCGCAGCTCAATAACGCGAATGAAAGAAAGGGGGCTTCCCGTCGTTTTCATTCCAGGCGTCATACACCTTCCTACTGTCCCGCCTCACCGTAAGATAAATAAGATAGACATGGGTACGCCAGACAAGCTGTGCTGTGCTGCGCTCGGGGTTCGGGACCAGTCATTGAGAGAAAATAAGAATTACAATGAGACATCGTTCATAATGTTAGAGATGGGTTTCGGATACACAGCTGCTATCGCGGTTAAAGACGGTATGATCGTGGACGGGATTGGAGGAAGTTCAGGTAATATCGGATATCTTTCCATGGGCAGCATGGACGCAGAGCTTGCTTATCTGCTGGGCGGATTTGATAAAGAGCTGATATTCAGGGGTGGTGTGGCTACTATCAGTGCGAGTCCCGAAGGTTTGATGGATAATCGCGATGCATTGAATGCATACATTGAAGGTGCGGTCAAGGATGTCCTGTCACTTACAGCTTCGGTCAAACCTGATGATATCCTGGTCTCAGGCAGGATGTCAAGGGTCATAGGTCTCTTTGATGATTTGAAAGGACATCTGGAACCCTGGAGGGTGAGAAGGCTTGAGGGCTTTGGAGCCCGGAACGTTAAAATGGCTGCGCAGGGAGCGGCTCTGATTGCCAGCGGTCTTGCAGGTGGGGCGTATGAGGAGCTTATTGACGTGATGAAAATCCGGGAGGCAAAAGGGACATCACTGGATCATATCCTGCTTCCTGAGATCGAATCTCTTAAAAAAGAGTATGGGATATGAAAGGACAGATAATAGGACAGATATTATTGGATTCAACACCAAAGGTTTTTAAATAAACAAGACATCAAGAGCCTTCGCGCTGGGCTCGTGGCTTAGCTTGGATATAGCGCCGGGCTTCTAACCCGGATGTCGAGGGTTCGAATCCCTCCGGGCCCGCTTAAAAATATATCCCGGCAAAATCAAAAAAATAAAAAAAGCGCCTCGGTGGCTTAGAGGTATAGCGCGTCCTTGGTAAGGACGAGGTCGAGGGTTCAATTCCCTCCCGGGGCTCTCTTTAATCACATTGCCACAAAATCTTTTATTCCGTGGGTTTAAATTCATTATTCATTCATCAACCCCATCCCTCAAATCTATTCCTGCGATCTGTGATATCCCGCAGGCTGCCCATGCGTTTATAGCCCAGGCAAGACACAGGAAAACAGGCATGCCCTCGCCAAAAGCATAGCTCCAGAGCCCGCTGATCGATCCGAGAAGCTCCATAACCCCGCCGAATGCCACTGCAACTACAGCAAATGATAAGTTCCACTCAAGAGGCTGCCTGATGTTATGCAATAAACCAAGAACCGCAAAACCAGCATAAATTACACTCATATTCAAGGAAATAATAGACATATACCCTTCAAACTGCAAGAATACAATGAAGGCGATAAGAACAAGAGCGAAAGGAACTAAACTTAATTTTTTCCCCTTCAATTTGACATAGGCGAATGCACGCTGAAGGAAATATGAACTTCCAAGGATCAAAATAACAAATATCGGAATCGCAAACAGCGCGAAAAGCGAAGGTGCGGCATTATCAATATAACGCCACATCCCTGCCATGACAGCGAATCGTTCAACAAGATATGCAACACCAATAGAAGATAAAATCGTGGCAACAAGATGCTTTGTCTTCATCCTCATGCTAAACAAAGCGCCAAGAATTATTGCCACTAAAAATCCAAGAGAAAAATCAATAGAGGATTTCCAGAGAAATCCACCTGACACAAAACCATACAAGGAAATCAATACAAGAATAGAGTAAATTCCAACATTTGTTCCCTTTCTTTTTATCTTATCTGGAGTATCCGGTTTTTTCTCAAGTGACCATTTGCCAATGTCATTGACCATCTGAAGTAATGCAGGTGTGAAATATTTCAATATCGGAAGCCTTGCGGCATCATACAGGAAAAAGTCAGAACCAATATTGAAGAGTGTGTCCCAGCCCGGGATCTTAAGCAGCATGTGGGTGCCCCATACATAAAACCTTGAAACTTCAGGGTCTGGCAGCTTCCAGTTACCGTCAGATGAATGTTTGTAGGGCAGGGAATTGAAGTCAAATTTTTTCGAGGCGTCACCAAGACCTCGATCATGGGCAAGCTTCAAATGATCGATCTCCTCTTTCGGGTCTGCAAAACCCATTAGCTGTGAAGCTATCGAATCCGCAGTTACGACATTGTTTGACGAGATTATGGTGCGAAAATCAACTGAATCGCATGAAAGAGGACCGACAGTTTCTCCGCCAATACTTCCATCAATAATGGTCAGGTTCGGCGTGAACGCATGGTTTACCCAGTATATCACTTCATCTATCCCAAGCATGTGATATCGTGCCTTATCGATCTCAGGGAACGTGCCGTACATATTTTTCATACCAAGGGTCACGCCTGTCATCATATGGGTCTTCATGGCAGGTATTGAGATTATGACATCTGCATCAAGAATTTCCTTCGAGACTCGCTCCAGGGGCATCATACTATCCTTGCCAAAATCAAACCGCACGATCTTTGTATCTGAGAGGTTAACGAGTTTCACGTTCTCCTTTTCTGCCCACTCAAGCCAGCCTTCCGCTCTTGCATTTGGCCAGAACTTTGTCCAGACCATGTCAGCATCGCACAGGAATGGTTCGCCTCCTGATTCACGCACCATCTTTACAACACAACCCGCAGTTTCTTTTGTCGTGTACGTGGCTTTAAGTTCAGGCACGCCTCCGCATATATTGACCTTGATCATGACCTTGTCTCCAGGTTTGACAAAATTCTTAATGCCGCCAAGAGAGTCCACTGCTGTTCTTACCGCTTTATCAACATCATTGATATTTCTCTGACCATCAGGATATCGAACCACTGAATACGCTGTCTGCGATATCTTTTTCCTGCTTTTGATATTCTGGTATGAGCAGACTTCTTTTGAAACTCTCATGCGCTTTGTGAGAATTATGGAAACAGCATAGCCGAGGAATATCCATACAGGATACAGGACAAATGATACGATAACCAGAAGAAGCGGAACGTCATTTTTGTATATACCTGTGATATTCGAGTGGAACATGAACTCAGAACCGCTTATGCCATTGCAGATCACAGGAAAAACACATCTGAACACATCGGAATACAGCAGCAGGCTGAATGAAATGAAGGTCAGAACGATCATGGCACCGATCGTTATCCTTGCAAGCCGTTCTAATTTCAGTTTGTTCCCTGCGAAATAAAGCAGGATGCCAAGTACAAATAGCGCCGGAGGGTCTAATAAGAAACTCATACTACCACATGTCTTAGCTCATTGTCTTGCTATTTAAATTTTTGTGTGGGAATTTATTTATATTAAAACAACATCTAACTCGATTAATTAATGGATGTGTGGAGATGTTTGGGAATTACAGCCATTAGGGTGGTAAAAAATGAGCGTAATTATCGTATCTGATGTCCATCTCGGTGAAAAAAATACTTTTGAACATAATGATTTTTCAAAATTCATTGACTGGCTGGCAGCGCTTGAAAAGAACGGGAGCTTTACAGCAGATGGGAAACGATTGGTACCTCCTGAGAAACTGATACTTCTCGGAGATATCCTCGAAATGTGGGATCCGAAGGACGATGAAATGA
>JAQUNZ010000064.1 GCA_028717345.1 Candidatus Methanoperedens sp.
ACAGGTACTTTACGATTTTCAACATCTGAAGATGCAAGGAAATGTATATGAACCCAAATCAGGTGAGATAAGATATGTATTTTAAGGACTTTCAAACGCTAAATTGCCCCGATAGGGGCTTTCTTGAGCATTGAAATGAACATTGCTTTTAAGGAAGAACTTCTCAAGTCAGAAAAGGATATTGATGATGCAAAGCATTTGCGTATCATTTATTCAGATGTGCTTGATGAAAATGAGATCAACAAGATAAAAAAGGAAATCCGCAGGGTGCGATTATCATGAGAGACAGGACTCATTCAGAACAGGTTATACGATGGGCGGAATATGTGAAAAAGCATCCGCGTTCGGTCTGGATAAAAGAAGTGAAACCTCTCATAGACTCACAGATAATAATAGCAAACAATTTCTACGAGCGCCTTGCTAAAACTGAAGGCGGGATTGAAAAGATAAGAAAGTTGAGGAAAATAAAATTATAAAGAGGGTGAAATTCCGCTTTGCCAGATTTTATCGTCTTATTCCCTTAACTCAGGCGGCAGCATATTCGGGATGCCGTCGTCTATGGGATAATACTCTTTGCACTTTCCGCAGTAAAGTGTTCCCTTCACTATCTCTTTTTCATTCTCGTCCGTGACCTCAAGCACGAGGTCGCCCTTGCACATGGGACAGCACAGGATATCCATCAGGTCTCTTTTCATTTTGTTTGCACCTATACTCCTTAAATGCATTTTGCATTATCAAACTATCGGTAATTATAAGTTCTGCACGGTCATAAGATATAATGAGAGAGGAAGGGCGGCTGCCGGTGGCAATATTGCTGCTGAGGAAAGTCCCCTCACCATCTGGACCGCGGACGCCCGCAAGTGCGTAGGGCGAGAGTCCTGGCTCTGGAACAGAAACGATACCGCTGCGCAGTAATGCGATGATTTCGAAAGAATGAGGTCATGCGTATGCGGATGGAACGGCGAATCCCCGCGGGTGCAAGCCGAAACAGGGCACAAAGGGCAGTCCAGACCTGTCCGAGTACGGCGCATAGCTGAATGCCGCATAAGCGCTACAGGGGCACTCGCTCCCTGCGCTAAACATAAAGGGGCTTACTCTCCTCACTCAAACCGACAAATTAGCAAACTGCAATTCTTATAAATGTATTTCTACGGTTTATTCCTGAGCATCCCCCCGGCGAACATATCCGGGTCCCAGGTATCCGGCACAATGCTCTTTCCCTGCGTCGTTATCTGCCATCCCTGCGGATACAGGATGTTATAGAAGGAGTTGGGAACTTTTTTTCCCGAAGACTGATCGTTCAGGCTCATTCCGAATTGACCTTTGAAACTGATAGCAAACATATCCTCTTCCATTGTTCCCTTCCAGTATTTTCCACCCTGTTTCCACTTGTTCACCCACTCAGCCACAGGGCATGGCGGCTGCACAAGACTTCCACCCTGATATGAGATTGATGCCTCGTCGGGCGAGCATGGCCCACCATTGACTTTCTTGAACTGGTTGTAATCTTCTGTGAGGATCACTGGCACAGAGATACTTTTCCCGGATTCTAGCTTCGGGATAACTGCAGTCCCATAGAAGAGACCCATGGAATCCTTTACCTCGAGGATTATCCTGTCGCTGGGTTGCGAATTCGGATTATTCACATATATCATCGCGGTTGCAGGGTGAACGGAATTATATATCGGATCAGGAACCTTATAATTGCAGAATGTGATGGTAGGGCTCTGGCTCTTGTCAAATGCATAGCCAGGATTCGAATAATTTTTGCAATATGCCTGTTGAGCCGCGTCATCCATTGCAGATTTCTGGGCATTCACCGTTTTTTGTGAGATATCATGCGCTCCGCTCTTCATCTGCTGTTTCACCTCATCCGGCATGGACTGGTAGGCATCATAAACCTCACCTGCCCCAAGCTGATCCGCTCCAAGCTCGACCAGGTAATCCGTGGAGAGACCCGTTAGTTCAGGTCCTGTGGGAAGGGTTGGGGGAATGCCATACGCTGCCATCACTGCCTGCATCCCGGTCTTGAGCACCCCCGTACAATCAGGATGTTCGTCGCACCTGTACAATCCCCCTGTAATTGTGTATGACAGCACCTTTGCAGCAAGATCGACATAGATATCCTGGAGTGCGTTCCATGCCTCAGCCATGCCTGTCATCACATCGCTGAAGTAATTGATGATGCTCCCGAAGAAATCAACGGTCTTTTCCCACCAGGATTTATCTTCAGGGACAGGCGGTTCATAGGTGTGGAGACCTTCAGGGTGGTATGTGTCACTTTTCGCATAATACCAGTGATAACTGGCATCAGTGCCAAAACTGACGTAATCCGACTGATATATGTTCAAGTTCGGCTGCATATACCAGAGAATCCGGGCAGATGGCGGTTTTACAGTGATATTACCGGAGAGGCTCGAGGTAGGATTTGACCTGTTGACAATCACTTCGACAGGGATGGAAGGTATCCCTGCTTTTCCACCATCATGGATAGGAACAATGCGGACATAGTACTTCCTGTCCATGTCAAGCATCATGGATTCAAGCGGAGTGGAAGACCTGAACTGGAGAAAATCCGCGGAGATCAGTACCTGTTTGTCATTGGGATTGCCCAGTTCAGCCTGTGTGAATTCACCCGCAGGCATTGTCATCAACGAAACAGGTGCCTGGAAACTAATAAATCCCATATTGATCTTTTTCATGACAAATCCTGTGTCCATGAACAGTAGTTTTGAGACATCCTGGACTTCCCCCATTCCCTGCGTATTCGTGTTTATGGAAGCTGTACCTTCAAAATACGGGGGATCTCCCGGATTCTTTCCTGCCACCTTAGCGAAATTGATTACAAAATAATGATAGTCCTCACTGTCATTGTGATATTCTTTGACCTGACCTGAAGCAACAATGCCGGGGATATATTTGTTCTGCCAGTGATCAGGATCATTGGCGAATGGATACCTTGAGATCTGCCAGAGCATGCCGGTCACCCACTTATCACCGGTCATATACCTGAAGTTGACATCGTATGTTTTTGCAGTTTTATCGATGGTCACGGTATTCTGGTCGACCCAGACCTGCGAGTTTGGCTCCTGGTAGAAACCTGAGCCCCCAGGCTGGTCATGGCCATATTTTGCATGGTTGTTGTAATCCACTTCGATGATCGTTAGTGGCATATTAATCAGGTTCGCACCGAACTGCGAACTGTAGTACGGTGAAGCGGCATCCAGAACTGTAACCATGTTCACCGATCCTGCATTGATGACCAGCCTATGATAACCGGTAATGTTCGTTTTCACTTTCTGTGTCTGGGGAACTATTACCATCGGCGTTGATGTGGCTGCAATTCCAGGAGGTGTAGTGGGCAGCACCTGCATCGGGGTTGGCGTAGGCGATGTTGGTGCGATATAATTTGTGGGTGTTGTAATAGCAGGAAAAACGACAGTTGGCGCGGGTGTTGTTGCCGCAGGTGTGGTGATGGGAATAAGCGTATAGACCTCACGGAGTTCCCCACCGGCATGAATGGTAATTGTGGTGGAATAATCCGCATAGCCGTCCTTTTTCATGAGAATGCGGTGATCTCCTGCATTTATAGTGCGGAGGATTAGCGGCGTTGAGCCCTGCGATGTGCCGTCGATTAACACGAATGCTCCAGTAGGATAACTATCAAGATACAGGACGCCGGTCGCTGGCGCAGCGATGGTACTTGATTGGGTAGCTGTGGGGACCACCCTGGAAACAGTATCGCCAAGCACAGTAACTGGCAGGAACGCCAGAACCAGAACAATTATCAGGATGCAAGAGACAATTTTCATACGCTCACCAGCAGACACGGATTTTTCATGGAGAAAAACCTTTACATTCTTATGGTATTTTTTGTTAAATATATACTTATCTATATTGAGCTGTGGAAAAAATTTTGTGCATGAATTCTTTCAATTGCCCTCAAATTTTCAGGATTTGTGGATTGATTTTAATACTCAAAAATTCATGTAATCTATTATGCCCTTTATCATCGATCCCATCTATGGTCGTGTTGACCTCACTGAACTCGAGCACATAATCATCAACACACCAGAGATGGCGCGCCTGCGCCGCATCCAGCAGCTCGGGCTTGCAGACCTTGCTTTCCCGGGCGCAAACCACACGCGCTTTGAACACAGCGTGGGGACGCTTTTTATTGCAGATAAGATAGCAAGAGCGCTGTGTCTTTCTGAGGGGGAGATCATCAAGGTCAGGCTCGCAGCGCTTCTTCACGACATCGGTCACAGCGCCTTCTCACATGTGGTTGAGAGCGTGTTGAAGCGAAATCCGGCATACCAGCCCGTAATGAACGGAAAAAAATTCGTGAACCATGAGATGTTCTCAAAGTACATAATTTCAAATTCACTCCACACAAAACAGGAAATCGCGGTGCACACCGGTAATGCTGCTTCGTTTTTTGAGGAGATAGCTAAAATGGCAACAGGCGATATCAATGCTCTCCCTGTTCCGTACCTTACTCAGATAATCTCGAACGACATCGATGCCGACAGGATAGATTTCCTGCTTCGCGACTCTTACCACACAGGCGTTTCGTTCGGGCTTGTGGATGTGGACCAGATCGTGGGAAGCCTGTCATTGTTCAGCGGCAGGATTGTGCTGGGCGGCGGGGAAGGATACGATGAGGACATGGCAATTACTGCGGCTGAGTCCATGTTAATAGCCAGAGCGCATCATTATTCAGCAATAATCCACAATCCAAAGACACAGGGGGCGCGAGTGATGCTTCTACATGCACTTGAGAACGCTCTATCCCGCTATGCGGGCTCTGGCAGCGATGTTAGATCGGTGGTATTCTCATTTTTCACATCATACAACGACAGCGACCTATTGAACTTCATAGAAGCAAATGGCGATGCAGGAGCAAAGAAGCTGATATTGAACATCAGGAACAGCAGCATCTGCAATGCAGTATCCCGATTCACATATAAGAACCTGAACCCCAAGACGCGCATGGCGCTCTCTACCATTGCAAGAAATGGCGTGGCAAAAAAGATGTTCGAGAACGAACTTGCAAAACGGTTTGGCAAACAATATGGTGCTTCCGTTCTTGTTGATCTTGATGTGGCAAGCGGAATCCCGAAGAGCACGCGGGTAAAGATGGAAGACGAAGAAGGATTTTTCTATGATGAATCCTCACTTGCTAACGGTCTTGTGAGAGCCATCTCACGCCAGATATCCCTGTGCGTTTTTTCAAAAACAGAGGATAATTCTACGCTATCGCATGCTTCCAATGATTTCCTGCTTGGAATAGAGAACCTGTCACCCTCGCTGCTGCATTTTATCAGGAACGATAATTATCTGCCTATCGAAGGTCTTCTTCTCATTTTTTACAGCGCTCACAGGCTGTTTTGCAATGAAGCGGATGGAAAGATAATCATGCCGAGGCTTCGCAATATCGCAAAGATATATTATCTGGTAAGGGAACTCGGCAAGATCGATAAGCTGCATAACCTGCTTGATTACAAATTCCACAACCGCTACGGATTCCCGTACAGCGATAAGCTCTTTGAGGATATCCAGCTCCTTGTGGCAATGGGGATGGTGGATGAAGACCTGCGGTATTTTGAAAAGAACGGCAGGTGGAAGCAGAGATACGAGTATGTCCTGACAAGCGACGGGGTCGAGTACGCGGAATTGATAGCGCCTGAGTACCAGAATGAACTGACTATCATCGAAGATTACCTGATACTCAACAAGCACTCTATCCCGAGGGACATGGTTAGCGTTGCAGCTGGGAGATATAAAAAAGAAATAAGAGCAGCGCGTGGAAAATAACATGGCAGTAACTTTTGGATGGATTTATATACATTAAAAAAGATGATTAGCAATCAGGTGACCGAAAAATGAAGGAAAAAATGAGTTTTGACAAAGATGATATAATTATAGCACTGCTTATTGTTATTTTATTTTTGATAGTAATGCTTGTCGGCAGGCTGTTCTACTCTGTCCCCTGAACAGAAGAGTATTACTCTTCTGTCATCACTTCTCTGATAATGTCCATTAGCGGCTCTTTCAGCCTGCTCTCAGCGCTTGAAAGATCGTCCACAAGGATATCAAGAACAAGGTCTAAACCACCAGGACTTGATGTCAGGTAATCCCTGACCACGGCATCCATATTATCACAGCAGTCGATGCACAGGTCGACGCCTTCTATTTCAGAATCATTCACTGGCTCAAGAGCAGTCTTGCATAGGAAACATTCACTCATATTATCACCTGCGCCCTGAATGATGCTGAGTGTTTATCAAGTTTTGGTATGCTGAAACGAAAAAGATCATATTTTGAAATAGTACAGATATAGATATTATACGAAAAAGTATTATACTAAAAAGTATAATAATAGAATATGAAGTTCTATAACAGGGAAAAAGAGATCGAGACAGTAAAGAACCTGCGTAAACTATCTGAAAAACATGCACATATGCTTGTTGTCATGGGGCGAAGAAGAGTTGGGAAAACAAGGTTAATAAAAGATGCTGTCGGGGGCAACTATTTCTTTGTAGATAAAAAAAGCAGCGGGCTATTACTGAAAGAGTTTTCAGAATCACTTGGAATCGGTCTTGGAATATTCGTTCCGGAATTCGCGAACTGGGATGATCTTATAAGGTATATCTTTGAATATTCCAGAAAAAACCACATTGTAATTGTGTTCGATGAATTCCAGAACTTCAGGTATGTTGATCCTTCTGTATTCTCCATATTTCAGAAACACTGGGACGCTTACAGCGCATCTTCAAGAATACTACTTGTGTTTATCGGATCGTATGTAGGATTAATGAAAAAGATATTCACAGAGGAAAAAGAACCGCTTTATGGAAGAATAACTGCACGCATCGACCTCAAACCCCTGAAATACAGGTTTACGCGGGAAATATGCCGGGAACTTGGAATAACAGATGAAGAGGATATTGTAAAGCTGTATATTACCTTTGGCGGGATACCAAGGTACTATCAGCTCATGGAGGAATACGGGCTGTCGGATTATGAAAAGACCCTGAAGACGCTGATATTTGATGAGAACGCAGTATTGAGGGATGAGGCGCGGCATATCCTTGTGGGAGAACTGGGCAGGAACTACACTATATATTTCTCTATTCTTGAGGCTGTGTCATTTGGAAAGAACACGCTAAAGGAGATTTCTGACTTTACCGGAGTGGAAATGAAAAGTCTCGGGAAGTATCTCGGGGAACTTATAAGGGATTTTGACCTTGTGGAACGGAGGACACCCGTGACCGGAGGAGAGAAGATGGGGCGATATATTTTGAAGGATAATCTGATAAAATTCTGGTTCAGGTTCGTATATCCCAATACTTCCTTCATCGAGATGGGCAGGAATGAACTGGTTTTAAAGAGGGTGAAGGAGGAGATGCCCGATTATATGGGTAAAGCCGTGGAAGATGTGGTAAGGGAGATGATGGTGCAGAAGCTGCCATTTGAGCCAACGAGTTTCGGTTCCTGGTGGAACAGGAGAGGAAAGGAGATAGACCTTGTGGCGCTTAATGAGAAGACCGGAGAGATCGTTTTTGGAGAGATAAAATGGAATGGACGCGGCATGGGGAAGGAAGTTATTGAAGAGTTGTTCGAGAAGAAAGAGCTGGTCGAATGGCGAAAAGGGAGGCGCAGGGAATATTATATGCTCTTTTCGAAAAAAGGATTTACGAAGGGAGCAGAGGAGATGATGAAAGAGAAGGGGGTTGTGGGATTTGAGTTGAGGGACATGGGAAGTATATCCAAGTAGTTGAAACACGATTATTATAATATCTTCAAAAAATTCTCCACTATCTTCAACCCGTCAGGCGTGAGAACCGACTCAGGATGGAACTGCAACCCGTATATCGGTCTGTGCTTATGTTTGATCCCCATAATGATACCGTCCCCTGTCTTCGCCGTCACCTCAAGCTCCTGGGGCAGCTTCGTGATCGCAAGCGAATGGTACCGCCCTCCAACAAGAGGATTGGGCAATCCATGGTAAATGCTGTTCCCATTATGTTTGATAAGTGCGGTCTTCCCGTGAAGCGGTCCCGATGGCGAATGGCTCACCTCCCCGCCAAAAGCCACGGCTATCGCCTGGTGCCCCAGGCACACGCCAAGCAACGGGACGCGCGCATCCCTGATGATATCGAGGCATATCCCGATATCCTTCGGGTTCGCGGGATGTCCTGGACCGGGTGAAATCACGATGGCGTCGGGATTAATTTCTTTAATTTCTTTCAAAGAAATTGTGTTCGGAACCACGACCGTTTCAGGTTCGAATATCGACACATAATCAACAAGATTCCAGACAAAAGAGTCTTTGTTGTTTACGAATAAAACTTTCATGTCCCTCCAACACAATTAATTAGCCGCGGATAAAAATGGATAAAGGCGAATAGCGAATTTTTCATATTGGAAGGACTACGATAGGACACAGATTGCGCGGATGATGCGGATACGCGCGGATCAACATTATCCGTGAGGAGCTCAAAAGGCAGAAACGATCTTTGCGAACTTTGCGCTCTTTGCGGTGAATTAATTAAATTGCCACAAATATAATCTGAATAGATGCGCTCAATTCCCGATTCAATAAATCTGCGTTCATCATGCCGAAACCCTGCGGGTTCTCGACTCCGCGCACACGTATGCCCTGCGGGGCATACGTGGACACGCCCTCCAGAGGCGTGACTCTGGGCGTTCATCTGCGGTTTAATCTTTTCCTTTGTCGAAACCATTATTTCCCTCCTATCGCCTTTATCATCGCAGCCATCTTGCGCTCTGTCTCGTTATACTCGTACTCAGGGTCAGAATCAGCGACAATCCCGGCGCCAGCCTGCACTATAGCCGTCTTACCGTTCTTGATTATCGTCCTTATCACGATAGCGAAATCTGCATCCCCGTTCCATGAATAATATCCAACGCCTCCGCCATATATTCCGCGTGCGTCCTTCTCAAGGTCGTGTATTATCTCCATCGCGCGTATTTTTGGCGCGCCGGAAAGCGTACCTGCGGGGAATATGGCGCGCGTGGCATCGAACTGGTCGCATTCATCGCGCAGTTCTCCCGACACCGTGCTTTCGATATGCTGGACGTGCGAGTATTTCAGCACAGACATGAAATCATCCACTTTCACAGTACCTCCTTTGGAGACCATCCGTACATCATTGCGACCAAGATCAACAAGCATCACATGCTCTGCGCGCTCCTTGTCGCTGTCAAGCATCTCCTTTGCGAATTTTTCATCCTCGTCATGCGTCTTTCCGCGCGGACAGGTGCCTGCAATGGGATTTATGATGACTTTTCTCTTATGTACTGAGAGCAGTGTCTCAGGGCTTGCTCCTATAATTCCCGTGCCGTTGAACTCAAAGAGGTACATATAAGGACTTGGATTAACGCTACGCAGTGATGTATAAAGCTCAAGCGGTGTCTGGTCTGTAGTCACTTCATAGCGACGCGAGAGAACGACCTGGAAAATATCGCCGTCTATTATGTGTTCCTTGGCTTTCCTTACTGCATCTTCATATTCGCTTTTTTCTATATTTGGCGTTATCCGAAGAGGCTTATTTTGTTGCACTGATATCGGTCTTGCTGCTTTAACGATAGTTTTAAGTTTCCTTGCTTCTTCCTGCGCAGTCCTGTATGCATCTTTCGCATTATCCAGGACAAAAGGCGTCATGACAACATACGTCTTTTCTGTCAGGTGGTCAAACAATACAGTCTTTGTTGTGAGCGCGAACTGAGCATCAGGAGTATCGCTCTTTTTTGCAGGAATGTCAAGCCAGCAGTCATATACCATGTCATAAGCGCAATAACCAATAGCCCCTCCGAGGAAAGTCTGCCTGTCAAAACCTTTGCCGATGAATTTTACCTCTGTCATCGCAAAAGCCTTCCTTATTGCATCCATGGTATCAAAACCAGATATCAGCATTCCTTCATTGCCAAAATCGCAAACTTTTGAAAGCGAAGACTCGATGAATTCTATCATGCCAGTCCGTTCCGGATAATCAAGAGAAACTCTGCGGTCTTTTACTGTTACGACAGCGTCCGGTTGCGCGCCCACGAAGGAGAATCTGGCATGCCGTTTCTCTTTTTCCACGGATTCAAGAAGGTATGCACAGTTCTTATCAAGCGAAGCATATAGATCAAGAGGAGTGCACGAGGTTTTTACTTCTGCCATCAACTGGATGATCGCAGGTTTTTCTTCTGCAAGGATGATGAATTCCTTTTCACTGATATCAAATTTCATGGAACCTCGCATTGTTAATAAAATCCATCACTTTCTTTTCATCCTTTTTACCGTCAGTCTCGACGCCAGACGCAGTATCAACAGCATACGGGCGCACGCACCGTACCGCATCACTGACATTCTCTGGCTTCAGCCCGCCTGCCAGAATAACAGGGATACATGTGTTCATGACGACCTTTGAGCTTATTTCCCAGTTGTGCGGTGTGCCCGTACCGCCGGTTTTTCCATCCCTTGCGGTATCGAGAAGAACTGCATCAGCCGCGCCTGAAAGTTCCTGTATCTGTTTTATCAATGTATCCACCTGCGCATCCTGCGGCACCGGGATAGTCTTGATGATTTTCACTCCTGTTTCCCTGATCTTCCTGAGTTCAGATAACGCAAGTGCATTATGGATCTGAACTGCTGCAGGTCTTGCCGCCTGTATCATTCGGGATGCCTGCAAAGCGTTTTCCGGCATGATAACAAGCACCGCGGTCACAAAAACCGGGACTTTCGATATCAACAGCGATGCTTCAGAAAGCGTGATTTTCCGGGGAGAATCCACAGGTACATCAGTAATGAATCCCACGGCATCTGCTCCTGCATTTATAGCCATGGACAGCTCGGATGAATTCCTGATGCCGCAAATTTTTACTTTCATTGTTGAGCTCTTGTTATTACCATTACAGGAATCTCTCAAGCTTTCCAGGCTCGCCCGCAGCTTCCACGAACTCCTTCAGCTTGTTCAGGGCTTCCCCGCTGTCGATCGCGCTGTTCGCCATCTTTATCCCCGAAGCAAGAGTGCCTGCTTTCCCGCCCACAAGAAGGGCGGCGCCTGCATTGATCGCGATGATGTCTCTTTTTGCTCCCTTTTTCCCCTTCAGCACGTCCACGATATCCCTTGCATTGTCTTCGGGGGCACCCCCAAGGATCTCATTTACGGAAGCATGTTTTACACCAAGCTTTTCAGGGGTCACCGTGTATTTAGTGATCTTTCCATTATTGAGTTCGACTATCTGTGTCTCACCTATGTTGGATATTTCATCCATCCCGCTTCCATGCACAACAAGAGCCCTCTTTGTTCCAAGGATTTTGAGGACATTTGCCATAGTTTCGCAGATCGAGCCGTCGAAAACACCCATCACCTGCGCCTGCGCTCCTGCGGGATTGGTTAGCGGTCCCAGGATATTGAATACTGTTCGGAATCCCAGGTCGCGCCTTATCTGCCCCACGCGTTTCATGGAAGGATGGAAAACCGGGGCTAGCATGAAACCGATGCCCACGTTCTCTATGGTCTTTTCAACTTCCTGCGGCGACATGTCGATCCTTATTCCAAGTTCACGCAGAACATCTGCGCTTCCAGATTTTGAGGTTATGGAATAGTTTCCGTGTTTGGCTATCGGGACTCCAGCCCCGGCTGCAACGATCGCTGCGCCTGTGCTGACATTTATCGTACCTGTGGAATCCCCGCCTGTCCCGCATGTGTCCACAAGCGTTCCTTTTACAGTTGGCATGATCATGTTCGCAGCCTTTTTCATACCGCGGGCAAGTCCTGCGATCTCGTCTGGTGTTTCACCTTTCAGTTTCAGCGCAGTCAAAAATGCTGCTATCTGTGCATCCGTTGCATCGGTGAATATTTTTGAAATGGCGATCTCTGCTTCTTCTGATGTGAGAGACTTGTTTTCGATAAGTTTAAGGATATATTCTTTCATAATAATCACTGTACACATTTGTACATCAATGTCTAAGTGCGTACATCGTATATAAATATTGCTTTATTTGATCCTTTCGATCTCATCAGCTTTATCAAAATCTCCATCAAATGCATGATTTTATAATAAAAGATAAGATGAAGATCGTTGCTGCAATTCAGGTAACCCTCTCCTTAAATGATGATAAAACTCGAAAAAGGGAGATAAGAGGATTACTTGAGGCTATGAATACATATAATCTTAAGGAAGGGCTTATAATAACTGAAAATGAGGCTGAAATAATTGATATGGAAGATAAAAAAATAGTGATAAAGCCTGTTTTCGAATGGCTTGATGAATTGAAAAGAGACTAATATCCCTATTGAGATATTTTTCTCCCCTTTATCAAACATTTTTTTCCGATGCCGATAAGCTCTTTCCTCTCCACCATATTTAGCCCTTCGCACACAAGCCCGTAATTCCTCTCATCCTTATATCTTAACAACGCCCGCTGTATTCTCTTCTCCCTCCCTTTCGCAACATGCACCTCTTTCATCGTGAAAGGATTTATTCCGGTATAATACATGCACGTCGAGGCTGTCATGGGTGTGGGCGTGAAGTCCTGCACCTGCTCTGTGTAAAGATTGTTGTCGCGTATGTACTCAGCAAGCTCAACCATGTCCTCTATGGTGCAGCCAGGATGTCCTGACATGAAATATGGGATTATGTACTGCTCTTTTCCAAGCCTTTTGTTTTCAGCAGTGAATTTCTTTCTGAATTCATCGAACACAACCCTTGAGGGCTTATGCATCATATCTGCTACCAGACCTGATACATGTTCTGGCGCGACCTTGAGCTGCCCGCTGACATGATGCTGGCAAAGTTCGGAAAGGTAACCTGATGTGTCTGAAAGCACAAGATCATAGCGAATCCCTGAGCCTATGAACACTTTTTTCACGCCGGGTATCTCGCGAAGGCGGCGCAGGAGTTCGACCTGCTTCTGGTGGGATGTATCAAGGTTCTTACATATTGGATGGGTACATATCTTATCCACACATGCCCCCTTTGATTCCCACAGGTCGCAGTGCATCGAATACATATTCGCAGTCGGACCGCCAACGTCCTGCACGATGCCCTTAAAATCCTGCATTTTCGCCATCCTTTGCACTTCCTTCACAATTGATCCAATGCTCCTGCTCTGTACAATTCTCCCCTGGTGGTGCGTCAGGGCGCAGAAAGAGCAGGATGCAAAACATCCGCGGTGGCTAACTACCGAGAATTTCACGGGGGTTAGTGCTGGTATGGGTTTATTATAAGATGGATGAGCCATCCTTGCATAAGGCAATTCATAAACATGATCCAGTTCTTCAGTGCGTAAAGGCATAGCTGGCTTATTCTGGATAACAACGGTCTTAGGATGCGCCTGCGCAACAGGTCTTCCCCTCACAGGGTCCTGCTCCTGATAATGAAGGTTGAAGGCTTTTGCGTAGAGCATTTTATCCTGAGAAACTTCCGTGAAGGAGGGAAGCTCTACAAAAACCTCATGGTTCATCAAGCGCCATTTGCTTATTTCAATCTTGATGACAGTGCCTGGGATATCTGTAATATCTCTTATGTTCTCTCCGTTTTTGAGCCGTGATGCGATCTCAACAATTTGTCTTTCTCCCATCCCGAACACCAGAATATCCGCTGGCGAGTCAGCAAGTATGGAGCGCCGCACAGAGTCAGACCAGTAATCGTAATGAGCAAAGCGGCGCAGGCTTGCCTCGATCCCGCCAAGAACGATGGGTGTATCAGGAAAGATCGAATGAAGTTTATCAGAATATACTATCGCCGCCCTGTTAGGTCGAAGCCCTCCTTTTCCTCCGGGTGAATAGACATCGTCGCTGCGAACTTTCAGGTTCGCAGTATAATTATTTACCAGGGAATCCACGTTCCCAGAAGTGACGGCAAAGAAGAGGCGCGGCTTTCCAAGCTTCTTGAGATCGGCATCGCTCTTCCAGTCAGGCTGAGCTATTATTCCTGCACTGTAGCCCGCATCCCATATCACCCTTCCTATCACTGCGGCGCCGAACGAGGGGTGATCGACATAGGCATCCCCGGTTATCAGGATAACGTCGAACTCGCTTATTCCTAGAGCTTGCGCTTCTTTCATGGACATGGGAAGGAAGCGGGGTTGTTTGCTCGTGTCACTTTTCAAAGTGTTATTATTAGAGGTCTGAATTATAGTTAAACTTATTTGAGCTAAACAAGTTTTAAGTAGATAATAAGTCCTTTTAAGAATATATCCTCACAGCCCAGAAACAGGCGCAAGAGTATGCTGATGATATAAAAGCACAGACCGGAAAAGATGTTTTTATTTTCATGTCGAATGGATACGAAATATGGTTCTGGGACAGGGAAAGTTATGGACCAAGACTCGTTAAAGGATAAAACTTTCTAAAAAGGGAGCTTAAAGCTCTTCCCATTCCCCCAGAGTGATCTTCCTTCCGATGATGTTTTCCAATTCCTTCATAATCATCTTAAGCTGTGGAACTGAATATTCCTCATTACCGGGTATAGTAAGCACGTTGCTACCATATCGCATATAAAAATGCCATCTAGGCATGAACTACAGCCTCATTACCTGAAGGGATTCCCATGTTAATATCAAAACCGTCTATCATGGGCAGTATATCGCCGTGTCTTATCTTTACTATCAGCCATCCTTCAAGCACGGACATGAGCTCATTCTGACACTCAAAAAGCGTTTTTCCGAAAGCAAGGACACCCGGGCACTCAGGTATTTTCCCGTTCATCCGCGCCTTAAAATCAGTCTTTGCGCCCTCTGCGTCCTTTGCGGCGAGATCAAAACATGCACCGAAGAGCGCGAAGAACGCAAAGGGGGGAGCAATAGATGGATGCTCATGAGCGGCGCGCGGTGCCAGAGGGGTAGGGCTTGAAGGGCAAACCAATCATAATTTCTATATACAAAGGCAACCTTTTCAGATATAAATGAGAGTAAGAGCGATTTACCGGAATAAGATATTGAAACCAAAGAAGAAATTGGCACTTGCCGAAGGGGAAGAGGTTACCATAGAAATACGAAAATCTAAAGTGGACAAGCTTGCGG
>JAQUNZ010000065.1 GCA_028717345.1 Candidatus Methanoperedens sp.
AGAAAGCCCATGTATGGATCAAGCCCCGCAATGATGCAACCTTTTTCGACCTGCGAGTAGAGGACGCCATATCCGTAGTTAAGGAGGCAGTTGAAGGCATCCTGCGCCGGGTCGCGGCTCCTCCCATTGAATTTCCAGGCATCTGGCATGATACTGCTCAAAGCCTCAAAATAGGTCAGGGACGCCATGCCCTCTGTCCCCATTATCGAGCCACGCTTTTCGTCGAGAGAACCTTTCATGCTCAGGATGTCTTCTTTCAATTGTCCGATCTTTGCAATGTTCGGCGCAAGTATATCATAATCATCCGGGCGGTTCTTTTTCAAGTCTTTCAGGAAATCAAGCTGGCTCCCGATCTTCTGAGCTATCCAGCCGCGCGCCATATTGAACCCTACAGTGGAGGCTTCGGCTTCGAGCTGGCGGCGCCGTATAAGAGTTGTGCTTCCCAGCCTGGAATGCCACACCCTGCCGTAAGGGTCACCAAAGTAGTTCAGGAACACGATGTCTATATTGTTCTCCACAGCGAACTCGATGGCGTCCGTGGTGATGGTTGCTGAGGTGGTGATAAGGATGCTGTCCACCTTGTCTGCTGAGACCTCAAAGGTCTTGTCGTCGTTCTTCACAAGAAAGCAGTTCTTTTCCTTTTTGAGATATGCGCCGCGTGTGTTTATTACAAGTTGCATCCTGTACCCCTTTGTCCATTTGAAGAAAGTTGCCTGACTGCCCCGAAGCCTCTTGAAACTGATTTCCCGATGCCAAGATAGTCGGGAATTATGAAGTTCACATTAAATCCACCGATAAAAGCCATTAAATTCACGTCTTTCAACCTCATTTTTCTGATTTTTACTCTTACATCACATTTTATGGTATCCGGCACCTGGTAATCCAGTGATTTTGACATGGAAAGCAGGTTTCCTATCAGGGTTTTTCTCATGAATTCCTGTGTTTCATCATAATTTTTCATCCCATAATACTTCAAGTAGTTTTCCTGATTCAGCGCAAGCCATGGTGTGGCGAACTCATAAGAGTGGAACTTATCAGACAGCCCGAACTCCTGGTTCTTTACTGAGATGCCCTTCTCTACGATCTCATAAACCTCCTCCCCAAGTTTTATTTCATCGTATTTATCATAAATCTGTTTTAAAACTTCGGCGCCGTCATTGATGCCTATGACCATTGGCGCGCCGTCTATGATCTTGTACTGCACAAGGGGATAGCGGAAGATGAGTTTGTCTGCATTGTGCTGGTGGAGGAGGGAGTATTCGGTGAATCTGGTGGCGAAGAAGCCGCGAAGCTGTGCTGAGGTGCCCTGGATGGGGCGGGTGGAGGAGAAGGTGAGGGTGAAGGTTTTGAGGTTCATAACTTTTCACATTTTGATGCTCAATGTTTTTTGCTTTTGGTCTTTTTATCATCACAGCGCTGGGGTTGCGACCCCAGACCCCGGTGAGGCGCCGCCGATGGCGGGGTTTTCTTTGTGTTAACAATAGTTGCCAGAATATCCGTCACATCGTTGAATATCATATCAAAATCCGGCAGACCTTTTAATTGATGTCCTAAAGAACTTTTCCATGCATTCTGGAAGTCTTGTTTCCTATCAAGCATATCGTTTATATCTGGCGATAATTTTTTGAACTCACATTTTGCAGGAAATATTTCAAATGCCTTCTCCATTTTGGTATTTTTCGAGATGAACCATACGTCATAGACATCTCTTGCTCTTGTTCTTTCAAATAAGGAGCGAAGCTTTTCTGCCATTATCTCGTGGATGGAATATGCAAGAACAGATGTCGAATATTCATCAGAATATGGATGAAAAATCTGTTTCTTTACAAGTGGGAGGATTATTCTTTCTTTTTCAGGTTTTGTCATGTCGAATTTTATCCGCAGAGGATTTCCTCCGCGCCTGAATATACTGAAATAGATATCCAGTTTATATCCATTGGTGTTTTCCTCAGATAGTACAGTTTCATGAAAATTGATCCCGCTGTCCCTTTTTGCTGTCTGGATTGCTATTTTTATCACTCCTTCAATCTCTGACCTTTCGGCGCTTCTTAGCATTGTGAAATCCAGGTCTTCAGAAAAACGATAGTTCTCAAAATATATTTTTCTCAATCCTGTGCCGCCTTTTAGCGCAAATGAATCTGTCTGCTGGTAGAGTGATTTCAATATCCAGTTCAAAGCATAGTCTTTTTCGATTGTTGTCTCGGGAACTGCGTATTCTCTTGCCATCTCCCTGATCTCAATATCGCGTATCATTCTAATCCACCAGATACTTCTCATCTACATTTTCCCGGATCTTCCATTTTCTGTTCAGTATGCCTGTTCCATGCATTGAAGGGTCAAGCAGTGGATAGTTACCAGACAGAAGCCCGGGCTTGATATCTATCTTTATTCCCATTTTATCGCAGAGGATACCGAGCCTTTTTATGACGGCAGAATTGCCTATATCAATTGCATATTTTTTAAGCTTCCCGATGTCTAGATCGCCTTGCAGCGCTTTTGCCGCTTCTGCTATTCCGCCGCAGTACTGGGGCTTGTCGAGGCAGTCCACCACTGTTTTTTCAGGGTCGGTAATTTGAACTGCAACATCCTCTATCCAGACATTTTCAAACCCGAAGAACTTTCTTCCGGTTACCCTGACTATCCTGTATCTGACCCCGAGTATCTCCAGTTCCTGTTCTTTTTTCCTTGATGTCGTCTGTATGAATACAGTTCCGGGTATCTGCTCTGTAAGCCCGTGATAGTTGAGGGCGCTCCAGTAGGCGATGGCGGCAGGCTGGATAAGCTGTGATCCGATGATGAATTCATTGATGGTATATCTGCCTTTCCTGGCGCCGAGAGGGATTATGAGATATTTCCCTTTTTCTATCCGCTCGATCAAACCTTCTTTTTCCATGCGGGAGAGCACTACTTTGAGGCTCTGGTGGCTGAGGCTGCTTATCCTGGTGGCATCTTCAAATGTGAATGTTTGACCTTTTTTTGCCAGTTCATTGAGGAGTTGGTATTTTTTGTTCATATTTTAGTGCACTATAGTTATCATTTTTGTTAACTTTGGTGTATGTAATTATTGAATCAGTAACAATATAAAAATAAACAACGAGCTGATGCAAACTGAAACGAACTCCGTAGCGTGAGTTCGTATCGAGTTCGTACGAGTTAGTTGTTAATCTTGATACATTCTTCTTACTATATTCATCAACTAAACAAACTGACCTAATCTTTGCGTCCTTTGCGCCCTTTGCGGTGAGAAACATCATGCACCACAAAGAACGCAAAGTATTCAGGGGAGATCGTGAAGTATTAACCGCAGATGAACGCAGATAAAAGCGCCCAGAGTCACGCCTCTGGAGGGCGTGTCCACCTATGCCCTGTGGGGCATAGGTGTGCGCGGAGTCGAGAACCCGCAGGGTTTCGGCATGATGAACGCAGATTTGTTGAATCGTCATGCGCATCCCTCTGTCATTTTCATCATATTTATCATAATCCTGTTTTGAAACCCCGGCGCCGTCCCCGATGCCGGGCGCGCCGTCTGTCGTTTTGTACTGCGCCGGGGGTAGAGGGAGATGAGGCTGTCGGAGCTGGGCAGGGGGAGGGGGGAGTATTCGGTGAATTTGGTGGCGAAGAAACCGCGAAGCTGTGCTGAGGTGCCCAGAATGGGGCGGGTTGAGGAGAGGGTGAATGTACGCAGGTTCATATTTCCTTTATTTCACCACACCTTTTTATCGTACCAAAACCACGTGAAACGGATTTACCTATACCAAAGTAATCTGGTATATTGAAATTTGTTTGAAACTCTCCATCGAAACCGATAAGAGGTATTCCTTTTGAGTAGACTTTCTTAGGTTGCAGTTTTGTTTTAACCTGAATTTGTTCTACTACAACATATTCGAGGTACTTCGAGATCGATAGAATGTTTCCAATGATAATTTTGTGTAACCGTAAGATCTGTTCTTTTGGATGTAGGTTGTTGAAATCCAAATAATTTTTTTCATTTAATGCAAGCCAAGGTGTTAGGAAAACATATTGTTGAGATGTTTTTGTTATACCAAATTCTTGGCGTTTTTCTATAATCTGCTTTTCTTCGATAGAATAAGTTTTATCTCCAAGCTCTAACTCATTAATTTCTCCTGAAATTGATCTTAAGACATCTACTCCTTCTTCAATTCCCATAATAATAGGAGTTCCACCTATGATCTTATATTGGACTTTTGGATAAGAATAAATATTATTTTGACCGTCTGAATGGTGGTGCAGAATTGGGTAATCAATGAATTTATTACCGATGTAACCGCGAAGTTTCTGAGGAGTATCAATCACCGGTATTTTTGTTTTTAGCACTAATACAATGGTTGCGATATCCATAATTTTTCAGTATATTATTAGAAAATAACCATGCCTTTGGATGCCGAAATTTTTTCTAATGTCGGAATATCATAGTTCTCAGGCAAAGCGATATAAATTTTTTTCCCGTGATCATAAACTTCAAGACAGTTATCACAAAATGCGTTATCTACAATAGGATATGGTAGCATATTTACAAATCTTCCTTTTCTGGGAGAAGTAATCAATGGGTCTACTGGATGATCGACGTAACCAGCTATTTTCTTATCACTCAACTTGAGTTCATTAGATAAAGTCAGTTCAGCTTTTCCCCTAAAACTACCAAGTCTTATAAGCTGTGGCATTAAAATTTCTTCTTTGAAGATAAGCACATATCCTTCAAAAACAGACTCTGGAGGAATTGAAAATATTTTTGAAGCTTTCAAAGCCTCTTTTCTTGATATAGGTACTCCATTGAGTTTTATAGCACCATAGCCAAGTTGTATGTATTTATCTCCATCACCTTTAACTATTTCACCAAAATAATTCAAATTTCCGATTAGCCTTGCAGGAGTAAAGTAAAATGAATCTGTAGCTTTTGAATTCTCATATCTTGGAATATCTCTTCCATCATTACTGTCAGTTATTATATATGGCTGATTGCCAGGATCAATATTTAAACTGAAAGCTACGGCGTGATTTATTGCAGTTGCATGGAGATAAGATGGAGTAAAAGCGCCCGCTAAGCCCTCACGAGAATAAAACATCGGGTCTAGTAATTTTAAATGGAACTTATGTATTTTCACCTGCTCCCTCCTCAGTCTCAGCTTTTTCTTCTACTAATACTGCTTGATCTTTTCCCTTTTTGGTTTTTTTATCTTTTGGTTTAGCCGGCACCAAATTGGTTAAAAGTGTTTTAATTTTTGGTGTGAGAGATTGGTAAGCTTCGTCCAAGTTAGGTAACGTAAGGGAAGATATATCTTGCAGTCCATTTTTGATACCATCCAAATTCTTTGTGCTTGCGAGATTATACGCACTCAAATCTTCCCTATCTGAAAGCTTATAACCCAAAATAGTAGTCTCAATTCTGCCCCATTCTACGCTTCTTGCGCCAATTCTTGTTAGCCTCGGTAAATTATTAACTACAATCGATGCCATTTCTTTGGTTGGGTCTTTTAATGTTAATACACCTATGAATTCGGTTTCGGCAGGGACTTTAAGAATACTCATTAAAGCCTGACCAGTCGATAGGGTTTTTTCATCAACTGCATTTTGAGTATATGGTTCTATTTCTCCTACAGGATTTATAGAAATGAATGTTTCTCCCATAACCCTCGATAGGATATTATATGGGACTTTTGCTGTACTGGTTTCACCTGTTCCACCGAAAATAAAGCAGCTTGGGCATTCCATACATAAATTGTCCTTTAAAGAACAGTCTGGTTGAATATTCAAACCCCTCTGCTTTTCCATTACAATCCTTCTAAATTTCCCTTTTATTTTACGCCACGGAATTATGAATCTGTTATTTAAAGGCGCGCCGTAAGAAAAAGTCAATACTTCCTCTGCGTCATTGCTTCGTATGATGGCATCGTCAAGAAACTTGAGTTTTACCACCATTTGCATATAGACTCCTTGTGCCAACACCGTTGGCTCCTTCAAAAAGTCAATTTGTTTTACTGTCTGACTTGTTTCTGTCATTTGTTTACTACCTCCGGTAAATTTTCATATCGTTTAAAAACATAAATTGCAGACATCAATGCATTTTTTGCACGAATAAATTCTGTAATATTATCCTTTTTCAACTGTGCATATAACATCAAAATGGATTTCGATTCATTTACAAACTCAGCAAGCTCATTTACATCAGTTTTAGCTCCTTCTTTGTCTTCTGATTTTTCTTTAGCTATATTATCTCTTATGTGAGATAGATATCTTGCAAAAGCATCGTCAAAATCTTTGCCTTGGAGAATATCATTCATTGCTTTTGAAACGGGTTTGGAGATAAGATGTTTTGAACTGCTTGATATCCATTTACTCCAATCTTCTCCAGTCCAGCAGAATTTTGGTATTCCTTCCGAAAAGAAGGCTGCATGTTTTAACAAATCTTTCATAGTGTATACACCTCTTTCTGTTTCGAATAATTTTATCTTAGATTTATAAATAAAGTCAAAAAATCTGTAAACTTGATCCTTTTTGATTTTTCCCCCTTCTACAGCAGACCCTACGAAAGTGATTGCAACACTTGGACTTTTTTCAAGCAATTCAGAAGAAAAAATAAATTTTTTATCTTTTTTACCTGTAAAATTTGCCAAAATGATAACCGCTAAGGACTTATAATAATCCCCCTCTATTGTGATTATTTTTTTCCCGAACAAACCATTTTGTTCTTCCGTACCAATGCTTGTTTGGAAACCAAGAAGATTCGTAACATGGTACAAAGGTTCATATTTCGATTTCAAATCTTTTGGACTGTAATTTACACCAGTTCTGCCAATTTCAAACAAAAGTCCCCTTTCGTTTTTAATTGGATCTGAAGTTTGGTCATCTTTAATATTATTTGGTAAAGGAATTCTAACCTTTTTAGCAAAAGGAATATTGTTGAATTCTTCTCTGTCCTGAAGGTTGACTATTGAATAGGGATATTCTATTCCTTGCTTAATTCCTGCGATGAATTTTTTTAAGGGGGGATATAAATTAAATAAATCGGGGATTTTTGAATCAATCCGAAGATAAATCTTGCTATCACTTTCTCTAATATCTCTTCTTAAATACATCACATCATACGCACAAAAATGGCACGTGGCTCTGTCGCCATCTGGCCTTGTCCGAACTTGTGAAAAACCATAACGATCTATAAAACCAAGTGATTTCTTAGCACCAATTGTTACAGGGCAACTGCACCTTTCACATACTCCATTCTCTGCATTATAATCTGTTTTATATTTTTTATATCTTTCAAAGATTCTTAATGCCAGGGTACTAAAATTTATTTCTTCTTCAAGAGAAATTATATAACTAAGATACTCTTTTAACTGTTTATCTTCCTCAGCATCTGTTATCTCAAACTTTCTTGCAACAGTATAAAGAATATCAAGTAAAACATCCGGTTTTAGTTTATTTAATTCTGTATTTTTTAATACCTCATCAGTAGAAAACTCATTCGGAATGACATCTTTTATTTTAGACATATAAAACATTTCTTTTAGCATATCGTTTAATTTATCTGGAATTGTTCCACCTTTAATTTCACTCCATTTTTTTCTGGCATTGGGAACTCCGCGGGTGCCTGATGCTGCTTTAAGAACATCAAAAACAGGGTATTTTTCTCTAACATCACCTGATATATAACCTGCATTGTCAAATACCTCAATCACGAACTTAAAGAAAAACGATGATGCTTTATCCACATTTCCAAGTGCTTCCAAAATAATATCTTTATGTGCATCTAAAAATAATGATGGCTTTGTTTTCGAAGCTCCTGCTAACATTACATTCGTAAAGTTAGTTGGATTAGGCTTTTGAAATTCGAGTGATTTTTTAACAAAATTGCTATATATATCCTCAATCAACAAAGCTTTCTCAGGGTATCCAGTGCCTTTGTTTCCAATAAATATGGCCCCAGTATCAAAAACCATTAAAACTGTCCAACCTAATTCTATATATTTTTTTATTGTAATATCCAAAATCAGATTTGTTGTTGGAGATGCCAATCTTGATATTTCTATATAAACCAAATCAAATAATTTATCTGTATAATTTTTGATTTTTAGTAATGTATTTGGAGAAATATTATCAAAAGATGCCAGCCAGTCTGAATAACGAAGAATCTCTGTAAATATTCCAGCTGAAGAAGTTGTAATATTTTCAATATCACTATCTGAAACACTATGATGGGTAAGAATAATGTCAAAAATGAATTTCTTATCTTCTTGAGATAAAGGATTCGGCAGAAAATCTTTGATCGCATCTATATGTTCCGAGAGATCCTCTATTTTGGGTTTATGAATAACTTTGCCGCTTTTTTCCCCTAATAATATGTCCTGATTTTCACTTTTCTCTTTTCCTATATCATGGAATAGACAGGACAATTCCAAAAGATATTTTTCTTTATAATCAAGAGAAGGGTAATACTTCGACATTTTTACAAAGATACTCCAAACAGCAAAATGATGTGCCCAGAGTTGTTCTCCAGTCGATTTAGCCAAATAGCCAAATTGAGGTTCTAATATTTTTTTTATTGTGTTTAACTCCATCAAAATGACCCCTCGGAATCATAGAATGTATATTCATTATTTTCAGAATCTGTAATAATTAACTCATTATCATTTTCTGAATAAATAGCATTTACTCTTGAATATTTATTTTTAAGTTTACCTTTAACAATACCCCAAAAAGGAAAAATTTTATCCTGTACTAAATATTTATTTTGATTGTTAATGATACCTATATATTCAAGTGCTTCTCGTTTTTCTTCAAATTTTTTTTCTCTCCAATCATCAATCCTTTCAGTTATTGTAAACATTGCAAATATAGCTTCAGAATAGCTATGAACTTGTTTGGTTTCTTCATCTAAAATTAAGAAATTATAACTATCCCCTCTAAACATCTCTCCTGCAATCATTTTATCAGATGGATCCTTAAGGGCCTCTTTTAACACCATATTTTCGAAATCATTTCTCTCAAAATCCTCTCTATCTAAATATGGAGCAAAATTCTTATTTGTAAAAATTATTACTTTGCCTTCACATTTTCTCCCAACTCGTCCAATTCTTTGAATGGCTGATGTCCAATAGGAAACTTCGGTGATTAATGTTTTAAAATACATATCAATACCGACCTCAATCGATGATGTCCCAAGAACGATTGTTTTATCATCAATTAATGCATCATCTTTTCTAAAACCACTCCATTCAATTATTTTAAATTTATCATTAAATTTTTCTTCCAGTTTTTTCTTAAGTCTTTGCAGCCTGAAAACGGAGTCAAAAATTATTGCCATTGGCTTTTCAGATTTAGGGATTAACTCAATTAATTTTTCCAAATTTTGATTTAAATCAGTGTAATTAAATGAGCATATTTCAATATCCAAAGGATAATTAAAAATCGTCCCCTTATTATCAGCCTTAGAATTTTTAAAATAAACAAATTCGGTCGGATTTTTTTCTATTATTTGCTGCAATTCTTCATTCTTGTAAGGTGTAGCAGAAAGGAATACAATTTTTGTAGCCATACCTTCCAGGAGATTTTGTATTAATATTGGAAAATTTTTCAAATTTGAATAAAGATGAAACTCGTCAAAGAAAACGTAAGCACCATTTAACAAATTCTGAATCCTTTTTGAACCTTTGTATGCTTTCCTGTTTACTAACAGATGAAGAACATCAGGAGATGTAACAATCATAGATTTGTTGCTTAGAAATCCAAACTCTCTTAAGGTCTCATTTATCAATTCACTTTTTTGAAGTTTAAAATCAACACCTTGCTTAAGTAAATAGGAAACTAATGAAGAACTTGAATAGTAAAATACGTTTGTTGCGTTTGCAGATGGCATACTTTCAGGCCATATAGAAATATTAGGAAGCTCTTTGCTCAAGGCACTTATCTGAGCATCCATCAATATCTTGGTAGGATACATAAGAATTATTGGTTTTCTTTTAAAAAAATCAGGGTCTTGCATCACATTTCTGATAATATAGCTTTTTCCTGAACCAACAGGAGCCTCAACAATAACAATTCTTGAATTGGGATTTTTAATTGCATCGATAGTTTCTTTTTGGAATGGTCTAATTCCATTTTCAACTCTTACATATCGCGGTTTTATTTTAATCTGCGAATTAGTTATACTATTAGACAGCAGTTAGCTCACCCTCATAATTAATTTCATACCAAATACCCCGCCCCTATCGTCAGTCTTTCCACCAAATGTTCCGATATCCATATTCAAGTTTATCATTACCATCCACCCGTTTTTGATGCAGTAAATCTGCTTTCATCCACTTTGATAAGCGGTTCTTTTACAGTCAATAATACTTTATTCCTTATATATCTAAGGAGAGCAGGGCGAAAGTGTCCTTTCCCCTGGCAAATACTCAAAAAACACCTTCCTTCTATTTCATCTTTCCGCCGTTAATTTCATTAGTAACGCGAACAATGTTACTATAATGGAACTCACAGGACAGAAGAAAGTGCACATAGTACCCATGGGCTTTGAGATAGACCGCATCGAAATACCGTTGCGGGAAATCGGAGCAGACAGGGTATATCTCATAACCGACCTGAAGGAAAGCGAGACCGGAACCCTTTATCTCAAGGAGCTTACCCGCAGGATAAGACATCTTGAAAAAGAGCTTACGGTACTGAACTGCCCGCTCTGGGATTTCAGAAAGCAAATGTCCCTTTTCTGCGAACTTGTACGGAAAGAAAAAGCGCAGGGCAACTTTGTTTATATCAACCTCTCCTCAGGCAGCAAACTCTCAGCCATCGCAGGGACTCTCGCCGCGCTCATGTACGACGCAGTTCCTTATTATGCCCGGGCTGAGAAGTACAACATCAACCATCCTGACATCAGGGGAGGGAAGATCACAGGCATCACAAGCGGCGTCAAAAAGATACTCAAGATACCTTCATACACAATTGAGCCTCCGGCAGACGACCTTGTAGCCGCGCTGGCAATGCTATCTGAAAAAAATGGGATGCTATCGCAGAAAGAGTTCATTTTCAAGCTCGAAGATAAGGGGCTCCTGAAAGATGCGACCGGGAAGCGTGGAAAACATAAGGAAGTAACGAAAAAAGGGTATGCTAAAGCCAGGAGACAGTATTTTGAGAAACTTGAAGAAAAGGGATGGGCTGTAAAGAAAGGCAAAGGACGTTCTTCTCACATTGAGATCACGGAAGAAGGGAAGAATACGTTTGAAACGTTCATAAAAACTGTTGCTGCTAAACGGTGATCGTGAGTAGAGCTTTGCATTCTCTGCATTGACTATTTTGCTCAGTTGGGTTTCACGCCCAGATTTCATCAGCCATCCAGAAGCTCAAGTTCTCTCTTCAAATCCGCAAGTGAATACTTTGATCTGTAGCCTTCCCTCACCATATATTCTTCAATCTCCCCAACTGTCAATCCAGTATCTTCTGCCGCTTTCGAGATGCTGATCTTACCCTGCTCATATTTTTGAAGAACAGTACCCTTCTTATAATTCTCGATCGCCCCGGCTATTAATCTTCTTATTACCGTTGTCCTGTCAACGTGTTCTTTATCAGCTATGCTGTTCAATTCCCTGACCATCTTTTTATCAAGCCTGATACCGAGAGACACAAGTTCAGTCACATTGATCACCTCATTTCGATCTGTCGATTCATTTCATGCATTACATTTTCATCAAACCATCCAATAGTTTCGAGAACGGAAACACAGTCTATGGCTTTTTCCCTGGATATCCGCCCCTTTCGGAAAAGCATAATAATAATAGCAGGGGAACCAACAATATTTATGCCAAGCATGATTCTGTTCCTCCGGCATGTATCATCATCAGTCGCAAGGAACTGAGCGTTTTCCTGAAAATATAATGCCACTGCTTCAGCTTCACCCTGATGGAGCCCAAAAAGCCTGAGATTATCTACTTTCTTTTTGTCTAAGACTTTTTTTATTTTTATGAGATTTCCTTTAATTTCCTGTTCAATGATCAATGCATCAGGATATCCTTTTTCCGTACCTGCAAGTACAGCTTCTTCATACACTTTTTCCGGGATAAGGACATTGCCAAAATGTCTGCAAGACTCTTCAAGAACAGCCAGCTTTACCAGATGGATCAATATCATAGAATCTTTTATTGTGATCATAAAACTCTTGAGTTACTATGTGCACAATGTATGGCTTATTGACAGATAAAGCTTCCTCAGTGTAGATCAGTTTCATGCCCAGACTTTATAAAACTCA
The DNA here is from genome assembly GCA_028717345.1 of Candidatus Methanoperedens sp. GTDB lineage: Archaea > Halobacteriota > Methanosarcinia > Methanosarcinales > Methanoperedenaceae > Methanoperedens. Next base: position 12,254 of record JAQUNZ010000065.1, read on the forward strand.
TCCGCACTTCTTATTTCATGTATTCTGAAGTTAAATCAACCGATCCCAAAAGAAAGAAATAAAACTATATATATTCATAAACAACACTCTTATCGATGGAATTCAAAGACTGGGAACCCTTATACAAAGAAATTCTCCTGGATTTCGGCTGGAGCCGGGAAAAAGATGAGGAGGCTGCAATGCAATTATCCCGCCTGCTTGCTGGAAAAACCAGCGATCTATCCATCCTGAAGAAAAAGCTCGAAGGAAAAGACGTTCTTGTATGCGGTAATGCGCTCACGCTTTCGAATGACCTTGATAAGATCAACACAGACAGATACATAATAATAGCCGCAGATGGAGCAACAAGCGCCCTTCTTGAAAAAGGCATTGTCCCTGATATTGTCGTGACTGACCTTGATGGGTATATTCCGGATGAGATAGAAGCTAACAGAAAAGGCGCGCTCATGGTTGTACATGCCCATGGTGATAATATGAAAAGGCTTGGGGCAGTAAGGGACATGAAGGATGTCATTGGAACAACACAGGCAGCACCATTGGACAACGTCTATAATTTCGGCGGATTAAGTGACGGGGACAGGTGCGTTTTCCTTGCGCATTCGTTCGGTGCGCGAAGCATCACACTTGCAGGTTTTAATTTCAGGGATGAAAAAGTGACGGATATCAAGAAGAAAAAACTCAAATGGGCGCAAAATCTTATTGGGACTATACCCGGTGTTTCCCCAAAACCTATATGAATGATGGAGTTGTATGCGGTGAAAAATGGAGAACTCATATGGGAAATATTAGACCCAATTACATAAAATCATTGGCAAAACAGTTACTTGAAGAACATGATGATGTTTTTACCACCGATTTCGGACAGAACAAGGAGTACGTTACCAGATTCACTAATGTCGAGAGCAAAGGTATAAGGAACCGCGTTGCGGGATATATCGTACGCTCGTTGAGAGTAAAAGCTATCAGAAAGAAGTAGAAGGGATCATGATAGAAGGTGTTCTGCCTGCTCTTATTACTCCGTTCACAAAAGATAACAGGGTAGATAAGGAAGGCATACGGCAGAATATCGAATTCCTGGTCGATGGAGGTGTATCCGGTGTTGTTCCTTGTGGAACCACAGGGGAGGCTGCAACCCTTTCCATCAAGGAACATGAAAAGGTCATTGAATATGCTGTAGAATTCTCTTCAGTCCCTGTTGTGGCGGGTACAGGCTCCAACAATACAACAGAGGCGCTGGAGCTGACAAAGTTCGCAAAGGATGCAGGCGCAGACGCTGCACTTCTTATAACACCATATTACAACAAGCCCAATGATAGCGGGATGCTTAAACATTTCATGACTATCGCTGAGGGTGTGGATATACCGATTATCATTTATAACGTCCCTTCACGAACAGGGATTAACCTGAAACCAGAACTCACTGCCAGCCTTGCAAAAATTAGTAATATCGTGGGAATAAAAGAAGCAAGTGGCAGCCTTGACCAGATAACAAGGATACTCGAACTCACAAAGGGTGAGGATTTTGCAGTGCTCTCAGGAGATGACGGCATGACGCTTCCCATCCTGTCTATAGGTGGAACAGGTGTCATATCTGTTGTTGCGAATGTCGCCCCGAAACTGGTGGTCTCAATGGTCGAGGCTTTTCAAAATGGAGAACAGGAAAAAGCAAGAGAGCTTCATCTGGCTCTTGCCCCACTTATAAGAGCTATGTTCCTTGAAACAAATCCGATCCCTGTAAAAAAAGCAGTTGAAATGATAGGGCTTCCTGCCGGAAATCTGCGGCTTCCTCTAGCATCCATAAGCCCGGACAATGAGAACAAACTCAAAATAGCGTTAAACGACCTTCATTTGATAAAGTGAGTTTATTATGATAAAAATAGCAGTTACTGGAGCCTGCGGGAGAATGGGCGGGCTTATAATTGAAAACGTCCTGAAGTCAAAAGAGATGAAACTTGTTTCAGCCATAGATGTTAGCAATATCGGGAAGGACATAGGCGACGTGATGAGGGCAGGCGCATTAAATCTCCCTGTGGAGGATGCAAATAACATCGATAAGGTTCTTGATAAATCAAAACCTGATGTCCTCATAGATTTTACTATCGCTGAACCGGCAGTCAGGAACGTGCTTGCCGCTGCCAACAAAAAAGTAAATCTTGTTGTGGGGACGACGGGTTTTACGCAAGATCAGCGCTTGAAAATGGAGACAGCGATCAAATCAAATGGCATTTGCGCAGTGATATCCCCGAATTTCTCGATCGGGGTGAATGTGTTCTATGGTCTTCTTTCCGAAGCTGCTGCCCGTCTTGGTGATTACGATATCGAGATAATAGAGGCGCACCACAACCAGAAAAAAGACTCACCCAGCGGAACAGCATTAAAAGCCGCAGAGACCATATCAAACAAACTTGGTGGGCGGGATTTCGTATATGGGCGGCACGGCATTTCACCGCGCAAAAAAGAGATAGGGATACATGCAGTTCGCGGCGGCGATATTGTTGGAGATCATACTGTCCTGTTCGCAGGAGACGGGGAGCGCATTGAAATAAAGCATCAGGCACACAGCAGGCAGGCATTCGCAAAAGGTGCAGTAAGGGCTGCAGAATGGGTTTGCCAGGCAAAGCCTGGAATTTATGAAATGAAGGACGTTCTGGGAATAAAATAACTCCAGTCTGCCGAAAAGGTTAAAAGGAATGTGAGAGAATGAGAGCAAAATCATTCACTCTTTATCATGAATATAAAAA
>JAQUNZ010000066.1 GCA_028717345.1 Candidatus Methanoperedens sp.
GAGCTGGTCTGCAAAGAAGCTCTTAAGATCATTATCATATCTTGCTTTTATTCCATCAATTAGAATATGCGTGGCAGCGACCGCCACAGGAAGCCAGAGCATACTCCATAATCCCGATAACAAATATGCAAGAAGTCCAGCGACGATACCGTGCAAATAGAGGTGTTTTGAATACCAGCCATTCTTCCTCCTCAGCTCCACCCAGGAATCACTCTGGAATACGAAATCAGTAAGCAGGTGAGCTATCAACAGGCGAGCGAGCAATGATATCTCTATTTGAGTGAACATTATAATCATCCGGATCTATTTTTAATATTTATAAGTCTCCAACATTATATTTTATTGTCTCTTTATAACGCTTTAAAAATTCCTGAACAGCGCGTGAACCACATGTTCTCAAACGGTGGAACACTGCTGGCTGGCTGATTTTAAGTATCCCGGCTATCTCTTCCTGGGTCAAACCCATTATCTGGTACATTATCGCCTCAGCCTGTTCTCTTGTCCATCGCTCTATTATGGCATCAAGCAGCGCACATTCAGTACTAAGCTCGTCGTTGCGTTCTTTCCACGGCGTCTTTACTATTAAGTTCTTCTCACTTTTTTTCATGCCTTCAAGTTCCATTCCTGAGTTCCTGAAAGCTTCACCATCACCTTCCCCAACCCTGCGGGGGAGATAATCGACAGTTCCTATACCTATGGCTATCCTGGCATCTAAACGTGACCTTTTTCCTTTGTACCTGGACACAAGAGAGGAACGAATAATCAAAGCAGCTTTTAGAGCCTCTTCAGGTCTGGATAATATCCCCTGAAAACTGTCCCCCCTGAATACCCAGAACTTTGAGGCTGTAATATCAAGGGGGAGCTTCTTGAAAGAATCTTTGAGATGTAACAGGACTTCTTTGCGGTCTTTTGGTTTATATTTAGAATAGCCAACCAGGTCACCGGTCAGTACTGCATATATTTTTTTATTGAGCATAGGATATCATTATAAGTTCATGTACTTATTAATTAGATTTATAAGTCTTTGCACTTATATTAAGTTTGCGTTCTTTTGAATGACTCTGGATATTAAGTTAATTTTAATACAATTAAAGCATTATATGTTCACATGCCTTGCGAAAAGTTCACAAAGAAATTTGATGATTATAAAAAAATGCGCAGAATGAAAAAACTCTTTGGTACATTCGGCTTCCGCGGGGTAGTGAATGAGGGTTTTGATGCAGACAAGGTAAGCCGCGTCGGAGCGTCGCTGGCGCTTTATCTCGGAGAGGGAAAGACCATTGCCATTGGAAAAGACCCCCGCATCTCTTCTGACATGCTTGAAGAGGTACTCATCGATGGGATAACAGAACACGGGTGCAATGCACTTACCCTGGGCATAATCACTCCGAACGCCCTGTCGCTGGAAATAGCGCGACAGGCTGACGCCGGCGTGATGATAACAGCATCGCATAACCCCCCGGAATACAATGGCATAAAATGTTTGAGCAAAAGCGGGAGAGGATTCTCTCCTGAAGATGACCTTGCAATTGAGAATATTTATTTTGGAGATATAAATGCTGCTGCAAAAAAAGGAAAAAAGATCGCAGACAGCAAGGCGGCTGACAGGTACCGCGCCCACATAATCCAGTATGTCCAGAAGCTCTTTCCCACAAATCCGATGAAAATCGTTGTGGATGGCGGCGGTGGCTCTGCGTCCACAGTGACCCCGGAGACACTTGAACGGCTTGGGCATGAAGTGGTGAGGTTCAACTGCAAATACGATGGCATGTTCAGGGAACGAAATCCAGAGCCAACTGATGCGAATCTTGAAAAGCTAAAAAAACTTGTTAAATCGGAAAAAGCTGACATGGGCGTGGCGCACGATGGCGATGGCGACAGGACTGCTTTCATCGATGAAAATGGGAAATTCGTCCAGGGAGATGTGAGCGCAGCTATTATAGCAGATCATGTGCTTCGACAAAGCAGCGACAAAAAAAAGTTAATAGCAGTGACAATTGCATTCTCAAATCTCATAAAAGACGTTGCAGAGTCACTCGGCGCCAGTGTCATATATACGCCTGTGGGTGAGCCTTATCTTGCACAGGCAAAACTCATGTGCGGCGCCCAGGTAGGACTTGAAGAGCACGGTTCTGTGCTTCTTGAGTGGAGCCGCGAGGGTCCGATGCTGGCTGGAGTGATGGCAGGGATACTGGCTAAGGTAGATATGAGCTTTTCAGAACTTGTGGCGTCATATCCGAAATACTATCAGATAAAAGATGCAAAGACACTTCCTGAAGGCATTAAGCCGCAGGCGATACTGGACAGGCTGAAGAGGGAAATCCCGCAGGATTATGAACACTTTACAGATATGGATGGAGTGCGCGTGGACTATGAGGACGGCTGGTTCCTTGTGAGAGCCAGCGGGACAGAACCAAAAGTGAGGGTGTTCTCGGAGGGGAGGACACAGGAAAGAGCGCGTAAGCTGAATAAGATTGCGATGGAAGGTCTGGAGAAAGCGATGACATGTACATGAATAAAATTAAGTTAAGCTTTACTGTCTTACTTTCATGGAGGACATCACAGCACAGGATCTAAAAAGATCAGGTATTACACTGAAAAAATATGTGCTCGGAAGAAGGGATACGGACGAACATACAGGTATTCTCAACATCGGACGGTACCTGGCGCTTGATAAATCCCTTGGGGCTGATGTCTGTATCGATGCCCTGAGACCTCATGCAATTTTAATCTGCGGCAAGCGCGGGTACGGAAAATCGTATACAATGGGGACTTTTATCGAAGAACTCTCCTTGCTTTCTCCCGAAGTAAAAATGAATATCGCGTCCCTTGTTATCGATACCATGGGCGTATTCTGGACTATGCGACATGGAAATGAAAAGGAATCCGGACTCCTGGCAAGATGGGGACTTTCGTCACAGGGGTTTGATGTGGATGTATTGGTTCCGGCAGGAAGCGTAAAACAGTATGATGACCAGCATATAAGCGTCAAGCCGTTTTCAATTTCAGCCTCAGGACTTTCAGGTTATGACTGGTGCTCTTTATTCAGTGTTGTTCCCGTAAGTCCGCTGGGTGTTCTTCTTATCAAGACCATCGACGAATTGAAGGAAAAAAAATATGACTATTCCATTTCCGACATTTTAGGCGCAGCAACCGAAGATGCAGACATTACGATCCTGAATGCAGCACAGAATTACTTCCGTGCTGCCCGGTCATGGGGCATATTTGATGAAACTGATTTCAGTATTGCAGACATGCTCAAGGGAGGCAGAGTTGTCATACTTGACCTGAGTTCGCTTGAAAACCATAACATAAGAGCAATGACAGTCAAGATATTGGGTAAAAAAATATATGAGGAACGCATAAAAGCCAGGCGGGCATATGAAAGAAAAGAGATGGGAGATATTTCTGCAGAAAAAGGGATGCCGATGGTCTGGATGTTCATCGATGAAGCTCACACTTTCCTGCCGCGGGAAGGTGAAACACCTGCCACCAGCGTTCTGGTCAATGAATGGCTGCGGCAGGGGCGACAGCCCGGTCTTTCTGTGGTTTTTGCAACCCAGAGACCATCTGCTCTTCATTCTGATGTGATGTCACAGAGCGATATGATCATTTGCCACCGCCTGACAGCCCAGGACGATATTGCAGCACTTGAAGCGATACACCCGACATACATGCGCGAGGGGATAAGCGATCACCTGAAAAAGATGGGGACAGAGAAGGGAGTGGCTCTTATTATTGATGATATATCCGAGGCTGCACACCTTGTTAAAATGCGTCCCAGGAAGTCCTGGCACGGCGGCGAAGAGCCAAGCGCGCTTGGGGACAAACAGCTCACTGTTGACGGTGATGAAGGAAAGGTATATCGAACATGAACTGGAGGACAAAATGAAAATATTATTGATACAGCCGGCAAAAGCCCAGAAAACAATTGGCGGGGAGGATGTTTTTATTTATGAACCGCTTGCTCTTGAATATCTGGCTTCAGGTGTAAAAAGTGAGCATGATATAAGAATACTTGATATGCGGATCGACAAAGACCTTGATTCGGAAATGCAAAAATTCAAACCGGATGTTGTCGGGATCACTGCATATACTGTTCATGTGAATACGGTTAAAAAGCTTTTTAATAAGATCAAAACCACTGATCCTCGTATCTTCACCGTTGTTGGCGGTCATCATGCAACGGTTGTCCCTGTCGATTTCTATACTCCCGATATTGACGTTGTAGTAATGGGAGAGGGAGTTTTTGTATTCAAGGAAATCATTTCAAGGCTTGTATCTAAGAGACCGTTTGATGGAATTGCCGGAATATCTTATCTGAAAGATGGAGAGCGGGTAATGAATCCGCCTGAACCGGTGACTGACCTGGATATCTTTCCTTTCCCGGCAAGGGAACTTACGGAAAAATACAGGAAACATTATTTCAGTGAATGGATGAAGCCGCTTGCATCGATTCGCACATCAAAGGGATGTCCAAACAGGTGTAATTTCTGTGCGCTGTGGAAGCTCACAGGCGGGAAGTACCTGAAAAGAAAGCCGGAAAACATTGTCAGGGAGCTTTCCCTGATTAAGGAAAAATATGTCTTTTTTGCAGATGATGAATCCCTGGTCGATGCCAACAGGATGAAGATACTTGCTGAACTGATAAGGGAAGCAGGGATCAAAAAGAGTTATTTTCTTTATGGAAGGAGCGATACGATCGTCAAGAACCCGGAGCTTATAAAATTATGGAAAGACATCGGGCTTGAAAGGGTTTTTGTGGGGCTTGAATTTTTCAGGGATGAAGACCTCAAATATATAAATAAAGGTTCGACTGTCGAAAATAATAAAGAGGCAGTTAAAATATTGCACTCAAATGGCATTGAGATATATGCTTCTTTCATCGTAAGACCGGATTTTAGCGAAGAAGATTTTAAAGAATTTAAAGAATATTGCAGGGGATTGGAACTCAGTTTTCCAAGCTTTTCTGTTCTTACTCCTTTACCAGGGACTGATTTTTATGAAGAAGTTAAAGACAAACTCATTACTACTGATTATGATCTCTTTGATTTTATTCATACCGAGCTTCCCACAAAACTCCCTTTAAAGGAATTTTTTAAGAATCTCAATGATTTGTATTTTGAGGCAAAATCTCCGGGAAAGAGTATTTCATTTATTATGAAATATCCTTTGAGAGAAATACCGAATTTGATGAGGATGACCATGAAAGTCTCAAAGCAGATGAAAGAGGCTTATAGGGATTATGAGGTGTGAGAAGGGGAGGGGTCTATGCGGGAAATGCACACTTAATAAGTAGGCTTTAGGTCTCTAATAAAGGATTAGAACGTAATGATCATGTAAAAAGTCCAATGTCCTGTCTTTCAATAATTTATCTTATTGCATCAATTGATGAAATTACCTGATCTAGCCCGGCTTCAACATATACAACGCCGAATATGGCTTCGATTATGGTTCCTTTTGCATGAACATTTTCAGAATGGTCTGAATCAAGATGAAAGAGATGCGCTGTTAAGATGCCCAGCATGTTCTTTCAGGTGAGCCTGTACCAAACATATTGCCCTTATCAGGTCGTTTCTCCCAACTTTATATGAAATGGTACAGGCTCAATTTTTACCTTCTTCTTGCCAGCACTGCCACCAGTATAGCAGATATCGCGAAAAACAATTCGAACCCGGGTGTCTTTGTTGGTGCGGCGGGCGCGGTTGTTGTTTCTGCTTTATTTGTAGGCGAATGGAGCGCGCTGCTCAGGGTGACCTTGCTAAAATCCATATCAGCATGGCATGGCTTGCATGTAAGGTCAGGATAGTTCGAGTATGGCTTTGCCAGGGAATAGTTGAACTTATCATCGACCATGAAAGTATGGCTCCTTTCATCCCATGCTGTTGCGCTCTTCCTGCTCTTTGCCATATGGCAGTCAAGACACACTGCGTTTCCATGCTTCAGATTTACTTTCTTAGCATCCGGGTAAAGTTTGCTGACAGCTAAATGACACATTTCACATACCAGCGCTGACGGCTTCAAATAATCAGAGGTCATCGCATTGTTATCCGTTCCTTTATAATATGAGATAACTGCTGGTTTCATGATCGCGAGCGCTTCTTTATCATATTTAGTTCCAAGATCTGCATAAGACGGATCAGTCGTCTCATGGGGATTATGGCAGTTCATGCAGCTAATTCCGTTCTTGTATTTAGTACTGTGACTGAAATCATTATATTGCACTCGATGTCTTCTCTTTGGATCAAAAGATGTTGTTGTGACTCCAATAGAAGCATCGGTCCTTCCATGGCAATCAGCGCAGGCTTCTGCAGTCCGGTCAACTTTTATTGTAGTTTTGGACGGAGCTTTCACATGTTCGCTTCCTTCACCATGGCATCGCTCGCATGTGACTCCGGGCAGTTTCCATGTTCCGCTCTTATAAGCGTTAGTGCCTGTGAACATCGTTCCATTGGCATCATAGCCAGTGGTATGACAAGGTCCGCAGTTATATCCCACTGTCTGTCCTGCTTCGTATGCAACAAATTTCTTTTCTACTGCGTTGTATTGTACTGCATTGCCTGTTATCACATATCCGCTGTTGTTAACCCATCTGACCTTCCATTTGCCAGCCCATGTGTATTTCAGGTCGTCTTTGTTGACTCCGTCAGGGACAGGGTATCCTCCTGCGATCGCATTTTTTGCATCAACGATGGATTTTGAATGCAGCGAATTCTTCCACTGCGCATATTTTTCCGCATGGCAGGTTTTACATTTTTCAGGCCCCTCATAAGCTCCTGAGGCAATTGATGCAATGAAAACCAGAATCAATACTGTATAAATAATTCCCTTTGATTTAATCCACACAATTATCACCATTGTATATTTCGACCAGTCCAGCTGGATTAGCCATTATAATGTTGTATATGACATATATGTTTTCATAAGAAATTGTTAATGCAGCTAACAGCAGCCTCATGGGCGGGGGCGGTGTGGACGGTGCGATACACAGGAAAGGGGGTGCGCAGATACTGGAAGAATGCAGGCTTATCAGGCGCTCACTGCCTGACGGGCTTCCCACAGGGGATGCAGTAGCGACAAGAGGAGGGCGATTGAAGGCGAAATATGTGATCCATACGGTTGGTCCTGTCTGGAGCGGAGGAAATAATGGAGAGCCCGAATTGCTTGCGCTTGCCCTGAAGATGGGAATTAAGACCATATCATTTCCATCCATCAGCACAGGAGCTTACAGCTATCCGGTTGAGAACGCAAGCAGGGTAGCGCTTCGGGCTGTTGTGGATTTCCTTGAGGAAAATACCGGGATAAAGTTAATTTAACGATATTATGGATTATCATAAAGTTAATTTAAGGTATCGCCAGCATCACATCAGCCACCGTAAAAACCAGCATGCTCAAACTCACCGCAACATTCACATTAAAGAACGCCACAGGAATGCTCGTAAAATTATCAGCCTTAACAAGCGTATGTTCATACCATATGAGCGCCGCGATAACCACAAGCCCTGCCTTAAAAACGATCCCAAGATTCAGCACGAACATCAAACCGATAAGCATCGCCAGCATAAGGATATGTGATGCGAACGAGAATAACAGCGCATTCTTCACCCCGAAAAATGTCGGCACAGAAAAAAGCCCCTCTTTCTTATCAAAATCAAGATCAAGCAGTGAATAAATGATATCAAATCCGCCTACCCACAAAGTAACTGCAAAAAGCAGCAGCAGCATTGCGAATTCCTGCGCTTCGAAGGGATAATTGATCATTCCCTTAACCGCAAGCCAGCCTCCGACAGGAGCATAACCAAGGTTCAGCCCCAGCACGAAATGCGAGACCGGACTGAATCGCTTGAGATAGGGGTAAACAAGCGATGTAACTGGAATTATGGGTGCAAGCAGGAAGCAGAGCCAGTTCAATTGATATGAGGAAAAGAACAGCAGGAAGTATGATACAATAATGATCGCCCGGACCTCTTTCAAAGAGATCTTCCCCGATGGCAGTTCGCGACCTGCTGTCCTTGGATTTCTTGCGTCAATATCTTTATCGATAAGATTGTTCAATGCCATAGCCGCGCTCCTTGCGCCAAGGAACGCAAGCCCGACCCATAGCAATATTCGCAATTCAGGAACGCCGCCGCTTGCAAGGAACGCCCCAAGATACGCAAATGGTATGGCGAACAGGGTATGCTTGAGCATCACGAAATCCGAATATAGTTTAATTTTGGATAACATCACAACTCTTTTCTCTTTGCACCGATATTATTTGCCGGATACATATGATTAACCTTTACTTTATCGGCTCAGCAGGAAGCGGCAAGTCCTCACTCACAGGGGCATTCCTGGGATGGATGCAGAAACAGGGATATGATGCGATAACTGTGAACCTTGACCCTGGAATAGAGAACGCTCCCTACGTCCCTGATGTGGATATCAGGGATTGGATAAAGCTCAAGGAAATAATGGAAGATTACGATGTGGGACCAAACGGGGCACAGATCATCGCTGCTGACATGCTGGCTCTGAATATTACTGAAATGACAGAAATAATAGACAGCTTTGAAACGGAATACGTTATTTTTGACACTCCGGGTCAGATGGAACTTTTTACATTAAGGCAGTCGGGAAAAGTCCTTGTTGAATCTTTCGGCGCTGACAGATCCATAATCGGCTTCCTCTATGACCCTGTTATATCAAAGATCCCTTCGGGAATTATCACATTGATGCTGCAGGCAGCCTCTGTACAGGTAAGGTTCAATGCCCCTTTCATGGGCATCCTTACAAAATCCGACCTCTTGAAAGATGAGGAACGGGAAGAAATTATGAAATGGAGCCAGGACTTCATGGAACTTGACAGCGCGATGCATGAAGAGATGCCAACTCTTCGCAACCAGCTTAACATAGAGTTCCTGTCAGCCCTCATGTCATTCGATAAAGGGCAGAAGTTGCTGCCCGTCTCATCCATATACGGATCAGGTATGGAAGACATATATAATACAGTACAGCAGATATTTCATGGCGGCGAAGACCTGGGCAGGGATTAAATATATATGCTGTAAAGACAATCTTTTATTATGACAGGCTATGAGCTTATGATGAGGCTTTACCCTGAGTGGTATCCGGAAAACCCTTTCCATCCACTGCTGACGATATTTCTTGCAATTGCCGTATTGCTCATTATACCATATATATACATAAAGTTCTTTGAACAAAGGATCATAACCGGCTTAAAGAAATTCCCCCCGCGGTGGCACAGGCAATGGCTTTATAGCATTTAAGGTTCTATGCACTTCGATTTTGGAGAGAATGTTAATAAAATCCTCATAATGATGATAAAGGCAACCGTTATATAACATAATGATTAATTGTTTCAATTGCTGTAGTACGATACTATCTACAGATGGAGGAAACGTATGAAGATTAGACCCGTATCAGGTTGTGTCGTTGGCAAAGGAATTTTCGCATCATTTGCCCATTACGAGGAAAACGACATCCTGCCACTGCGCCTTGTGACCGAGTGCAGAAAAAAATACTCAAAGAATTGCAGTATTGATTTCTGTCCGAGATTCAAAACCGGTTTACTGGGTTCGCATAATATTTCGTGGCAGAACGAAGGCGCAAGAATGTAAAATTCTGCGCCTATATTTTTTTATATTATCACAACATCTTCTGAACCTGAGAATCAAAAGGAGCAACGGCTATGGAACTATTGAAAACAAAACCAGGCATCCATAAATCAAGAGGCGGACTTATCAGATCATTTGTTTTTATTGAAAACGGAAAGATAAAAGACATAACGATCTCAGGGGATTTCTTCCTTTTTCCTGAAGAAGCGGTTTTCAAGATCCTTGAAAACCTGAAAGGAACACCTGCGAAGCGTGAGGACCTGCTGAGAAATATCGAAGATACTTATGCAAAAGAGAATATCCAGTCCCCCGGGACAGAACCTTCTGATTTCACTGAATCCATAATGAAAGCTCTGGAGGCATAAAATGAAAGAATGGCGGTTCATTGATTTTGGTCTTGTCGATATACGCGACATGATGGCTATGGATGAGGCGATATTGAAGGGCGATGAGGGCAACACATTCTTTTTCTGGACGCCAAAGAAATCTATCATACTCGGTTTTTTCCAGAAAGCAGAAGTGGAGTTAGATCTTCCAAAATGCAAAGACTATACCATCACGCGACGGATAAGCGGCGGTGGGATAGCGTTCTCGGATGACAGGTGCAGGCAGATAAACTACGGCGTTGTCGGGACTATCGACAATGACCTTTTCCCGCTTGATATAATTGAATCATATAAACAGGTATGCGGCGTCCTGATCGACACGCTTGTTCATTACGGTCTTAATGCTGCTTTTCGTCCTATCAACGATGTCACAGTGGACAACAAGAAGGTATCCGGGAATGCCCAGACGCGCCGGGAAGGTAAACTGCTCCAGAACGGGACATTACTGCTTGATTTTGACATAGAGGAGATGCTCAGGATCTCAAACATCCCAAAGGAAAAGTTCCTTGATAAAAAAATCGCCTCGGTCAGGGAAGGTCTGACATGGCTTGACAGGGAACTTGGAGAGCAGCGCGACATGGAAGAAGTAAGGAATGTGATGAAGGAAAAATTCGAAGAGCGCTTCCATGTGAAATTGAAAACCGGGACTCTTAGCAATAATGAAAAAGAACTGGCTGAAAGTTTACTTCCAAAATATTACTCCACTGAATGGGTATATCGCTGATGGAACATGACGTAATTGTCACAGGTGCAGGACCTGCCGGTTCTGTTACAGCGGCATTAGTAGCACAGGCAGGCTTCTATGTGCTTGTGCTTGAAAAGAATACTTCCTGCAAATCGCCCTGCGCAGGTTACATCAGCAATAACATAAATTTGGAAATCCCTGATGACAGTGTTGTACAGTCAAGGATTACGAAAATGCGCACGTATTTTCCAGACCTGTCTTTCCACGATTTTGAACTGAATGGGTTTGTGGTAGATAGGTCTTCGTTTGATATGTTGCTTGCCGGGAAGGCAATAGAAGAAGGTGCCAGTATCAGATGGGGTTCGCCTCTTCAGGAAATTGTACCAGGGGGTGTAAAATTTCGCAACGGAATGGCTCATGGAAAAATTATTGTGGGTGCAGATGGTGTTTTTTCAAAAACGGCATCACTTTTAGGATTTGAAAGGCAAAAATTCGCGGTTTGTGCACAGTATCATTTGAAAGGGATAAAACCGCTTTCGCAGACCTGTGAGATATTCTTTAGCCAGGAATTCGCACCAGGCGGATATGTCTGGATATACCCGACAGGGAAAGATTCTGCAAAAGTGGGTGTGGGGGTGACGCATGGTTATCCACGGGCGTATCTTGAAAAATTTATCAGTGAATCATCCCTGTCAGAGCGTCTTAATGGTATCAGGATAGAATACATCGCTGGGGCACTTCCTATCGGGGGGCTTCGTGAGAAACTCTGCTGCGGTAATGTTTTGCTTGCCGGGGACAGCGCAGGGATGGCAGATCCTGTCACCGGGGCAGGTATTAATAATGCCATGCTGGCAGGTGAGATAGCTGGCAAGTCGATAATAAAAGCTCTTGAAAGTAATGATATGGAGATATTGTCAGAAGATGAAACAAAGATAAGGCGCCTTCTGGGAAAGCCGTTTGCCAGAGCGCTTGAGAAAAGAAAAATGCTTGATGTTTGCTATGCTTCCAATGAGCTATTGCAGGAAAATCTGCCTGAACTCTGGATGACGTTCAGGCAGTACTGGGAAATTTAATACTTATATGAATCCGGCTCTTCGGTTATTTTTCGTTCTTTCTTGAGAGGTTCATCTTTAACGTCAATATCCTGGCTAACTTCATCATCATGCTCCCTGATCTTGCCCACACCCTTAGCAATTTTATTCAGGGACTTAACAGTTTCCTTTGAAGGCTTTTTTGGTGGGGCTTTTTTCTCTGTTTTTCTCAATCTGTAACCAGCCTGAGGCAATCCCGATTTCATTAATCCCAGCTCAACCTTTCGCTTGTTGATCAGGTCGCGAATGGGTTGTCTTGCATTTTCAGGCATGCTCTCAAGCATTTTCTCAAGTTTTTCAAGAGTCGCATCCTTCGGGGGAAGATTTTCAGGTATTGTTTCTTCAGTCATTAAGTGTGTAAATAACAGATGTTATTATAAAAGTTACGCACAGAGCGGTGCCGCTTTTCTCTGTGTCCCCTGTGATCGGGTTTTTCAGACCAGTTGATAAAGCGTATCGCGCTGTCTGGGAATTCTGCCAATTCCCTTAATCAAACTCTTGAACTCCTCTGGCGCCATGTACTCTCCGTTTGAAGCACCAGCGCTTTTTGAGATATTTTCTTCCATCAGAGTCCCGCCAAGGTCATTTGCCCCGAAATTCAGGGCTGACTGCGCCATTTTCTGACCAAGTTTTACCCAGCTCACCTGAATGTTCCTGATGTAAGGATATAGTATCACTCTTGCAAGAGCGTGCATTTTCAGGTCTTCATGCTCATGGCAGACTCTACTATTTTCACCAAGGCGGTTATTTAAATGCATAAATGGAAGCGGGACGAATTCAGTAAACCCGCCTGTTTTTTTCTGTATCTCGCGGATTATGAACATGTGATCTATCCTCTCTTCCAGGGTCTCTATGTGACCATACATCATGGTTGATGTCGTAGGTATCCCTGTCCTGTGTGCGGTCCTTACAACATCGATCCATTCATGCGTCGTGAGTTTGTCGGGACATATCTCTTCTCTAACCCTGTCAGAAAGTATCTCTGCTGCAGTTCCGGGCATAGAGCCAAGACCTGATCTTTTAAGCTGCGAAAGTGTTTCTTTAATGCTTATATTACTGTTATGCGCTGCATGGAATACCTCCATGGGGGAAAAAGCATGGATATGCAATTCAGGGAATTCCTGCTTTATCGCTTCGAGTATCCCGCAGTAGTTATTGATATCCCAGTCTGGAAGAAGACCTCCCTGGATGCATACCTCGGTGGCATTGATATTTTTCGCATCTCTGATCTTATCCAGAATTTCCGGGATTGATAAAATGAACCCGTCATCTTTGCGAAATGCACAGAACTTACATGTCCCCACGCACATGTTCGTAAAATTGATGTTCCTGTTGATCACATAGGTGACAACGTCCCCGGCTGCCTTTTTGCGAAGCATATCGGCAAGTGGAAAAAGATATTGCGGGTTGTTATAAAGGGTCAGAGCGTCTTCCATCGTGCATTTCCCAACATCGGCGCGCCCGAGAATTTCATCCTGGATGCTCTTTAATTTCTGTATAGTACCACCTGGATTTTGAAGTCTTAATGCAACACTTATTAATAAGTTTTACGAAATCCTTCTGCATCTGAAAGAGACCTTAAAAGAAGAGCAATCTCGTCGCTGTACCATTTTTTTCTGACATATTGCGGATATACCGGCAGCCTCTCCCGCAATGGTACGCCTGCCATTGCACGGAGTTCAACCAGTGTTGGCCATGCAGATTCTGGATTTATGTGATCAATGGTCTCTTGTGAGACCCCGCCAAGGTCATTGGCGCCGCAGTTTAGCAATTCTCCGGGTGATATCAGGTTCGGGGAAACCTGGACAGCCACGTCTTCCGGAAGGAGCTGCCTTGCCATTGACACGGTCTCTTTCATTGTTCTTATGCCAGTGGGTGGATATGATGACATTCCGGTTCCTGGCTTGGGGATAAAATTCTGGATAATTACCTCCTGGATATGCCCGAATTCCTCGTGGATGTCCCTTATGGTACGTATCGAGAGTATCCGGTCTGAGAGAGTTTCTCCAATTCCCACAAGGATGCCTGTGGTGAACGGGATGCGAAGAGCTCCTGCTGTCCTGATAGTTTTAATGCGCAATGCCGGAGCCTTTCCCATGCATCCTTTATGCGCTTCGATTATGCCCGTGGTCTCAAGCATGAGCCCCATACTGGCATTGCAGGTTTTGAGTTTTTCAAGCTCGTTTTTTTCAAGTATGCCTGGATTGCTGTGCGGAAGTAGTCCTTTTCGTATCGAGAGCCTGCACATGTCTGCAAGATAATCTATCATGGAACTATATCCAAGCCCCTTAAGCAATGGCATAAAGCCATCCACTTCCTCTGCATGCTCACCAAATGTGAAAAGCGCTTCTGAGCAGCCCACCTGAACTCCCCTGTCAATGATCTTTGCAACTTCTGCAGGTGTGAGCAGTTTTGCCTCAGGATGACCGATGTCACGGCGAAAGCCGCAGTAACCGCACCTGTTCCTGCATATGTTGGTAAGCGGGATGAATACGTTGCGGGAGAATGTGGCAAAGGGGGGAGGCATAATCATGGAATTGTCCTGGCTCGTACATAACCATGTCGAAATATACGTTAGATTAATGTAATCCAAGGGATATTTAACGTCACCCCATGCGAGAGTATCCAAGCGGCCAAAGGAGTTGGACTTAAGATCCAATCGCGCAGGCGTCCGTGGGTTCAAATCCCATCTCTCGCATTCCAGGGTCATTTCTCATAATATTACCCTCGATAATTTAGATACCTTTAAATATCATGCTCTTTTTTTAGCCCAGAGTGTAAAGTGGCAGGTCAACTCTTTTTACCACCAACCCACTCCCCAACCTGCCACGGTGCACTATATAATAATTCGGTAGTGTCCTATAAATCGTGACCTGTCTGTAATAATTGAAATATGAGGAACGATTTCATAAAAATGAGCCGCAAAGAGATGCAATAATTCAATGCGAATAGATAACATTCTTGCGATCAGGA
>JAQUNZ010000067.1 GCA_028717345.1 Candidatus Methanoperedens sp.
TGAGGGGACTTTCCTCAGCAGCAATATTGCCACCGGCAGCCGCCCTTCCTCTCTCATTATATCTTATGACCGTGCAGGACTTATAATTACCGATAGTTTGTAGAATCCTGATATTATTTCGCAGGCATTCACAGGTCTAAACTTACACATCTAAATCCATATGCCCCAGAACATGATGGTAATGCTCAGGCGGTATAAGATAATATAACGCTTTTTCCACGACCTCACTTAAGGCAGGATGTATATGCATTCCCTGGGTTATTGGATCCGCCTTTTCCTCAGGAACATACATGAGAGTAATTATTTCCTGAATGAGTATTGAAGCATATGGACCGATAATATGTCCGCCAAGTATCCTGTCTGTGCTTTTTTCAAGTATCACTTTCACAAAAAAATCCTTTACATCCATCGCCGCTCCTTTTGCAGTGTCTTCATACTTTTTGAAACCTATGAGAACATTTTCTTCCCCATACATTTCAATAGCTTCTTTTTCCTTCAATCCCACACTGGCTATTTCAGGGTATGAAAATACCGCGTGCGGTACTGCGTGGTAATCCACTTTGATATTTTTCTTCAAGACCGCATTATAAAAAACCACCCGGGATTCGTAGTTTGCAACATGCTTGAAAAGATATTTGCCGTTTGCATCTCCGAACGCCCAGATATCCTTTTGTGAAGTCTCAAGATAGTCATTTACTTCGATCCATCCATTGCTGTCGGTCTTTATGCCTCCCCTCTCAGGATGCAGAATATCGGTATTCGGTCCCCTTCCGGTTGCGACAATTATTTCCTCTGCTGCCACAACGACTTCTTTGCCGCTTTCTCTTTCCTTTGCTGTGATCACTTTCTTTCCGCTCCTGTCCCTTGAAACTTCAAGTACTTCCAGTGAGGTCAGGATATTCATGGTCTTTGACATAACTCTTTTTGCAAGCACGGAGATCTCAGGTTCCTCATCTGGAATGAACATGGGATTTCTTCCAATGATGGTCACACTGGAACCCATGGCTGAAAAGAAATGCCCGTACTCAGCAGCAATGTAACCGCCTCCTATGATGGCTATGCTTTCTGGAAGCTCTGTCATTTTCAATACTGTATCGCTTGTCAGATAACCTGTCTCATCCAGCCCTTTTATATCAGGTATAAGCGGCTTTGAACCTGAGCAGAGGAAGATCATTTTTCCTTTGATCGTCTCATTACCGACCTTCATTGTATAGGGGGAAACAAATTCCGCGATATCATTATAATAGTCAAAGTAAGGATTGCCGGAAAGCCCTTCCCGTATCATGCCGATGTCCTGCGAAATAATTGAATTCATTCTGTTCATTATGGTTTTGAAATCAATGTTCCTTATTTGCACATCAATTCCGAACTTCACCGCCGTTTCAATCGTCCGCAAAAGCTCTGCCGGATAGAGAAGAAGTTTGGAAGGAATGCATCCTCTTGTGAGGCATATCCCGCCCGGCTCATCTTTATCAATTACTGCTATCTTAAAGCCAGGAAATCTCTCTTTGATTGAGGAAACATAGTTCATTCCTGAGCCGGTGCCTATCACAATCAAGTCATATTCTTTCATTCAATTACTCCCTATGATTATTGATTGTCACTGTTTACATATATTCTTTTTCTACTGAATGCTTTTATAAACTTACACAATGAAAGTACAGAACACAAGGATAAAATCCCGGTTGATATTTACACGCATTTGATAATATGATAAAAGAAATAAAAGTTAAAACCGCCCTGTCCCCCTCGCAGCTTCCAGGTCTTGATTATGCCCTCAATCCGTACAGGGGCTGTGCTCATGCCTGCGTTTACTGTTATGCGCCCTCTGTCATCCACTGGGATAAAGGAAAATGGGGCGAGCTTGTGGAGGTAAAAATAAACCTTCTGCGCATACTGTCAAAAGAACTGCGGGTGAAGAAAAAAGGCGTTGTGGGGCTTGGCACGGTGACAGATCCATACCAGCCTGCAGAAAAAAAATATGAGATCACAAGGCGATGTCTTGAGTTATTGCTCATGCACGATTTCCCTGTGTGCATACAGACAAAGTCCTCACTTGTGCTACGGGATATCGACCTGCTGAAAGAGTTCAAGAATGTCGAAGTGGGCATCACGCTCACTGCGCTTGATGATTCTGTGAGGGAAAAATTGGAGCCCGGAGCAACAAGTGTTAAGGAGAGGCTGCGCGCACTTGCAGAGCTTAGGCAGAACGGCATCAGGACATGGGTATTCCTTGGTCCTGTGATGCCCCATATCACTGAAGTTGAGGCGCTGGTGGATGCTATTGCTGAGGTGAAGCCTGAGTATGTGCTTGTGGACAGGCTCAGGTTGAAAGAGGGGGTGCGGGAAAGGGTCAGGGAGTTTATCCAGGAGTTCAAACCTGAATTACTTTGTGACTATGAGGGAATATTTCGGAAAGGCGCTGAGTATTACGGGGAGGTTCTCGATAGCATAATTAATAGGTGTGGAAAGAGCGGGCTGAGGTGCGAGATTAACAGGCCGGGGGATTGAGAAACGAGAGATTTATATACAAACCAATCATAATTAGCATAATAATAATAATGATAAAAACGAGTTGGAGTATATATGAATCTCAAAACCAAAATAAACACCCTGATTCGTTCGTTCTTGGGATTATTAATTGTATTTTTGCTATTGAACAGTGCAGCCAGTGCGGCGCAGAATTTGAAGGTCTCCAGCAGTAGATACTCGGTTTATAATCCCTGGCTGATCAATGCAAATTACAGTTTTAATCTTAGTGGAAATTTCACTGCGTTTGCTTTATTTTTAGATAATGGGTTGCCGGTTTCCGGGGAAAACATTACTTTTAAGATATATGCAAACGGTACACTAAAATCCACTCAATATAACCTGACCCAACAGAATGGTTTGGCGAGTGTTTCGTATAATACCCTTGGTATATTTACTAATAGAAATGATACCCTATACGGCAATTGGACGATTACTGCCTATTTGACAACCAATTCAACCGTGACGGGTAGTACGAATATGAGCCTCGAGGGTTGGACGAATACTAATACAACGACCTGTGGATCTCATAATAGTTTTTGTCATAAGCTGACTATTGTTAGTCCTACCAGTTCCTATAATATTAGCGGTGGTAATTATCCTCATTCACCCTATACAGGTGGTTACGGCAATGATACTACATTTATGGAAGCGGCACACCAAAGGACATCCCACTCCGACGTATATCATAGCAATCCTCCGGTATTAGATCCTTATAAAGGATGCTATATTTGCCACCCCGGATATTCAGTAAATAAGACTGGAAGTTATGGTTCTACAAATGACGTACACAAGAACAGAACTTGTGATTTCTGCCATGGTAACTGGACTTACATAAGGACTAATTTAACACTTGGTGGTGGAGCGGGTGTTCCAAAAATACCAAGTTGTTATGAGTGCCATCCTATTAATAATTCTAACATTGTATCAATAAGCACCCTTGCCAATTTAACACCAGGAACTAATCCTAATGTCACGGGAGTCAATATTTCTGTATATTCATATAATTATGACACGGGAACCCCGCTCACTGCACACAATGGTACGAGTTACAGTCTAATTTCATCGGTTCCATGCATTGTATGTCACGGACCTGCCCATAACATCTCCAAACCCGACCCTGCGCTGACAAACACGAATAGTATAACTGAATCATCACAATGTATTTCATGTCATGGTTCAAGGCATGGTTCAGCGACAAATTGCACAGGCTGCCATACCCAGGACGCTCATTCTATAACAAAACCAGCGGGAGTCGATAATTGCAACCTGTGCCATTCTACATACGCTACCGCAGTGAACAACTCAATGCATAACCGGACAAGGAATGTAGGGGCGCCAAACTGCACACTTTGTCATACGGATTATGATAATATTACCCTGGGACATAATGCGTATGTTGTGACTGAAAGTAACACATGCAGGGATTCAGGATGCCATGTTCAGAATATCAGCGGCTTCTATGAAAGGCATACCAGTACATCAGATTGTACGGCGTGTCACTTTGCAAATACAACCGGGACTTTTAATCAGAATACATCGCTCTATGCGCATGACCATAATCTCACTATCGAGCATAACTTCTACGAATATAATATATCAGGGATACCTCTCACAAGCAATCTTGGTACAGGTAAAGGAATGTTTCCATACTACTCATGCACTTTAGCCTGTCACAAGAATTATGGAGAACCATTAAAGATCGATGAAGCAGCAGAAAGCTGGCTTGAGAGTGCACATGCAAGATCAAGACATGGGAATGAAACATATGACAGTAAGAATTTATGCGCCAAATGTAAATCCCCATTCAACTATAATGCAAGCGCCAGCAGCAGCACAGCGATCTCTGAATCGGACTGGCAGGGTATCCAGTGCAGGGTATGTCACAATTTGCACGATAGGAGATTCCCGAACAATACAGGTCCAAGTGGTTTACCAATAGCGTTCTATAACGCAACCGCAAGTTCTTATGTGAATTACTCAGTTTACGATAGAATAACAAATAATACCGATTTGTGCGAGAAGTGCCATCAGACTGGCGGGAGTAACGACCGCAAATTCGCAGGTATTCATAAGACTAATTTGTCTTTTACCTGTACAAGTTGTCATATGAATTCCAGCTTTAGCAGAGGAATGCATGACTTCCTTGTCCAGAACACAACATCAGGAGTAACAGGTTGCAAAGTATGCCATCCCGAAGCGGATCACACCTGGTCTTTCACATCAACGCACGAGAACAAAGTAAAATGCGAGGCATGCCACGATAAGACCGTAAGTAGAAATGCAACCGGTTATGCGGTAAGTTCAGATAACAATTATGGTATTTATAAAGATCCGACAACCAATAACTGGACAACTTATAAATTATCCCACGGCACACCGGCAACATGGCCTCTTCACAACATCAGTAAATCAGTAAGCTGCGATAGGTGCCATAATGCAACCACACCTTATAACGGGACAACGAGGCAAAACACTCTTATCGCAGGCAGTCTGCCTCTTATTCGAAACTGCATCTCCTGCCATGATACCGGTGGATCGGCTCCATACACGGTTGATTTTACTCTCTCTAACAGCAGCGATTCTGTGCATCGAACATTAAACGTCAATAATTCAAATTCTGTAACCCGGAACAATTCAAAATGCTGGGGATGCCATGGAGATGGTAATCTAAGCGAGTCAGCACAGCCTGAAAATGACCATCCTGCTAACTACGATACCCCGAAGAACTGCAATAACAATGACTGCCACTCGATCTCGCAATCATCAAATAAAGAGACGATGATATATTCCCACTTTAAGAATGCAAGTCTGAATGGTAATCCAAATAACATTACAAACTACAATATTACTACATCAGAGCAATGCGAAAATTGCCATTCAAACAGTATCGTAACAGATGACAGAAATTCTAAACTTGCGCTTGTTTCGCATTACGCTTCAACGGAAAATCTAATAGACTCTTTCAATTGCGTTTATTGCCATCTCAATAAAGATAACAGTGAAGACTGGGGAAATGCCACTCTGATAAATAAGGATCGGGCAGGCACTATCGAGGTAAACAGGGAAGATAACAATATTACACTCTTCAAGGGGCAGACCGTTGATCTTGGTGAAGGTTACTCATTGAAATTATTAGATATTTCAGCTTTAAGAGGAGATGCCCTTATCCAGATACTGAATAAAGGTGCTATCATAGATCAGGCAATGGTTCACAAGGATGATCCATACACTTATGAGAGAAAGATCACGATAGATAATGCTACATTCAAGACGCCCGCAGTTACAATAAGCATAAATTCTATCTTTACAGGCACAAAAGACAGCTTTATCCAATTCGAGGCAACAAGACCGCGAAAGATCCACACAGCAAAAGAAAGCAAGGACAGCGCCTGCTTTGCATGTCACATGTTCCGGTATTCTAATGAAAAAGAACGGTATAAGGTCATTGACAGAGAAGAAAAAGATGATGACGACGACGATATAATCTATTATACCCAGGTGTTACTCGATCAAAAATTAGAAAATAAGAGCAAGATTTACTTTAACGATGAGAATTTTGTGTTTGAACAGCTTGGTATTATGGATAAATTCATTTCAGCCCCCAGGTATCAGAAATATCTGGAAGACGGACAAACGTGGCAGATCTCAGATAAATATTCTTTGAGATTCAAAGCATCCAGTACTGACAGGCTGGCATGGCTTGAATTCATGATTGATAATAAAACCGTCGAAGATAATGTAGTCAGTACAGGCTCGGTTTTCACTTATGAGCCAGACCTCAATTATAATTCAAATTCTGACAATATGACCATTTTCACCACAAACGTAACAAGTGTTTTCCTGGGGAAGAAGGACTTTATAATACTTGAGGATTCAGAACTCCTCTCAACACAGATATTAAAGATCTATGCCAACACGACTCAATTCGGGTACAATGTCAGCTGGCTGTATCCTGGTAACAGGTTCACACTTGGAAAAATACCTTCAAACCTGCATGTTCCGAGCTTGTTAGATGAAAATAATAATTGGGCGGATTGTGTGGGATGCCATGATACATCAAATAACCTGAGGATCACACAAATCAATGCCATTTCAACAAGGCTTGGAAAACACTCGATATTGAATGCCGGAGTATCCAATACAACCATTGTTTCTGACACGATCGATAAAGCATGCTGGGCATGCCACACAGAAGGAGCAGAACCTCTGTCGCACCCCTCAACATATATTGTTCCAAGAAAATGTGCATCATGCCATAAAGATAAGGAAATGCCATATTATGGCGCGAGATATATTGGAGATGAACATTATGGAAATGGATCTAATTGTGAAGGATGTCATGTTTCTGAGTCCCACAATATAAGGGGCATGGGTGCAGTGCCTGCAGTAGATGAGACCACAACCACAGTATCCAGGACAAACATTTCAACAGATACTGGTGTTTTACCAGACACACAAAAGATTACCCCTGGTCTGAGCGTTGTTTATTTCGTTGTTATGTTCCTGGTTGCTTATCTGGTGATATATGGGTTCGGTAAAAAATTATGATTTATAAAAATGCCAGATAACAGGATAATCCTCCATGTGGACATGGACTATTTCTTTGCCCAGTGCGAGGAAAGAGAACACCCTGAGCTGAAAGGCAAACCTGTGGTGATATGCGTATATTCAGGTCGCGGCGGGGATAGCGGCGCCGTGAGCACAAGCAATTACGAAGCGCGCAAGTTCGGGATAAAAGCCGGCATACCCATCAGCCGCGCAAAAAAGCTGAATCCTGATGCCGTATTCCTGCCGGTCAATATGGAGCTTTACCGCAGCATATCTGATGATATCATGGAAATACTTCGTGGATTTTCTGATATTGTAGAGCAGGAGAGCATTGATGAGGCGTTCTGCGATATCACTGGCAAGGTTGCTGATTTTGATGAGGCAAAAAAGCTTGCTGCGCAGATAAAAGATGCTATAAGGCAGAACGTGGGATTGACGTGTTCTGCCGGGATTGCGCCGAATAAGCTCGTGGCGAAGATTGCCTCTGATTTCCAGAAACCTGATGGGTTAACTGTTGTTAAGCCTGAAGAGGTCAGGACGTTCCTGGAACCGCTTAAAGTCACAGACCTCATTGGAGTGGGGAAAAAGACTGCTGAGAGATTGAACGAATTGGGAATAAACACAATAGGTGATATGTCAAAACTATCTATAGGAGAACTGGTCAGCGAGTTCGGACAGGCAAAAGGCGCGTGGATGAAGCAGGCTTCGCAGGGAATAGACACCACCCCTGTCCAGGAACGCGAGGGGACAGAGCAGATAGGCAGGATAACCACATTGAAGGAGGATACAAAAGACCTGAAAGTTATCCTTGATACCATTGATAGGCTTTCTGGAGAGGTTTCAGGGAAGCTGAAAGAACGAAAACTTAGTTTCAGATCAGTTACTTTCATAGGGATTTCCACTGATTTTAAGACACACACTAAAAGCCGTACGCTCGGCGCTCCTGCAAAAGATGCAGGTACTATAAAGAGGGTGGCGAACGAACTCGCAAGAGACTTTATTGTCCAATATCCGACAGCTCTCAGGAGAGTAGGATTAAGAGTGGCGAACTTTTCTGGTGAAAAATCCCAGATGACCCTGGGAGAATTCTGATTCTGTTAAGAAACTTCAAATATCAGGATACCCAATATCCGAACATGGACACTAAAAGAACTGAGAACTGCATGATATGCGGTGAAGAACTGTCATACTTGACCGCAGCCATCCCCGTGACCTGCACTTACTGCGGGAAACAAGAATCAGCTAATATACACTGCCCTTCAGGGCATTATGTTTGCAACGAGTGCCATGCGAGTGATTCTATAAAGGTAATTACCGGGTTCTGCCTGTCTTCTACTTCAAAAAATCCTATGGAGATGGCTATGACCATAATGAAGCATCCTGTCATGCCCATGCACGGACCGGAGCATCATGCCATGATCGCTGCAGTGCTTGTAACTGCTTATAAGAACCTCACAGGAAAAGCAACTGATGAAGACATTAAAGAAGCTATCCGCCGTGGTGCAACAGTTCCGGGTGGATACTGCGGTCTTTACGGCTCGGATGCAGCAGCTATCGCTACTGGCATTGCCATGAGCGTTATCCTGAAAGCCAGCCCGCTTACAGACTACGAAAGGCGCACAGCCAACATGATGACATCAAGGGCTCTTGCAGCTATAGCAGCCAATAGTGGAGTCAGGTGCTGCAAACGCAGTACGTTCGCTGCGATCGAAGCTGCAACACAGTATTTCAGAGAGGTGCTGGGGATTGAATTTGAGCATATACCTGTATCAAGGCTAAAATGTGAGCACAGCCACAGGAATAAACAGTGCTCTTATGCTGAATGCAGGTATTTTGGGGGAAAAAGAAATCCATGAATGAATGCTCATCTCGACCTTTTGTCTTCATAAACGCAGCCATGAGCGCGGATGGAAAGATCGCTACAATTGAGCGAAAGCAGACCAGGATATCAGGAAGCCTTGATTTTGACAGAGTGGATGAGCTTCGCGCAACTTCTGATGGGATAATGGTTGGAATTGGCACTGTTCTTTCCGACAATCCCAGCCTTACTGTAAAATCAGCAGCGCGAAGAGAAAAACGGCGCGTTCATGGGTTGGATGAGAACCCGGCGCGGATCGTTGTGGATAGCCTGGCACGTACTCCTCTTGATGCTGATATTTTCAAAAAAGGCGCGGGCAGGAAGATCATCGCGGTATCCAAAAGCGCACCCAAGGAGAAAGTTAAAGAGCTTTCAAAGGCGGCTGAGATCATCGTGGCTGGTGAAAAAACCATTGACCTTGAAAAGCTCGTTGTCGAATTGAAAGCCCGCGGAATAAATCGACTAATGGTGGAAGGCGGCGCTACGTTGAACTGGGGGCTTATCTCGGCAGGGCTTGTGGATGAAATATATACTTTTATAGGGAATATCATTATCGGAGGAAGGACTGCGCCGACGCTGGTGGATGGAGAGGGATTTGTGGGAGAGTTTTGCAGGATGGAGCTGGTGTCGTGTGAGAAGATGGAGGAGGGGGTGCTCATTAGATGGAAAGTTAGAAAACCAATCAGGTCCATTAAAGAATTAAAGGGCAGTATTCATGCTGGAAGAAATATATCGAAAATCAGCACAGAAGAATTTATCGATAAAGAACATAACCTATGAAACAATATGCTATTTTCCTCGATGCAAGCGCGCTGGTTGCATATTTCAATATAGATGATGAATTTCACAAACATGCATCGGAAATTATCTCAATGAACTTGAAATCTTCAATCGGAAAGAAACAATGAGTTCAACCGCTTAATGGTGGAAGAACCAAATAAAATTCAACAATCCCTATATACTATTATCCAGATAAAGTATAGAATAAATGCCGGACAAGAATAACAAATATTTTGCAGCCCATGCAGAAATTACAAAAGTAGCACGGCTCTCTATATATTCCAATACTATCCTTCTTATAATGAAGCTGGCTGTGGGCTTCATGTTGGGCTCGATATCTGTGCTCTCAGAAGCTCTTCATTCAGGGATCGACCTTCTCGCTGCTGTAATAGCCAATTATTCAGTCCGCAAAGCCGGAAAACCTGCTGATGATATCCACAAGTTCGGGCACGGCAAATTCGAGAACCTGTCAGGCACAATAGAAGCGTTATTGATAACCGTAGCTGCGTTCATCATCCTTTATGAAGCCGTAATAAAGATATTTTTCGGGGGTAAAGTAGAATTGAACGAAAAATTGATGGGCGCTGGCATTGTCATAATGGGGATCTCAGCAATCGTGAATTATTATGTTTCAAGAAAGATCATGAAAGTCGCAAAACATGCCGAGTCCATAGCGCTTGAAGCTGACGCGTACCATCTCACAACAGATGTATATACTTCGATCGGTGTTTTTATCGGTCTTGTCCTTATTCGTTTAACAGGAAATCCGATATTTGATCCAGTGCTTGCAATAATCGTGGCGCTTATGATACTGAAAGCATCGTATGACCTGACAAAGAGGTCTATTTCCGGGATCATGGATGTAAAGCTTTCTGATAATGAAGAAGAACTCATAAAATCCATCATTGTTGAACACTATTCTGATTATGCAGAATTCCATAATCTGCGCTCAAGGATGTCAGGGGCTGAGAGATTCGTTGACCTTCATCTTGTGGTGCCAAAAAACCAGCCTGTCATTGAGGCTCATGATTTCTGCGATCATCTGGAAAAGGACATTAAGGAGAAGATCCCCAATCTTTCAATTCTTATACACATAGAACCATGTGAGGCTGATTGCGAAATATGCAGGAAGCTTGGTGTATGCAAACTTCCAAACAATTCGACACATTAGAACATTCTTGATATGGAAGAAAATCTTAATAATAACCTTAAGCTTGCAATAATCCTTACTTCGATCATATTTTTTATGGAATTGATCGGAGGGGTGTTGTCCAACAGCCTTGCCCTGCTCTCGGATTCAGCCCATGTTTTCATGGATGTTGTTGCGCTTTTGCTTTCCTATGGTGCAATAAAGATATCAGCCCGTCCATCGAACAGCAGTATGACATTCGGCTATCACAGGTTCGAGATATTTGCCTCGTTGATCAATGGAGTAACGATAATCGGGATTGGGTTTTTCATTTTTTACGAGGCTTACGGAAGGATATTTGATCCGCCTGAGGTAAAAGGGGCGGAGGTGCTTGTCATAGCCACCATAGGTCTTATCGTCAATTCCTGGGCTGCTTTAAAACTACATGGTCATTCTGACCTGAATATTAAAAGCGCCTATCTTCATGTGATCGGTGACGCCCTGGCATCTGTGGCTGTTATCGCAGGCGCAGTAATTATTCTTCTTACAGGGAACAACATTGTAGACCCAATCCTGAGCATTTTCATCGCTGTTATGCTGTTTTACGGCGCGTTCAGGCTTATCATCGGCTCAATGCGGATACTGCTTGAATTCGCGCCAAAGCATATTGATGCAGATACACTTTCAAGGGAGCTCATGGTGCTCGATGGGGTAAAGGGAGTGCATGATATCCATATCTGGAGTATATGCTCCAATATCCATGCCATGAGCGCCCATATTCTTGTTGACAGGATACATGTCCAGCAGACAGAAGTGCTTATCAGTGAGATCAGCAAAAAGGTGAGCGACAGGTTCAATATCATGCATACCACGCTGCAGTTCGAGTGCGCCGAATGCGCGCCTGTGGAGATAGGACATAAGACCCATCATCAGGAGGAAAATTGAGTTCAATAATATTTGAAACTTCTAATGAAGAAAAACTGACTGTCCAGGAATATGTTCGCTTTGCCCAAATAAAGGAACAGGTCGAAAAGCTTCTTGAGAACACGAAAATAAAGCAGGCACTTAGCGAGCATGAAAAAAACATCAGAGGTCTCACCATAGACCTGACGATCAAATATACTATAGAAAAGTGATCATGACCTTTAATTAGATCCCTGTCTTAAACCTCAATATCGCGCCTATGCCGCCAAAGGCTGACATAAGCTGGTTTCCTTCTTCAAAATCATTTGAGATAAAAGCGATGTTTGTGCTCATCTGGTCTGCGATAGTTGAAAGTTCTTCCACTATATCCACAGACTCCACAATTTTCATTCCTGACCCGCATTTTGAACAGTTCCCTGGCTGATATTCCTCTCCAGCTTTCTTCAAAATGGTCTTCTTTTCCTCATTGGCGCAGTTGCCGCATTTTATGGTGAGCCTGACCTTTCTTAATTCATCTGACAACAGCAGCGTATCCACAGAGCCCATTTCAAGGTTCTTCCTGACCTGTTCTTCACCGTAAGAAGCCAGACCAGTGTCGTTCACAAGCTCTTTCATGAAGCGCTCCATATACTTTTTCTCTTTGACAACATCAAGGTCAAGCAGCGCTTCTCCAAGCTTGTCGAACAGTTCGTACAATCCTGATTCGTCCGTGTACGCCACATCAAAGAGCCCCAATATCTTTTTCTGTATTTCGTGATGCAGGTAACTGCCGCTTTCAAACTCTTCTTTCGTGGGAGATGGTCCGCCAATGAACACACCCATGAAGTCCTTCTGGTCAACAGCGAGATATACTTCGCTTGCTGCTACCCCGATCTTTGTATAAAAATCATTTATCGCTATGAGACGAAGCTGCTGGAACCTGTGGGAGCTCTGTCCTCCTTTTCGTTGTTTTCCAGGGACGTTTGATGTTAGATGTGACATTTCTTCTATGTGTTTTCCGCGAAGCAGTCCCACTGTTGCTTCACGCCTGTCAAGCACTAAGAGTCCATATGTCCTTTTCTCGTGCAGCATGTCCTCAAGAGGCGTGAGAAGGAAGGATGAATCGCAGTGGTACTTATATGATACAAGAGGTTCAGGAGGCTCGATAATGAATGTCTGCATATCGGTTTTGTTGGCGCCTATGTCCACAGCTCCGCAGAAGATCACAACGCCGTTCACTGGAGCCTTAGGAATAAGCTTCAGCCTGGAAAGCAGGGATTCAATGGCTCCTGTTACATTCTGTCTTGTCACCCTTGATTTGATGTTGGAAGCCTGACCGAACTCTTCACGCAGCTGGTTTGATACTTCATGTATCTGCTTGTCATGCGGGATGTAGAGCGAGATCAATTCTGTGCCTCTGCCGTGCTTATCGCGCAATGCCTCAAGAGTTCGTTTAAATTCGTATTTCTTATGGGCTTCTGATTCTACCATTGGATAAAGTTCCTCCAAAGAATGGGGGGTTTTCTTTCATAGACTCTAATATAGATAAATGTTGAGTCAGGTCGATTAGACGTTGCAGTTCATATATTAAATAACTGTATAAATTATATAATTATTCTGTGTTATAATATCGAAAGCTTTTTATAATGAATATTACAAAGATACTTCTTGCTTACAGGAAACGAGTGTCAATATTGCGGGAGATTGGTCTAACACACCGCTATCTTCCCATACGCCAGTTCCATACAGAACTCCTGGATGTTAGCAAGTTCCCTGTCTATTACCTCATTTATCTCTTTTCTCACAGAATCCACTTCCCCTCGCTCCATGATGACCTGCGCTGCCGCTATCTTCGGAAGGTCTATTGGCTCGCCTATCTGGCTCATCAGCCATACATAAACCTCCCTGATGTCAGGTACATTAAGATAAATCTCACTGGCTATCCTGTGGCTGAGCACGTTGTATATCTTTCCCACATGGCTCACAGGGTTCTTGCCTGCCGCAGCCTCGCTGCTCACGGGTCTATTCAGCGGGATGATGCCATTCACACGGTTCCCGCGTCCCACCTGACCAGAATCAGCATCCTCTCCCGATGTGCCCGTGACAGTAAGGTATATTCCTCCCATACCGCGACCCTCACGATCAAGCGTGTTAAGCACCGCTGAAGTCTCAAGTTGAGTTCGTTCCACTACATAGAGCTTTATCTCCTCAAGCAGTTCATTTTTTTTCCTGAAATATTCAGCTTCAGAACCGATGAACCTGTCCACAAGCGGGTCTGCCACTGTCAAATTCAGTTTTTTTCCTTCCCGCAGACCCATGACTTTAATATCCTCCCCGGATTCAGGAAATCGTCTTTTAAAATCAGGTGAATTCAGGTATCTTTCAGTCTCAAGCACAAGGCTCTCCGTGGGCGTCATGGGAGCATATCCCACAGCAGCAGAAGTATCATTTGCCCCGAGCACGGTATCTTTGCGCTTGAATATGTCTGTGAGTTCTGCTGAACCGTGGGCGATCTCGACCTGGTAATCCACAGAATCACCGTCAACAAATCTCAGGTTATCATTCAACCATTTTTTAGCAGTATCTATTGCAATATTCTCAACATCGATAAACTCACCCTCAACCTCAAAAGTAGCCCTGTCCCCAAAGATGATACGCATGGGTTTAAGTATCACGCCCCCGCCGAACTTTGTTTTCACTTCTCCAGCTACCAGGAGACCCTTATCAATATTGTGATGCATGATGGCTCCGAAACGCTCCATGTATTCCCTGCAAAGCTCCACAGATACCTGGTTCATTATTGAATCGCAGATATAGTCAGGATGCCCCAACCCTTTTCTTTCCACAACTTCTACTTTCCGTTCAGTTATCGGAGTTGCTCCCAGTTCCTCTATCTGGATATTTCGCATAATCATCCTTTCATTTTAAGGTATTCCTC
>JAQUNZ010000068.1 GCA_028717345.1 Candidatus Methanoperedens sp.
ATAATGTACGACATGAACCATCCCACGCTCAAGAAATATCTTGACCGTTTCCCTGCGCGGCAGTACTCCATAGAGGCTGACAAGAAGATGCTTTTCCTGCGTTTTGCGGCATGCTTCGGGCAGTTCCTTATGAACCATGACATGACGATCTCGTATCGTAACCTTCCTCTGCGTATGGTTGAACTTACACGGTACAGTTTCAGGAAAGAGCAAAGCGGCGAGCTTGTAGGGCTGCGCCGGCTTCGTGCTTTCACAATGCCCGATATGCATACTTTGTGCAAAGACATGGATGGGGCAGTAGCACAATTTAATGATCAGTATAATATGTGTATCAACGTGCTGTCAATGATCGGGCTTTCACTTGACGATTATGAAGTTGCGATACGCTTCACCCGCGATTTTTATGAAGAGAACAGGGATTTCATCGTTGGGCTTGTTAAGACCGTGAACAAGCCGGTGCTTATAGAACTCTGGGACCAGAGGTTCTTTTATTTCGTGCTTAAATTCGAATTCAACTATATCGATGCATTGAGTAAAGCCAGCGCCCTCTCAACTGTCCAGATAGATGTTGAGAATGCAGAGAGATACGGCATAAAGTACATAGATTCAGACGGATCGGAAAAAAGACCTTTCATCCTCCACTGTTCTCCCAGCGGCGCTATCGAGCGGTGCATCTATGCCCTGCTTGAAAAGGCGAACATGGACTCCGAGAAAGGCATCGTCCCGATGCTGCCTGTCTGGCTGTCACCAACGCAGGTGAGAGTTATACCTGTAACTGAAAAACATATGGAATATGCGCAAAAGGTTGCAGGCGAGCTGAACTGCAGGGTGGACGTTGATGACAGGGAGGAAACAGTTGGAAAGAAGATCCGTGATGCAGCAAAGGAATGGGTTCCTTACATTGCTGTTGTCGGGGATGAAGAAGTCAAAAGCGGAGGCGTTACAGTTACGGTAAGGAGCGAATCCCGGCCAAATAAGCCAGTAAATGTAAAAATGACAGTGCTGGAACTTAATGAGAGAGTATCGAAAGATAATGAGGGATATCCGTTCAAGAGAAACCCGCTCTCGATGAACCTATCAGCAAGACCAAGATTTGTGTAGTTCGAGGCATAAGTTTTTATTAGATTACTGCGTGAGGGAATAAAAATTGAATTAATGAATTCACAATCCAAGAGGATCAATATATGAGATGGCAAGGTAAATCAACACGAAAATACACAAGCGGCAGGATTATAAGTGCAAGAAGCAAGAGAAGATATGAACTTGGCGGGGATGAGGCGAACACTCATCTTGGGGAAACTATAAGAAAAACCGAGAGAACATTGGGCGGAAAAGAGAAGATACGATTATTAAGAGACTCAACTGCCATAGTCACAGACCCGAAAACAAAGACTGCAAAGAAAGTTAAGATCGAGACAGTTTCAGGCAATCCCGCGAACGTTCACTTCGTCAGGCGAAATATAGTAACAAAAGGCGCTGTTATCAAGACTGAACTCGGCACTGCCCGGGTGACTAACAGACCAGGTCAGGAAGGCAGCATTAACGCTGTACTTATTTCTTGAAGTTAACATCCCTGGCAGATTGTCGGGAACTTTTTTTTTATTTGGTGATTTTATCCCGTAACGGAAATTTGTTGATTTAAATCCGTTACGGAAATTTAAGGGGGAAATTCCGTTACGCAATATATTCGATGAGATTGCGTTACGCATTTAATCCCCTATAATCCCGTAACGGTAAAAAGTTTTTAAAGTTCCTCACTTTCAATAAGAAATAATATTTTTAATTAATTATAAGCATATATTTATATACAGTATGTTTGATCTTCGAGTGGTACAGCAATACTTAAAAAATAGTATGATTCGTATAGACCCATTAGAATATTTCTCGTATTATTATGAAATCTGCCAGATGATAGCGAAATTTACCCAACAGGGCGCAGAACTTAACAAAAAAGCATCTGAAAACAGGACTATAATGATAAATGACCCAAATCCTCCAAAAAACTGCGTATAATCTATCTTATACGCAGTTTTTATATACTAAAATGGACTATTATGTACTAAATATATTTAGAAAAAGGGACTAACATGAAAAAAGACACTGAACCAACACTAAAGAAACTTGAGACTGAACTGAAACTCAGGGGTTTCTCCAGGCAGACCTCCAAGATGTACCTGTTCTATAACCGGAAGTTCCTTGCTTTCATAAAAAAATCCCCGGAAGATGTTGAAGAAGATGACATCAGGGAATTCCTTGCATACAAAATGTCTGATGATTCACTCTCACATGCTTCAATAGCTCTCATCAAGGCTTCACTGAAATTTTTATATATGGACATGCTGGGAAAGAACCTGGCTCTTGTAAGGACTCCGAAGGCTTCAAAGAAATTGCCTGTGATATTGACGCGCAGCGAAATAAAAGACCTTCTTGAAAAAACGAGGAACAAAAAACACAAGCTGCTGATAGAATTGTTGTACTCGTCAGGTTTACGGCTGTCGGAATGTATCAATCTGAAATACACCGATCTTGACGTTGATGAAGGCACGGGCTGGGTGCGTCTTGGAAAAGGCAGCAAGGACAGGCTTTTTATCATTTCAGAAACTTTTGGCAAAGACCTTCGGGAGTATAAAGAACAAAGCGGAGCCGATGGGAAAGGATTTATTTTCATGGTGAACGACAGGAAGATGTCCCCGCGCGGCATCCAGGATGCGATAAAAGTGTGTGCCAGGCGCGCCGGGATCGAGAAGGACGTGCATGTGCACACGCTGCGCCACTCCTTCGCAACGCACCTCCTTGAGAACGGAGTGGACATCAGGAAGATCCAGAAGCTTCTGGGGCATTCCAATCTGCAGACCACGCAGATATATACACAGGTTTCGTCTGAAGAGATAAAGAAGATTAAAAGCCCGCTGGATATGCTGTGAAAAACCATTTTTCACAAATTATGGCAGCTATGCTTTGCGTTCTTATCTTTAAATTTCTTTAATAAGACCCTTCCAATTAATTATTTTTATACCAATATTTTTTAGATTTAAAAGTTTTCCATCTTCAGTTAGGAGATGGCCAACTGATGCTGATTGTGCAAGGATCATCCTATCGAAAAAATCCAACTGAAGTGTATCAAATTCGTTAAACTTCATATCATCCAGGGCATTATATCTGTGTATGACCACTTTATCATCTGATGATAAAACAGACAGACCTTCATTGAACTTCTCATTTACTTTTTTTTGTGGTAAATTCAGTTTGAGACTTTTGGCTTTTGCTTCAATAATTGAGGCTTCACTAATATGGATCCTATCGATAGATTTTATTATTTCTTTATAGGTTTCTCTGGAAAAACCTTTAACATCTATGTCGAGAAATAAAAAAGGCATAACATATGTTGTATCAAGAAATAATTCCTTAAATTTCAAAGTCACCTCTCTAATAATTCCTTCTCCAACAAACTTCGTTCGTTTTTTATTTCTTGTTCTGTGACAGAGGCTATAGTTTCATCTTCCAGCAATTCGATTATTGTTTTCTTTTTTTTCAAAAGAAGCTGGTTCCCTTTTGTTATTGCAATAATTTCATTTCCGGGTGAGATACCTATTCTTAATCTTAGTTTCTTAGGAGTATATATTTCTCCTTTTTTTCCAACTTTTAGTATATATTCTGCCATTTTATTCTTTCCGATAAGCATTGATTTTCTGACTATTTGAATATATCGGATATATGATTTATCCGCAAATACTGAACTAAATCCGTTACGGGATATTTTTATAAATATTGCGTAACGGGTTTTGATAATCAAGAAAATGTAATTTTAAGACAGGATGAACAGGATCGACAGGATACGAGCCAATCCTGCATATCCTGTTCATCCTGTAAATCCTGTCAAAAGTATGCGTGGACAAAACGGGTACTGTCAAGTCTTCGTCAGATTTCTTACCCTGTAAAAATTCGTTCGATATTAAATGGTAAGACACCTGCGGAAGCCTGCGATATTAAGGTAGAGGGTGAGAATAAATGGATAACCCTCATTCAGAATGCCAGTTAGAAAAATAATGGTGCTCAGTAATTTTTATTTCTTTTTCCGTTCTCTTAAATAAAAATCGTCGCCGAATGGGTTTTTTACCACGATGTATTTTTTACGATATTGTTTTTCAGCCCAAGATTTACAAATTTCAGCATCTTCTCTTGTTTTAAAGCGTGGCATTCCTCGTACAAATCTAAACGCCTTTGAACACCCTTCAAACGTTACCATAAGTATCTAATGACACCTCTAAACCTTAAAATTACCGACCACAATAGCATTTCGGGCAGTTCAGCAACCGAAAGTTTACAGCATTTCAGAGCAACCGAAGACTTGACAGAACCACAAAACGAAATTTATTTATAGAACCGCAAACATGACTGATAAGACTCAACAGAGTCATTTATAAAAAAATTTTAACAACAAATTTATTTTAGAGGTGAAGCTATGCAAATAAAACCAGTAGGCAAGAGGGTTTTGATAAAACCTGTGAAAGAAGAAGAAAAAACAAGAGGCGGAATATTCATTCCTGAAACAGCAAAAGAAAAGAAAAAACAGGGTATCGTAATTGAAATTGGAAATATAGATGAAAAAGAAACCCCTATCAAGAAAGGTAATATAATATTATACACCGGGTACAGTTCTGAAGAAATGGAGATAGAAGGGGAAAAATATCTCATACTTGATGCTAAAGACATCATTGCAAAAATAGAGGGATAATATGGCAAAACAGTTATTATTTGATGAAAAAGCAAGGCAGGCGCTCATCAGCGGAGTTGACCAGCTTGCAAACACTGTAAAGATCACACTCGGTCCAAAAGGAAGATATGTAGTTCTTTCGAAAAGTTACGGAAGCCCCGTCATAACCAACGACGGTGTAACCATTGCAAAAGAGATAGAACTCAAAGACCCTTATGAGAACATGGGAGCAAAACTCGTCCAGGAAGTTGCAACAAAAACACAGGACGTTGCAGGAGATGGCACCACTACAGCCACGCTTCTTGCCCAGGCGATACTGCACAGGGGCATGAGGAATATCACGATCGGCGCCAATCCTATTGAAGTCAAGCGGGGCATCGACAAAGCCACTGAAACAGTTGTAAACTACATTAAAAGCATGAGCGAAGAGGTAAAGACCAAAGAAAAGATCACCCAGGTGGCGACAATATCTGCCAATAACGATGAAGTGATCGGGAACCTGATCTCCGACGCCATGGAAAAAGTAGGCGCAACAGGCGTAATCACAGTGGAAGAAGCAAAATCCATGGAAACATCGCTTGAGGTTGTGGAAGGCATGCAGCTTGATAAAGGCTACATTTCGCCATACATGGCAACCGATAAAGAGGGAATGGAGACCGTATTTGAAAATCCCCTCATTCTGCTTCATGATAAAAAGATCAGTTCAATGAAAGAATTCATTCCTGTACTTGAAGCAGTAGTCAAAGAGAACAAACCGCTTCTGATAATAGCAGAAGACCTGGATGGCGAAGCTCTTGCTACAATAGTCCTGAACATAATCCGCGGCACCCTTAAAGTGTGCATGGTCAAAGCTCCTGGTTTCGGAGATGAGAGAAAGGAAATGCTTGAGGATATCGCAGCTCTCACAGGAGCAAAAGTGATAAGCGAAGACCTTGGCATGAAACTTGAGAACACCAAGCTTTCTGATCTTGGAAGCGCAAAGAAGGTAAGAGTGAACAAGGAGAAGACCATAATTATCGAAGGAGAAGGTAAGAAGGAAGACATACAGAGGAGGATCTCGATAATCGAAGGGCGCATCAAGATAGAAGATTCTGAATATAAGATCACCGACCTCAAGAAAAGACTTGGCAAGCTTTCAGGAGGCGTTGCAGTGGTAAACGTAGGCGCTGCCACTGAAACTGAAATGAAGGAAAAGAGGATGCGGATAGATGATGCCCTCAATGCCACAAAAGCAGCAATAGAAGAAGGTGTAGTGCCGGGAGGAGGCGTGGCTCTCCTGAGAGCAGCCAAAGAGCTTTTGAACCTTTCACTTGAAGGCGACCAGAAGATCGGCGTGGATATCCTGAGGGAAGCTATTGAAGAACCTGTAAGGCAGATAGCAACTAATGCAGGAAAAGAAGGTTCAGTAGTGCTTGAAAAGTTAAAATCGGAAACTGATCCGAATATGGGTTATGATGCAAAGACGGATTCCTATAAGGATATGATAGAAGCCGGCATCATCGACCCTGTAAAGGTAGTCAGGACAGCACTTCAGAATGCTTCAAGCATAGCGGGTCTGATGCTGACCACAGAGGCGCTCGTAGCTGATATCCCTGAGAAAAAGAGCGAGATGCCGTCCATGCCAGGACCTGAGAGCTACATGATGTAGTATTAATTAAACGATGGCTATCTATTCTTAACTTTGCTCTGATGTATATATCAGAGCATTTATAATTTATCTATATTTTAATAATATTTGACCAGCTTTAAAACTGAGTCCTGCAACCGTTACAACTGCACTGACAGCAGGTAGAACATCAAGCCATAGCATTTATTTAATACCCTGCAATCTTGGCTATAATCCAGATTACCAATAGAGCAATACCTAACCATATCAGGACATCGGCATAATCAAATTTACTCAATTTATTTGATTGCTTTTTGAATTTACTTATTTCTGTTAGAACTCGTTACGGGATTTTATAGATAAAATTGCGTTACGGGATTAACTAATATATTTTGCGTAACGGAACTAAATATTTTATATCAAGAATTATTTTCTTTCAGTATATTTCTAAAAGCGAATATTTTTATATTAGAACTACATTATGACTTATGTGATAAGGGATGGCAGAAAAAGAAAACATAATACGCATTCTGGATGCCTTTGACGGCATCAGCAGGATATTCGCAGCAATGGAAAGTTTTCCGGGCGATGCGAACATAAGCAAGCCAGAACTGCTTGCGCTTGAAGCAATATCAAGAGAAGAGGGGCTTATGATGAGCGATCTTGGAAAGAGGCTTGATATCAGCCTCAGCACTGCCACCGGGATCATTGACAGGCTTATCGAAAAAAAGCTTGTTAAAAGGGAAAGGAATGGAGGGGACAGGCGGGTCGTGAGGGTCTTGCTGACAGATAAGGGAAAAAATACAAACCAGACTTACCAGAAGCAGAAGAAGGAACTCTTCGGCAGGATGCTTGGCGCTCTTGACCCTGAGGAACAGGGGGAGTTGATCAATATCTTAGAGAAGATAGCCGGAGCAATAAAACAGTAGGCTGGTGAAAAATATGGAAAAGGTATCGATAGTAAAATGTGAAAACTATGAACACGATAATGTTAAAAATGCAGTTAAAAAGAGTCTTGATCTTATCGGCGGACTTAAGAAATTCGTAAAACCAGGTAATACAGTGCTTCTAAAGGTGAACGTTATAATCGGTTTTCCTGCTGAGAGAGCAGCCACAACTCATCCTGCAGTCGTTCGCGCCATGGCAGAACTGGTGAAAGAAGCAGGAGGCATCCCGCTTGTAGGGGACAGTTCTGGAGCATACGGGTTTACAGGTAAGTCACTTGAGATGTGCGGGATCAGCCAGGCTGTAAAAGAAGCAGGGGCAAAACTTGTTAATTTTGAGTCAACAGGTACGTATTCTGTGAATGTGAATGGCAAAATATTGAAGAACCTGAATATCGCAAAGCCAGTCATTGATTGCGATGTGCTTGTGTCGATGCCCAAGATGAAGACGCACCAGCTCACGAAATATACCGGAGCAGTTAAGAACTTCTATGGTGTAATACCCGGCACTGGCAAGGCTGCTATACACAGGATGGCGCCGTCTGAGGAGAGCCTGAGCCATGCTGTCGTGGATATCTATTCAGCCCTGAAGCCAGGGCTTGCGGTAATGGACGGGATAGTGGGAATGGAAGGGGAAGGAGCGACCAATGGGACTCCAATCGGATCTAAGGTCATTGTTTCAAGCGCGGACTGTGTGGCTCTTGATGCAGTAGCGTCAGAGGTTATGGGTTTTTTTCATGGGGATATACTTTCGACACGATTTGCGCATGAACAGGGGCTTGGTGTTGGGGTTCTCGATGAAATAGATGTGCTTGGAGAAAATATCCGTGATGTCAGGGTAGATTATAAAAAGTCCCGCTATATCTCATATAAGCTGCCGGAATTCCTGAGAAAATCCATGTTCGGTTTTGCTGAGAATGTCTCAAGCGTGGAGATATGTGCTGATGAATGCAGGACATGCGGCATATGCGTTAAAAGCTGTCCTGCAGATGCGATAACGCTTGAACCTGATCCTTTTATAGACCAGAAAAAATGCATAAAATGTTACTGCTGCCATGAACTCTGCCCCAATGGCGCCGTGAAATTGAATACCTCGTTTCTGGGAAAGATCCTGTTGAAAAAGTTAAAATACGAGTCATGATAAAACCATGACTTGTAGGATTTGTGGATAGGAGTATAGTGGGTAGAGGGATTATGGTGGTTTGGTGGTATGGAAAAAAAAGATTTTTTTCTACCCACTATAGTTCGTATATATGCGAATAGCCGTATATATAGTTTACGATGACTGTAAACTTTGAATGTTCAATTACGTAACGGTATTATTACTCATATTTACCGTAACGCTATATTTATATATTCCCGTAACGCATATAGTGATAATATGGCTGAGAGAAAATACACGCGATGGAAAAAATGCCTTATATGTAACGATTTTGTGAAATTGATGTTCCCTGAGGACGCAAATAATATATTGATAATATACGAACCCCAGGAAGGAATGAGCAACGAGTCAAGGAACTGGAAAAAAAAGCAGCTTGGATATATCCATAAAGCCTGTCTTAAAAAAGCGAATTCAATGCTAAGGATTAAGTCCATTGAAGCTGACGAGGGTGTTGCTGAGGTCGTATAGTGGCTTATAAAGATCTGCGTGAATTCATAGAATTACTGGAAAAAAAAGGATTGCTCAAAAGAATAAAGACACAGGTGAGCGCCGAGCTTGAGATTACCGAAATACTTGACAGGGTAGTAAAAAATAACGGTCCGGCACTCCTTTTTGAGAACGTTTCAGGCTGTAAGATCCCTGTGTTCGCAAATGCATTTGGCACAATGGAGCGCATGTGCCTTGCTCTTGAAACAAAAGAACTTGATGATATAGGCGCACGCATCCGGAAACTCCTCCAGTTCGAGGCGCCTGCGAGCATCTGGGAAGGGATAAAGATGCTTCCCATGGTGGCTGAACTTTCGTCTTTTCCTCCAAAGCATGTAAAAAGTGGTCCATGCAAAGAAGTGATACTGAAGGACGGTTTTTCGCTCGATGAATTCCCCATTCTGAAATGCTGGCAGGGCGACGGGGGGCGGTTCATAACGCTTCCTCTTGTTTTCACAAAAAATCCCAATACAGGGAGGCAGAATGTGGGGATGTACAGGATGCAGGTCTATGACGGAAAGACAACAGGCATGCACTGGCATATCCACAAACACGGCGCGAGGGACTATGCCGATTCAAAAAATGACGGGAAGATCGAAGTTGCAGTTGCTATTGGCGCAGATCCAGCCATTGTCTATTCAGCCACTGCGCCGCTTCCTGATAACATCGATGAGATGATGTTCGCAGGATTCCTTCGCAAAAAGAATGTCGAGCTTATAAAATGCGAGACAGTTGACCTGTATGTTCCCGCATATTCAGAGATCGTACTTGAAGGATATGTTGATTCAAAAGAGCGCCGTATTGAAGGTCCTTTTGGCGACCATACCGGATATTATTCGCTTGCTGATGAATTCCCGGTGTTCCATATTACCTGCATCACCCACCGCAGGGATCCGATTTACCATGCCACTGTTGTTGGTATCCCGCCAATGGAGGACGCATATCTGGGAAAAGCCACAGAGAGAATATTCCTTCCTCTCATGAAGGCACAGCTTCCCGAGATCGTGGACATCAACCTGCCGGTTGAGGCTGTTTTCCATAACCTCTGCATAGTATCGATCAAAAAGCGTTATCCAGGGCATGCAAAGAAGGTCATGTTCGCCCTGTGGGGTATGGGGCAGATGATGTTCGCAAAGACTATCATCGTGCTGGATGACGATGTGAACGTGCAGGACTTAAGGGAAGTTCTGTGGGCAACTACCACGCGTTTTGACCCTGCAAAAGACGTGACGATAATAGACCGCGCGCCAACTGATACTCTTGACCATGCTTCGCCGCTTTCAAATCTTGGCTCCAAGATGGGAATAGACGCCACCCGGAAGGGTGTTGATGAGGGTTTTAAGCGGGAATGGCCTGAGGCTTTAAAGATGGATGAAAAGGTGAAAAAGAAGATAGACGGGCTGTGGCGCGAACTGGGGCTGTAACAGGCATCAAACAATGAAAAGTTGATCCAGATGCGGTCGCATTTTTTTCAAATCTCTTTGAGACTCTTATAGAACATCCTCGA
This sequence comes from Candidatus Methanoperedens sp., assembly GCA_028717345.1. Lineage (GTDB taxonomy): Archaea > Halobacteriota > Methanosarcinia > Methanosarcinales > Methanoperedenaceae > Methanoperedens. The sequence continues at coordinate 10,420 of JAQUNZ010000068.1, forward strand.
CACAATCTCTTTTGCCATGTCAAACCCCCCATCAAGATATATCGCGCCTATCACCGCTTCAAGCGTTTCAGCAAGGATATAAGGCTCATCATAAGCTTTTTGCTTCATCTCACCTTTACCGAACCTGATATATTCCCCTGTTCCCAGTTCGCGGCTTAAGGTCGCAAGTCCTTCCTCGCGTTCAAGTTTCTTCTTTTTTGTAGTAATTTCATCCCTTGTAGTGCACTGGTTTCCTGTTATCAACAGGTCTACCAGCACTGTTTTGAGCACAGCATCACCCAGGGTCCTGAAAATCTCCTGATCCTGGCATTCTATGTTTTTCTGCTTTTGCTCATTGGCATAGGCTTTGCGGGTCAGGGCGCGGTCAAGCAGGGTTTTGTCTTTGAATGAATATCCAAGTGATTCTTCGAGTGTCATTTTCAACATTACAGTGCAACTAATCAGTGCAACTAATAAAAATTTAACTATTGGTTTTTAGGTTTCCGCTGCGCCCTCCAAAAGCTTTATCAATAAATCCATACCTTAAGGATAATCCCGTTTAAGATCATCGGTGATTTTTATATGACCCAAAAGACAAAAGGAAAGAAGAAAAGATTGGCAAAAGCGCAGAACCAGAACCAGCGCGTCCCGGCATGGGTAATTGTGAAGACAAAAAGGAAAGTCATGACCCATCCGCAGAGGCGCCACTGGAGACGCAGCACACTGGACGTTTAAGGTGAATTATGGCAGATATTGAAAGAATATACACTATCCCGCTTAATGACGCAAGAAAAGTCCCGCGCTGGAAAAGAGCTGAAAGCGCAGCAAGGAAAGTACGGCAGTACCTTTCAAAGCATTTTAAGACAGACCAGAAACAAGTTAAGATCGATCCAACGATCAATGAGAAGCTCTGGGAAAGAGGTTCCATGAAGCCACCATTGAAAGTTCGTGTTCGTGCAGTCAAATTCGAAGCTGGCGGCGTACAGGCAGAGCTGGCTGAGGAATGACCCGGGGGAATTTATAGTCGAGATTAAGAGAAGGTTAAATATTTCAGGAACCTCTGTGCTAGGGGTTTTTGGAACCTGCACAGAGAATTTTGTTTTTGTCCCGCCAGACATCTCTGATGAAACCCTGAAAGACCTTGAAGTTTCACTTGACGTGACTGGCGTTCGCATTTCAGTTGGCGGAAGCTCGGTAGTTGGATCACTTATTGGAGGTAACAGCAACGGTGTAGTAGTAGCTGGTTTCATACTGGAAAGGGAGCTTCGAAAGATCAGAAAATACACCAGGGCAGCCAGATTGTCTGGAGGTCTTAATGCATCCGGGAACCTCATACTTTCGAATGATAATGCGGCTCTGGTACATCCCGACCTCCCGGATAAAGCAGTTGGGATGATTCAGAAAGCGCTTGGCGTTGATGTCAGGAAAGGAACTATCGGAGGCTTGAAGACAGTGGGTATGGCAGGTATTGCAACTAACAAAGGTGTACTTGTGCACCCAAAGACCACAACGAACGAGATAGCAGTACTTGAAGAGCTTTTTAACCTGCCGGTGGACATAGGTACTGTGAATTTTGGATCGCATCTTGTGGGATCCGGGATTTTAGCTAATAGTAAAGGGTATGTGGCAGGGGAAGACACCACAGGTCCTGAGATAACAAGGATCGAGGATGCACTGGGGTACGAGTAACTCAGACAGATATCTCAGATAGATATTTAATCTTATTAAAAATATCAGGGATACATGAAATGTCCCACATGCGGCGGCAATTGCGTCCGGTATCCTGAACAGGTACTGGACGATATATTCCAGATGTATATGGCATGCAGTTCATGCCCTCCTGACCCGTTATGTGACAAAAACGCGCCGCTATATGAAAAGATAGACGCAGGCACAGGAAAATGCGCAAAATGCGGCAAGAGACATCTTGATCACGTTACAGGTCATGTGCTGACCCTCCTTAAAGAAAAAGGTCTTTTTCCCCCGGATGCATCTTTGAAAGAGGTAGGAACGCCCCTGATTGCTTTTGGTTATCAGGTACCTTATCCCCCGCGGCTGCATGAAAAAAGCCTTGTTCTCATTATGGATTCGGTTACAGAAGAGATGGCAGGGATAATAACAGCAAACGTGCCTGAGATAAAAGGCGTGATAAAAAGAAAAGGACACCCTTCAAAGAGCGTTGGTCTGAGTGACACCGGCAGCACACCCCATACCTATGAACTGCTTTCAGGATGCGACATGCGTTGCGATGTAGTGTCATCGATTTTTGGAGAATTGTGCATTTACAAGAACCAGTCAGTAATCCATATCGAGTTCAATAACACCAAAGTAAAAAAGATCGAGGCGCTATATATTAATGGGGAACTTGATAACGCTGTCGTGGTGGACGGGTTCTGCGGGCCCGGAACTCTCAGCCTGTTATGCGCGCTGGGCGGTGCGAAAAAAGTGATACTCAACGATGCCTGGCTTCCCGCAGTGCGAAATGCCATTTTGAACATTAAAGCTAATTCTGCCCTTCTTGGTGCAAAGATCGTGTTTGAGCTAACAGAATACACTAAACTCGTAGGGGACGAACCCGTGCTTATGGCAAAAGCTGGAGGGAGAACGGAAATCCTTGTTTATCATGGAGACATCAGGAAACTTGCAAAGGCAGAAGGAGAATGCGACATATGCCTTATTGATACATTTCCTTCAGTGAACCCTGCGGAATACGTCCTGGCGTGCAGGGACTTTGCAAAAAAAACTGTGATAATCTAAACCCTGCAGCACACATGGTTAAGGACTAACAAGCTTGAGGAATATTTTGCCTCGTATTGATGACCGTTTGCGCTAAGAAGTGATATGTAATAATCCTTCAATTTCTGTACAGCTATTTCATTTTTATAACTGTGATATATATTAAGTCCATTATCAAACAATTCTATTTTATCAATTATCTGCATTGATTCATGGGTTTTCTTCAATAGTTCCTGGAATTCAGGATGTGGAATGCTTGAAATATGTTTTTTGGAAAGCGATTCGAATATTCCGATATCAAGTGGCGTATTGCCTGCAAGTATCTGTTCGTACTGGTCTTTATTCAGGGATACCATATTGTAATTAAGTGACCTGTAAATTTCAACAAGGTTTTTCCAGAAATCTCTTCTTGATACGAACTCATCCACTGCATCTTTTAGATAGCCGAAATGATCACTTGCAGCGCTCCTTTGCGCCCCACCCTCGCTTTTTTTTAGATCTATCCGGGTAGAAGTAGCGCGCCTGTAAATAACATCAATGTCAAGACCCATGTTATAGACCATGAACATTATCACAAGTTGAGAGAGAAAATCCCGGTAAAGTTCATTATTTCCAGTTACCGCCACAGTTGCGGTTTCGGGATACATGTTATCCATACAGAATATGGATACTTCGCAGTTCCAGCCAGATTCACGACTGATGGCATTGATGTGCTTATCAAGTTCAGATATGGTCTTGATCTTTAACGGGTCAAGCAATTCGTCAATTATTTCATGATCCAGTGGTATTCCTTGCGTCCATTTTAGCATCCACTGGAATACAGGGCTTGCGATAAGCACATTTTTTCCTGACTCTATTGATTGCTCTCTTCCTGTCAGTTTTTTATCTCCGGTAGTAATGCTTTTTATTGCTTCTTCGATAGTACCGTATTGAAGTAATGCAACGTCAGCCATATCGATCGAATCCCTGATAGCTGCGCTCAGATTTCCCTTATGTTTATTTATAAGGGGTTCAAGTTTCTTAAGGTGGATATTTTCAAGTGTAATATTTTTTCTGACTATCATGCTTAATTAAAATTAATACTACCTGGTACTACTTTAATGTTACTGCAATAGTAAATGAATATTTAACCGTGCTACTATATGTTTTCCGTATGCGATAAAATATTGGGGAAATATCGTATGAGCGGGTTGGGGGGTGGGAAAATCCCAAACGCTCATATTTCAAGTAATTGCATATTATTTTATATTCTGCCGACTTAATAAGATTCCAGTGAATGAACAATGGTCACCAGGATAGAAGTCGGTTTTAAAAAAGGAATGAGAGATGCGCTGGGTGAAAGCATCAAAAAAAGGATAA
>JAQUNZ010000069.1 GCA_028717345.1 Candidatus Methanoperedens sp.
CCCAGATATGTTTCGATAGATTGTATGTCCTTTTCAGATTTTCCAGCGAATTTATCCGGTGAAATGTTCTCAGCTTCAACTGATATCTTAATATCTGTTTTGGGTTTTATTGTCACTGTCTGCATTTTAACTCACCTCCACAGGGATAACTCCGGCTTTAACGACTTTCGGATGTGTAACGTATGCATCCTGCACCATGTAGTTCGCAAGTCCGATGGAGTAATAATTCTTGAATTTGTTCCTGATATCCTTCATCATAATTTCGGTATGCTCATGCGGCACAGACGCATCAACCCAGTAAGTCCTGCCTGTTGGCGTGGCTGTAATCTGTCCGTCCTTTACCACAACCTCGCCGCCCTTAATTGTGTAGGCTGCTGATTGGAATGCGCTCTTTACCTTCGCATGTTCTACCGAGGGGTCTATCTGGTCTGGCTTGAGGTCATATATCGCGATATCAGCATCTGCTCCGATACCAAGATGTCCTTTTGTATCAAGCAGCCCGAGCACCTTTGAAGAGCCTGCACGTGTCATTACTGCTATGTCGTTGAAATCAAGCTCCCGGTCAATACCCGGTAACTTCGTTCGTTTATGAACTGCCTCGTGGACCGTCTTTATCTCTTCCTGCCTCTTCTTATTGCTCATCAAAAGTGCTATCACTTCTGGATAATTCACGAACGGACCGCCGTTGGGGTGGTCTGTGGTGAGCAACACCTTGTACGGGTCTTTTGTGAGAAGCGCAAGCTCGAGTCCCATCGCCCACATTATGGCATGGATCGAGACCTGCTTGACGTAAAAGATCGGGACCACTCCTGAAGCATCCTCAAGCTCAACATCGCCGTTAGCCCATTTTGCATGAAGCAGTTTTGCATTGGCATACTGAACCGGACCGTCCGCTGTCATGGTCGTGGCGCTACCAAATATTAGCTGTCCCATATCAGTAGTGACGTTCTCGCTGTTGTTCAGGTAATTTGCGATCTCATCTGCTTTTGATTCAAAGTCGCCCCAGTTCGTCCCGCCCCAGCAGTTGAACGTGATGTGAGTAACATGCAGCACCTGCCTGTCCCTGGCTGCCTTGACCTGATCAGCCAGTGCCATGCTCGCAAGAGTGGTTTTGTAATTTCCCGGTTTTCCAAGGTTGTTGCAGTGAAGGTGCACTGAATGCGGCAAACCCAGCATCTCGTTTACCTTCATCAACGAAACGATGATATCTTTTGGTGTGACATCAAAATTCGGGACTACGTCATCAAGTCCTGTGACGTTCTTTCCAAATCCCCACATCTCGCCGCCGCCAGGGTTGACCACCTTGACGCCGAACCCTCTGGAAGCAAGCAAACCCCATGCAACATAAGCTGCAAGCTTGTCCATGTCCTTCTCGCGCACAAAATCCATCGTAGGCCAGTTGCTCCCGAAAAGCGTGAGAGCGCCTTTATCTATGATCGGGATTTCTTCAAGTTCTTCATGAGTATGGCGGGCTTTCATTATTGCCTGAGCAGCTTCGAACACAGTAGTATAACCCATCTGAGCATAGCGGTATCCCATTGCATAGACATTGGGAACTGTATAGCCCGTCTGCGGTCTTGTGAGTTTTGTCCTGGGTTTTATTCCCGATCTCGTATCCTCCGGGCGCATGAGCCTTCCCACATTCACTTTTGCGCCTGCTATATGAGAATGTGCATCCACGCCGCCTGCCATTACAAGTCTTCCTCCAGCATCGATGATCTTTGCACTGCTGCTCACACTCTTTACGATCTTTCCATCTTTTATGCTAATGTCAGTCTTATCGCCTTTGATCCCGTTCTTCGGGTCAAATACCGCACCGTTCTTTATCAATAGCTCCATTTTAATCACCCCTTATCTCTCTGACCCGTTCAGTGATCTTTTCAAGAATTTCAATGTCCGTTGGATGTTCAGGTTCTATAAGCTTCCTGTACCTCAGGGAAACGCCGTCCATCCTGTATGCTGTACCCTCAACTTCGACGCCGCATATTGCAACAGGTATTACCACGTTGGCAACTTCTGTGGTGGGATTCCAGTATGGGTCTATCTGGACAACTGGTATCCTTGCAAGATGACGCACTGAATCAGCCGGGAAATGCGCTCCGGCATCGCCTGCTATTATCATGGCAGCATCTGTCTCTTTCCTTAAAAGCACGTCGTTCGCTGCGGTCTCACCTGGATTATAGTACGGAGCGCCGCGCGCAAAATCAACAGCAGTACCATATCCTGTCTCCCAGGCGCACACATTCCCGAAACCTGTAACATTATAGTGCCCTCGCATCGGAGTTATGACGTATTTTGTAAATGCGTTCAATTCGGTTATCAGGGATATTGCATTATCGATATTCTTGTATCTTGAAATGCTCTGGGTAAGTCCCATTCCGAAGAACACTGCGCCGAACTTTGCAGCCTTTAATGTATCTACGAGTTTCACAAGCTGCTCCTTAGGAACACCTCCAACTGCATCAGGAACAACCGCTGCCTGTCCTGCAAGTATCGCCCTTAACGCCGATATCACAAGGTAATCGCTTCCCTGCTGCAGCTGTATGTATTCATCTGCCATGGCTGCCGTATCGGTCTTTCTCACATCTACCACAATGACCTTTCGCCCGCGCCTTCCCTTTTCATTGAAAAATCCTTTTGCAAAAACAGAATATCGTCCCATGTGCCTTGGATGGGCATGTACCGGATTGCTGCCCCAGAACACAACCACATCAGCCCTGTTCTTTACCTGACCAAGAGTTGCTGACGGAAGACCTTTTTCATGCACCGCAAGCGTGGATGGGGCGTGGCATACGGTTGCTGTATTATCAATGATCGCTCCGAGTTCTTCAGCAAGAAGGATGCCTTTCTTATGCACCTCACACAGCGCAGAAGCCCATCCGTACATCAGCGGTCTTTTTGATCCTGCAAGTATTTTTGCCGCGGCTTCGATCGCTTCATCATATGAAACTTCCCTGAACTCGCCTTTTTTATCAGTGCGCATCATAGGGGCTTTTATCCTGTGATGTCCCTTGATCTTTGCAGCGCCGACCTTGCATGCGTGCTTGACTTCCGTGATCTTATTATCCTCAACTACCACCGTTATGTCATCGCACGTACAGCCGCAAAAAGGGCAAAGAGCATCGGTTATTACTGTCATTACTTATACCTCGCTATCAGTTCTTTCATCAAAAGTACCTTTTCATTCGTAGCATCTATTGTTGCCTGGATCCCTTTGAAGCCTGGCATTCCGCATCCTTTGGTGTCTGGATCTACCAGTGCATTCGCCCATGGTCCCATAGGTATGAATGCCAGACCATCCGGGTTGCCGTTGTTCTCCTTTAATTTCACAACGACCTCACCGTGTGCTGTCTTGATTTTTATATTGCTTCCAGGTTTGCCAACCTTTCCGGCATCGTTTGAATTCAATTCACAATATGCTGTCGCTTCCTGATAATCAGAAGAGGTCTTATTTTCAATAGTAACTCCCTGATCGATCGTTCTTCCGGTTATTAAATTTACTTTTAATGTCATCTCGTCCCTCTTTTTTATTGATGGAGGGTAAATTTACCTCCATGTTTAAAAAGTATGTGATTTTGTTCGAACAAAAATTTGTACGAACAAATTTTTGTCAAACGTTGCGACGGCATACCCAATCACAGAAGAGCTGCGGAGTATAGCGATTAATATCCAATAAAAATTAGAATCTGACTTCTGCTGTCTGTTCGACAGGTACAGAATATGCTTCAGGTTCTAATGTGAGGTCTATTTCTGGAAGAATATCTACGTAATTGATCAATTCATGGAATATTTCATGCCTTGGACTTACTATAATAACATGAGCCGGCGGGTGGATCTTCCTGAGCCTGCCGATCGCTGCGCTTGCTTCATCCGAGAGTGGTACGATGGATGCGGCTTCACAACAGGTTCTCAATGGGCTTTTCATAACATGGATAAGAATATTATCCGCAAAAGCCGGTTCCAATCTTCTTGCTTTATCCGCAAAAGTAAGACGTGCATACCTTACAAGGTCACAAAGAGCAGTCTTTACCTTTGACATGTCATCAGCCCTCACCACCGCCAATGCATTAACATTTTCAATCTGTTTTTTAAATAAATCCATTTTTTCTCCCAATAGACTATCTCGTAGGATTGATATAAACTATAGTATTACTATAGTACTACTAAGGTACTACTTATATACCCGTAAAAATCCCGGGATCGATCAGAAAACAATAGCACGGTTTATATCATATCTGGAATGTATAACCGCCAATGAAAAGGGACTATCTATCATATTTCCCAAAAAGCTCATTCTACACAAACCAGCTTGAAGCTATGGATGCGATCCATTCAGCTCTCTTCAAAAAACAGATAGTTTTGTTCGAAGGAGCCTGCGGGACAGGAAAAACCCTGAGTTCCCTTGCCCCTGCCCTCCATATCGCAAAAATTGAGAAAAAAACAGTTGTCATAGCCACAAATGTTCACCAGCAGATGGCGCAGTTCATTGAAGAGGCAAGAGAGATACAAAAAAAGAACACTATTAAAGTCATCGTCCTGAAAGGCAAGATGCTGATGTGCCCCAAACCGAACATGGATTATGACACCTGCAGCCTGCTACGGGATAATACATATAAATTACTGGAACAGGAAAAAGACCTTCAGAAAGAATTGAGCAGGGAATCAGATAAATACGAAAGACAGCTCTATGATCTTCGAAAAAACTCATGTGACAAACTTCTAACGCTTCTCAAGAATGATAATGATGATTTCAAAACCTGGCTTTTCGAAGGGGTGAGAACACCTGAAGATGTTGCAGAATGGGCATTGTCCAACGATTGCTGCGGATATGAACTCCTTAAAAGGTATATGAAAGAAGCAGACCTCCTGATATGCAATTACCATCACTTCCTCGACGAGGATATCCGCACCAATGTGCTGGGATGGATGGACAAAGGTCTTAAGGATATCATAACGATATTTGACGAAGCGCATAATATTGAATCTGCCGCGCGCTCGCATTCCTCACTTACTCTTTCTGAACTGACAATAAACAGGGCTCTTGATGAAGTTGAAGCGAACAAAGATACCCTGCCTTCGCGGGATATCGAGCCCTTCCTGCATGCTCTTCTTGATACTCTTGGCGGAACGTACAATTTAATTCTTGATAAAAAGTTCGGTGAACGTGAAAGGATAGGTAAAGATTGGCATGATCTTAGGATCGCGGATCCCGAAGAACGCATGGATATGTTCAGGGCAAAGCTCCTTAAGGCTCTTGAAAGGGCTGGAATAAAAAAGATCGATGAAGCAATTGAACACATTCGAAGTCTTGGAGTATCCATTGATGCTTTCTATGAAAAACAGTTCATAGAAGGAAAAAGCCCTGTAAAAAAGATCTCAAGCAGCCTTGCAGCAGCTCGCTTCCTTTACGATTACATGAAATTCTCAAACGATAGCAGCTATTACCCCATATTGAGCGTAAGGCGCCAGAATAACGAGATATACGGACGGCTTGAACTTTTTTCATGCATCCCGAAAAACGTTACATCGCCTTTATTTGACAGCGTCCATTCCGCTGTGCTGATGTCAGCCACCCTTGCACCTTTTGAGACCATAAAAACCACCCTGGGAATCGCGCGGGAGACATGCGAATTATCCTATGGTCTTACATTCCCAAAAGAAAAAAGGCTGACAATAAGTGTATCAGTTCCTCCCCTTTTTGCAAAAGACAGGGACAATCCGCAAACAAAAGAGGTCATAACACAGGTATTGAACGATATCATCGAACAGTCGGACGGGAATGTGTTAATATTTTTCCCGAGTTTCTATGAAGCCACGCAGTACAAAAACAGGATCAAATGCAATGTTCCTGTCTTTCTTGACGAGGTCGGGGTTTCATCCCAGTCGATCAGGAACGAATTCTTCAGCCTTGGAGAAGCAGGAAAGAAAGCCGTGCTCATATCATACATGTGGGGAACCCTCACAGAAGGCGTGGATTATAAGGATGGAAGAGGAAGGACTGTTGTTATCGTGGGAGTGGGGTATCCCGCTCTTAACGACAGGACGCGAGCAGTTGAATCTGCATATGAAGCCCAGTTCGGGCATGGGTGGGATTATGCAGTCGAGATCCCTACAATAAGAAAGGTCAGGCAGGCACTTGGAAGAGTTGTCCGCTCACCAATGGACTATGGGGTCAGGGTGCTGCTGGATGGTCGCTATACATCCACCTCTTCGAAAAAACTGGGAAAATATTCTGTATTCAATATTTTTCCCGAAGACGAACGAGCTGAGATAGTCGATGTAGCGCCTGAGCGCGTAAAGTATTCACTTATGAATTTTTTTAATGATATCAGGAAAAATAATCCCGAAGGAAAAAAATAAATTTTATTCGACTTTTGCTCCAAAAGCGAATTTTCGCAGTACTTTATCCACTTTGATCTTTACCTTGTCCCCGACTTTTGTTCCTGGCACAAATATGACAAAGCCCTCGACTTTCGCAATTCCGTCGCCCTGTTTGGCAATTCCTTCTATCGTTACATCATAAGTTTCACCGGCAATTACCGGAGCACTTTTTTCCTGATCTCTCATCACAATTACACATCCTTGATTTTAGATTAGAGAATATTCTAATCTGCGGGTATTACATCATCAGAATATATAAGACTTACTTATATTATTGACCGCTTCATTTTGTTAAAAGCAATCAATTTATATCAAACCGGCTCAATTTAGAAACAATGTCAAGAACACGGCTTCGCGATTTCATAATTACCGACGACGACTGGATATTTGCAGTTGCTGATTACTGCCACGATGATGGTGTTCGTTCGATCCTGAGATATGTTCCGGACCCCAATGGTTCAAGAGGCGTGCAGAAAAAATACCGCAAGTTCGATTTTGACGACTCATTCATATTCATGAAAACAGCCCGCCCGGAATGGGTAAAGGATGTCCACGTCATACCCTGGGAACATGTAAAACAAATACTGGCTCCTGATAAAAGACTGCCTATTATCGCAAATGAGAACAGGAAAGTGAGGGACATTGTGAAAACTCTCAAGACTGGCATATCCATGGACAAAATGGGAGTTACTGGTTCGCTTCTTGCGGGTCTTCAGATCGAATCATCAGATATTGATTTTATCGTGTACGGAAGCTCATGGTTCATTGCCCGTGATATATTGGCACGGGCAAAAAAGGAAAAAGACCCCATCACAGAGATCAGCGAGGAAATGTGGCATGAGATATATAATAAGCGCAGACCTGAGCTGTCCTTTGACGAATTCCTTATCCATGAACAGAGAAAAGGTAACAGGGGCATGGTGGATGGGACATATTTTGACCTCCTGTATGTGAGGGACTGGGAGGATATCGCACCCTGCGAGAGGGGGGTGGATATTGGCACAGCTACCATTGAAGCTACAGTCACAAATGCTGATTTTTCATTCGACAGCCCCGCGATATATAAAATAGACCATCCTGAAATAAGCTATGTGCTGTCCTATACCCATACTTATGCAGGACAGGCAATGGTGGGTGAGATGATAGAAGCGCGCGGCATGGTGGAGGCTCTGGGGGATATTAAAAGGCTTGTAGTGGGTACAACGAGAGAACCAAAGGGAGAATGGATACGCTCGCTGACGCTGCTTTATATGGTATTAAAACAGGCGAGAAAGTGACCTTCATAGCAGAAGATTAGACACAACCAATATTTTAGGGTTCAAATAACAAGGTAATTGTAAATTCAGATATCATTCAATTTTTTTCCACACTTATTTTATTCGTGCGCCTAATTTTTATTGTGCCCAGTTCCCCGTCACTTCATGTTTTCCGGTTTCGACACACCCGTCAGCACCGCAGTTACCTTAATATGTCCAGCCTGCGCCTCATCCACCTTTGCGCCCCAGATGATGCGTCCGGTGTTCGGAGCTATCTTGAGCATCAATTCTGCAGCCTGCGTGACCTCTCCAAGGGTCATATCTTCCCCGCCCATTATATGGATAAGCATTCCGTATGCCGACGAGATATCAGAAACTTCAATAAGCGGAGCGGAAAGAGCCTGCTCAACTGCCTTCTCAATTCGCTTTTCACCTTCGCCCTCCCCTATCCCTATTGCAGATATCCCGCCTCTTTCCATGATCGAGCGCATGTCAGAATAGACCAGGTTCACAAGGCTCGGATGTATTATGGTATCGGTCAGGTTATCGATAAACGAACCCACAAGCGCGTTCACAACTGCAAAACCTTCTTTTAGCGGCATCTCGCCCGCTGTTGTCCTGAGTTTTGAGTTATCAATCACGACCAGTGAGTCGCATTTGCTGCTTAGCGCTTTTAGACCTGATATCGCTTTTTTTCTTCTTACGACTTCTGAGCCAAAAGGAATTGTCACGCACCCGATTGTGAGGGCTCCTGTTTCGCGGATAGCCTCTGCCACTATCGGGGCAGACCCGCTTCCTGAGCCGCCGCCAAGCCCTGCTATTACGAATACAAGGTTTGAGCCTGCGATCTCTTTTATTATTTCGTTGATGCTCTCCCGCGCAGCTTCAGCACCGCGTTCAGCATACCCGCCGCATCCGCGACCCATATAGGCTTTCTCACCCATCAGTATCCTCACATCGCTCTTAGCTGTGAGCAAATGTATCGCATCAGTATCAGCAGCTATGGTCTTTATCCCGTCAGTTCCTTTTTGCGCTATCCAGGATACCATGTTACAGCCAGCGCCTCCAAGACCGATCACTTTGACCGCAGGTCTTGCTAACTTTGCAAGTTCAGAAATTCTTGAATCCTCTGTCATAATTATCTCTTTTCCATTTGTTTAAATATAGACTTCTGGATAATATACGTCATCGCAAGATATATAACCCTTATCCAATAAGAATGCAAAAAATGAGTAGAATTAAGATAGACCCTGATATCAGGTATCTTGAAGGCACACAAAGGGTTCTTTCCCCTGAAGCCACACTTGAGAGGACTACAAAGTTGCTATCTAAGATCGGGGTGACCCGTATCGCAAACATCACAGACCTTGACCGTGTTGGCATCCCTGTATTCTCAGCCATAAGACCAAGCGCAGCAGCAGGCGCTATTTCTATATACTCAGGAAAAGGCGTAACTGAGACCAATGCAAGGATATCAGCCATCATGGAAAGCTTTGAGCGCTGTCTTGCTGAGCAGCCGGAGGTCAGCATCAATCTTCCCGGTGTCCAGCCCGAAACGCAAAGGGTTTTGAATTCCTATGAGTCCTTAAGTGAGGACTATCCGGCTCTTTTTCCTGAAGCTCTTCTTCTGCCCCAGCCATTTGCAGAGTTCTCAAAAATCGAATGGATAATGGGGCATGACATAATGAACGATGTTGAAGTATTTGTCCCTGCTAACGCTGTTTTTCATCCGTATGATCCCAGGAACGCAGTTAAGCTGTTCCGCAGCAATACCAATGGTCTTGCTTCAGGGAACACTATCGAGGAAGCGGTATTGCACGGACTGCTGGAAGTTATAGAAAGAGATGCCCTCAGCATTGCGGAATATACGCATGATCCCGGCAGGGAGATCGTGCTTTCAGAGAGCGATGGGATTAACTATTCATTGAAAAGGAAGATGGAAGAAACAGGGATCAAAGTTAAGGTCTGGCTGCTTGGATCTGACGTGGATATCCCCACGGTCGTGGTTGCGCTTGATGATACTGTTCTAAAAGACCCTGCGCTTCTTGTAATGGGAGCTGGATCGCACCTGTCGCCTGAAATAGCAGTTACACGGGCTCTTACAGAGGCTGCACAGAGCCGGGTTGTCCAGATACACGGCGCCCGCGAGGATACTGACAGGGAACAGGTGGTGCGAACTTTTGGTTATGACCACATGAAAAAACTGAACAGGTACTGGTATGAGGACATTGATACAGTTACAATGGGTGAAATTGGGGACAGCTCAAGTGATACGCCTGCCGCCAATATAAGCACAGTTCTGGAGAGACTTGATGGGATAGCAGATGGCGCCATTATCGTTGACCTGTCAAGGGGCGTGGACGTCCCTGTGATCAGGGCGATAATCCCGATGTTTGAGCAATATACGCTTGACCGCGAGAGAAGGGGAGAGCGGATCAGGAAAAAGAAAAAGAGAGTCTCGTTATGAAAACCGTGGTCTATACAGGCACGAGCATAAGTCATAATGATGCGAAGAAGATCCTTGATGCAGATTACCGGGCTCCGGTGAAGCGGAATGATATCACGAGGATAATGAGGAACCCGCCTGACATAATCGGGATAATAGACGGGGTATTTTTTGACAGTGCGGCTGTGGGTCACCGCGAGATAATAGAGGCGATAAAAAACGGCATTACTGTGGTGGGTGGGTCGAGCATGGGGGCGCTAAGGGCGTCTGAACTTGACTCGTATGGAATGATCGGCGTGGGAAAGATATACCAGATGTACAGGGACGGTGTTCTTGAGTCCGATGATGAGGTCGCGGTAACATTTGATCCTGAGACCATGGAAGCGATCTCGGTACCACTTGTTAACGTGAGGGCGACGCTTGGATCCATGGTAGAGAGCGGGCTTCTTGAGCATGAGGTAGCTGATTCCATCCTTGATATTGCCAGGAAATTATTCTATCCTGACAGGAATTACAGGAATATCGTGAGCGAGTGCATGAAAAAAGGTATAATCAATGATAAGGAGCAAGGAAAAATGCTTGATCTTTTATTGGAGCATGAAGTGGACGTAAAAAGAGATGATGCTGTGCTTGTGCTTGAGATGATAAAAGGAATGAGCTGATCGGTACCTGCTACGTTAGATTAATATTATCAATGCTGATATTAATAATATATGAAAAAGAAAGAAGTAAGTGAAAGATCAGTACTAAAAGACCGGGTATGTATTGTTTGCGGCAATAAATTTGATGTTAAACTTTTAGAAAATAATGTCATACCGATCCAGTATTTCTTTTCCAAAGATCTCATTAAGAATCTGACAGATGAAGATGGTGAATATTGGGAGTGTGAATATTGCAGTGGCTACTTCGAGGAGAGAGTTAAAGAGTACATGATCAAGAATTGGGGAAGCCGATGTCCGGATTATGAGGAAAACTGCGCTTGCTGCAAAGCCTGGAAATATTTTGATTATCTGTTTGAGATCGATGAATGATGGATTATTTTATGAAAAACTAAACAGCTAATAGCTGGCTGCGCATGGGGTTGTTTATTTGAAGTATAGCTGGTGCTATCGTTCAAAAGCCATGATTTGGAATGTATAGGCAAATGCTTATAATAGAGCGAACTCAAATTAGTTATTATGACAGTAGCCTTAAAGACCATAAAAACAGAAATACAACTGCCTGTTGATATTCTCTATTCACTTGGTATAGATAAAACCCATATTGAATATTTTGTGAAGAAGAATTTCCTTCTGGAACTTTATAGGGAAGGCAGGATATCCTTCGGCAGGATGGCGTCTTTACTTGGAGTGAGTAGAACCGAAATGCTGGGTATTATGAAAGATTCCAAAATACCTTTAAACTATGGCGTTTCAGAACTCGATGAAGATATTGAAACAGCGAACAGAATGGGTATATTGAATGAAAGTGGTCAGTAATTCTTCACCTCTAATATTCTTATCTGCTATTGGAATGCTTGACTTATTGAAAGTTGAGTTCGGGAAAATTATCGTGCCAGAAGTTGTATATGATGAGGTTACCTCAAACAAGCTTAAAGGTTCAAATGAAGTAAAGCATGCAGACTGGATCAAGGTTCAGACGATAAAAAATATTGAGGCGCTTTCTTTTATGCCGATGCTGGACAGGGGCGAGGAAAGTGCAATTGTTCTTGCTATTGAACAGGATGCAGACCTTGTTTTGCTGGATGACCTTGCTGGAAGAAGGGCTGCCATGATGCAGGGGCTTAATGTAATGGGAACTCTGGGATTTTTAAAAGCAATGCACTGTAAAGGCAGGATAAAAAATTTTAAGGATGTACTGGATTGTCTTCAAAAGAATGGATTCTGGATGGCGGCTGACCTGTACAATAGGATGCTGGAAGAATAGGAAAAGGTGAAAAGATCTGGCTGCTCTTTCCGCTCGTGGTGGTTCATGGCGGTGGTTGAGCGCGTAGAGGCGGAGGAGGGCGGTCGGGAGAGATGGCGCTTCTTCGAAAGACGAAACCGTAGATGAGCGTACGATTAACACAATCGGTCAACATTATCTATAACAGCGCTGGGGTGTGTTAAGACAACTTCAGCAGATTAAAATTGCTGATGAAAAAATTGAAAAATTGATGTTGAGCTAATTACCCAACATCTGAACCTATCTAAAAAATATTATCTTGCTGCTTTCGCAACACGCTCGATATTATCTTTCTTGCCCATGGCAAACCCTTTTACATCGTAGTTCGCCGCGGCGATAATCTCTTCTGCAAGGGCATCCACAAGTGACTTCTTTTTACCGAATGCAGCCTGCTGCGCACCCTGCGCGATAAGTCTCAGTGCAAAATCCACACGGCGCTGCGGGGCTGTATCTACTGACTTAGGGACTGCTATGCCGCCATACTGCAGTCTTACAGTTTCTTCCCTGGGACCGGCGTTCGCGATCGCGTTTACAAGCACCTGGACAGGATTCTGTCCTGTCTTCTTGTTGATTATTTCGAAAGCATCCTTAACTGTCTTGTTAACCGTGATCTTCTGCCCTGTGTTATGCTCTTCGCGCATCATTTTGTTGACAAGTCTCTCAACGATGTTCAGAGTAGATTTTGCGAACTGCTTTTTTGAGTTCTTTCCACCGCTGTGCGGGAGAAATATTGGAGCAAGATTGACGTAGTTCCTTATACTGAGGTCTTTGATCTCAACTTCAGAAAAGTCCCATTTTCCATATAATTTGTGCATATTATCTCACCGGTTTTTCCTTCTTTCCGAGCACCATCTGCCTTAAGTCAACGTTATTAACTGCCACGACCTTCCAGCGCACGCCTGGAATATCACCCATGGCACCGCCCATCCGTCCGCCTATACCTTCCACGAGAACTTCATCATGTTCATCAATGAAGTTGATAGCGCCGTCCAATGGACAGAATGCCGTTACCTGTTTACCATTTTTGATAAGCTGCAATCTGATACATTTTCTGATGCCTGAGTTGGGCTGTTTAGCTTCGATACCAACTTTTTCAAGTGCAATACCACGGGCACGGGGCGCACCTGCAAGCGGATCAGCCTTTACATCAAGGTTAAGAGCCCTTCGGCTATAATTGATATCGCTCCATCTGAATTTTTTATGTTCGCTCTTGAGTTTTCGAGCGGCGTACATTCCTTTTCCCAAGTTTTTTCCTCCGTATATTGCCTCGCTACCCCGTATTTAAATACGGGGTCGGGCGGGGTCTCATTGAATTATAACATCATCTATATTATGGTGCCTCGCGGAGAGCTTTTTTACTTTTTCGATGTTTTTTCCGTCTCTCCCTATGGCAAGACCTTTCTCTTTACTATGTACTTCTACATAAGCTATGCGCTTGTCGTCCTTAACTATAAGGTTTACGTTCTTTATAGAAACAGGATGAAAGGCATTCTTAACGAACTCCGCAGCGTCGTCAGAGTGTTCGATGATCTCAACATGCTTACCGATCGTTTTCTTTACGCGATTTATATGTTCTCCGCCTTTTCCGATAGCAAGTCCCATATCCCCGCTCTTTACCACAAATATCAGTCTGTTGTTCTCAGAATCTTCAAAGCAATCCCGTGCACTTGCTCCGGTCATGCTCTCAAATAATGCTATATATCTTATTCCATCCGTACTAAGCTTCACTTCACTCATTCATGCTCCCGAAAGAAAGTATCTCGGAATCTCCGGGTTCCAGCACAGCCAGCGCTGAAATCGAGAATGGTTTGCCGCATGCGACACCAAGGTCAACTCCTGACCCTGAATATTTTATCATAGCGGTTCCCTTGAATTCTGAAAGATTCTCTTCCGAGCAGGCTGATGAAACCACAACGACCTGTGCTTTCCCTTTCTTTATAGCATCCCGTGTCTGTTTTATTCCTATGACAACTTTACCTGTGGACAGGGCGCTTCTTAATACTTTGCTGATATCAGTTTCCATAATTATACTCCTTTAACTGGTTTTTTTGCGATCAATTTAACATTTCC
>JAQUNZ010000070.1 GCA_028717345.1 Candidatus Methanoperedens sp.
TCCTGATACTGGTCTATTGCTGATTCTGCAGCTTTATTATTATTATTTTTAAGTGCTGCCTTTATCTCAGCAAGCCTGTGTCTTGCCTGTGAAACCTGTTTGCCAACTTTTTCACTGTCGTTGAACGTAAATGCAACATCAATGTCTTCGAATGCCATTCTTAACTTGTAAAGGACATGATCCGGACCAATGATGTTCTCTTCTGGTTCGATATCATCAACAAGTTGTGTTTCGCCCGCGGGAGCATCTACTGCTGCACCTGTGTCTTTGCTGGTCGCGTTGTCAGTCACTGCGTTAACAGGACTTATGACGAACGCAACCATAAGCAGGATAATGCCTGCCATTGTTATGTTTCTCAATCTCATAATTTCACCTCTTAATTGGCTATTGCCATTACACACATTAGGCTGGCGGGAATATAAGCATTCTTTCTGTCTGAACAGGTTTTAAAGTTCTTCGTTCCTTTAAAAAATGTAATATGGTTCTATAAAGTCCTGTTTGCTTCAAAGAAACCTAAAAACTGAAAAAAAGTTGAATACGATTATAATAATGGTATTTAGTTATATAATCCATAGTGCTATATATATTGCAAACCATAGACTGAAACTGAGTTGATAACGATGGAATTCAAAGTGCAGCAGCTTCAGATCAAGGCAGGTAAATATAAAGTTATACTGAACCCGGAGGATGCAAATGAGATCGGGGTTAGAACAGGAGACCGCGTGCAGATAAAAGACCATAGCTACCTTACTGCTATCGCTGAGATCGGGGATATGATCTCAAGAGGGACTGTCGGGATTTACCAGGATGTATGTGAGAAGCTGGGGAAAGTGTGCCCGCTTACAGTGAATATAGTGCCCACCTCAAGACCGAGTTCAGTTGGATTTATAAAAAAGATAATGGATAAGCAGAAGCTCACGCAGGAAGAAATACACCAGATCGTCCTGGATATCGTAAAGGAAAACCTGACCGATATTGAACTTTCTGCATTTGTTACAAGTTCCTACATCCATGGTATGACAAATGACGAGATCGAATGGATGACGAGAGCGATGATAGATACAGGTGAAAAGATCGAGTTCGATACTCATCCCATTATGGACAAACACAGCATTGGCGGAGTGCCGGGGAACAAGATCTCCCTGCTTGTTGTGCCGATAATAGCGGCTAACGGTCTGTTGATCCCAAAAACAAGCTCAAGAGCCATCACAGGCGCGGCTGGTACTGCAGACCTGATGGAGGTGCTTGCTCCTGTGGAATTCACGGCAGATGAGATAAAAACTATGACAGAAAAAGTTGGCGGTGTGATAGTCTGGGGAGGAGCCACGAACATCGCTCCTGCTGACGATAAACTTATTCGAGCCGAGTATCCGCTTTCCATAGACCCGCGCTGTCAGCTTCTTGCATCCATAATGGCAAAAAAAGGTGCCGTTGGCGCCGATTGCGTTGTTATTGACATTCCAACAGGAGCTGGCACCAAGGTGCATACGGTTGAAGAGGGAAAAAAACTTGCAAGAGACCTTATAGAGCTTGGGGAGAGGCTCGGTATGAGTGTGGAATGCGCCATGACGTACGGTTCATCGCCCGTGGGCAGGACAATAGGGCCTGCAATAGAGGTTCGGGAAGCACTTAAAGTGCTTGAAACCATGCAGGGACCAAACAGCCTGATCGAGAAAAGCACTGCTCTTGCAGGAATATTGCTCGAGATGGGAGGAGCGGCTGCGCGCGGCGGGGGTAAGGCGATGGCAATTGAGACACTGAGATCTGGTAAAGCGCACAAAAAACTGAAAGAGATCATCGAAGTCCAGGGTGGGAACCCGAATATAACCTATACAGATATTAAACCAGGAGAGCACAAGGGAGAGCTATTGTCGCCTGCTGACGGCTATGTGATCGAATTCGATAACAAGCGCATTGTTGAGATAGCAAGGATAGCAGGAGCTCCAATAGATACCGGGGCAGGTGTCTGGATACATAAGAAAAAGGGTGAGCTCGTCAAGAAAGACGAACCACTCATCTCTATATTTTCAGATAAGGGCTGGAAGCTGACAAATGCCATGAAAAGCGCTGAGAAGGAATACCCTATCATCGTGGAAGGTATGATACTGGAACGTGTGAAGCCATTAAGAGTGCTGTAGGTTCACTTACTCTAATATTGAATTCCATCATCTCACTTCACAAACTGATCAAGCTTGAAGGAATAGAAGAATATCGGTTCTCCTCCAGGCACATCATTCCAGAGGTTCCTGTCCACGCAGCCTTCCCCAAGTTCCTTGACAAGACCTTCATAGGTTACAGCAGCGATTTTTTCTATGTTTATCGCCAGGTTCTCAAGGTGCCCGCTGTCTGTGTTCCTTACCCTGTACACACCTTTATTGTAGAATCTGGAGGATATGAGCGTGCTCTTGCCATGTTCGAGAGTTTCTTTTATTTTATACTCATCAAGGTCAATAATATTGCCCAGCCTCTCGATTTCCAGTTTAAACGTCATTATTGTTGAGTTCAACCCGATCCCTGTGGAATATGTAGTTGCGTGTATTTAATAGTTATTTATCGCGAAGCTGGATTTCTATTTCCATTAGTTCTTCAGCAAGGATTGTATGCTCGAATATGGCTTTTGCATCATGCAAAAGCATCTCTGTGCTTTCCGAGTACCTTGAACTGAAGTGCGTGAGGATCAGTTGCAGTACATTTGCCTTTTTTGCAAGTTGAGCAGCCTCAGCAGTGGTCGAATGTTTTGTCTCTATCGCCCAGTCACGAACTTCGTCCGCGAGCGTCCCGTCGTGAATGAGGAGGTCGGCTCCAATGCTTTCCCTTGCTATTGAGTCGCATGGTCGCGTATCCCCGCTGTACACAATTTTTCTCCCGGGACGGCTTTGTCCCATTACCTGTGACGGTTTTATCACACGACCATTAACAGTTACATGTTCACCTTTTTGCAGCTTTGAGAACATATGACCCACAGGTACTCCAAGTTCAATGGCTTTTTCCCGGTTAAACCTCCCTGGGCGGCTTTTTTCTTCAAGAACGTAACCCAGGCTCGGAATGCCATGTTCTGTTGTGACCGCTTTGATGGAGTATTCTCCTTTATCAACGATATCCCCTCCCTCAAGTTCGTGTGCATTGATATCAAATCCCAGTTTATAATAACCCAGTTCTATCATGAGTTTTACCATCTGCTTTGTCCAGGTCGGACCATAAATATCCAGTGGCTCTGTTCGCCCGTTGAACGACATGGTCTGTATGAGTCCTGGGATGCCGAGAAAATGGTCTGCGTGAAAATGCGTTATGAATATAGATGATATCTTCATACCGGTCTTTGCGCGCATCATCTGCTGCTGAGTTCCTTCTCCGCAGTCAAATAGCATTGTCTCGCCTTCCCTGTTTATGAAAATGGCTGAAGGATTGCGGTTTATTGTGGGGAGGGTGCCGCCCGTGCCCAGGAAGGTTATGCGAAGCATGAGATGCTTATTTGGCTTCAGGATTTAAATAGGTCACTTATTGTTAGATATAGTCATATCCTGACGATCAGCAGAAAGGTATAAGTTTAATATCGTTGATAGTAAAGTATAATACTTATGTATCAACAAAAATTTGTGAACCGGAAGGAAGAACTGGATTTTCTGAATGAGCGGCAGAAAACCGATCTTTCAGAATTTATAGTCCTTTATGGAAGAAGAAGGGTTGGAAAAACCGAACTATTGTTGAAATTCCTTGAAAACAAAAAGGGAATCTTCTTCCTTGCCTCAACTGAAGGAGACAGGCAAAACATCAAAGATTTCTCAAGAGTGGCAGGACGCTTTATCGGGGACGAAAATCTTGGGGCTCTGGAATTTGACGGGTGGCAGGGTTTCTTTGAGATTCTTTTCAAGCACAAAGCATTCGATGCGATGCTGAAAAAACAAAAGATCGTCATAATGATTGACGAATTTCCATTCTTGATCCAGAGCAATAAGGACATACCTTCGATCTTCCATAAAATATGGGAACTAATAATGAAGAAGGAAAACGTCATGCTTATCTTATCCGGTTCTGCAGTTTCTGTAATGGAGTCCGAAGTTCTTGACAGAAAAAGCCCTCTGTACGGAAGGAGAACAGGACAGTGGCAGCTCCAGCCGTTGTTTTTCTCACATTTGAAGGAGTTTTTGCCATACTCAATTGAAGAGCTGGCTATGACATGGTATGTGATTGGAGGGATCCCTGCATATTTACTTAGATTCGATCAGAACTTATCTTTCTGGGATAACATAAAAAATGCAATCCTGAAGAAAGGGGCATACCTTTACATGGAAGCCGAAGTGTTGCTCAATGATGAATTCCGTGAGCCGAAAAACTACAAACTGATCTTTAATGCAATTGCACTGGGATCAAATACGCTCGGTGAGATATGCAACCATACAGGACTTGATAAAAGCATGGTATCCAAATATCTTGATGTGCTGAAGAACCTGCACATCATCAGGGAAGAAATTCCTGTTACTGCATCACGCAAATTAAAAAAGCGACATTATTTTATCAGTGATCCTTACTTCAATTTCTGGTTCAGGTACGTTTATCCCAACAGGATTGATCTTGAAGCTGGTAGAACTGAAGAAGTATTAGAGCTTATCAAAAGGGATTTTTCAGACTATGGGGGACCTATGTTTGAAGTCTTGATCGATGAACTGATAAGGACAAAATGCATTCTAACTCATTTTTCATTTTCCGAGATCGGGCGGTGGTGGCACAAAGATATGGAGATAGATATGGTGGGCTTGTGCGACACCACAAAAGAAATCGTGTTTATTGAATGCAAATGGCAGGAAAAAGTCAATGCAAGACAAGTCTTGTCAGAGTTGAAAGATAAAGCAAAGTCCGTGCAATGGAACAACGAGAAAAGAATTGAGCATTACGTAATTTGTGCAAAATCGTTCAAACATAAAATAGCAGAGCCTGACCTGACATTAATCGAATTGAATGATCTGGGGAAAACCGCAAAAAAATAAAAAAGTCCCGCCTCCCAGACTCGAACCGGGGACTTCGCGGTGCCTGCGCGGTAATTTGTGCTATGCACATGACCAAACTACAGCCGCGCACTCTAGCCACTGAGTTAAGGCGGGGTGGACTTGTGAATATGCACTATAATACTTAATCCTTTCTTTTACAGGATGCTATATGCAACATTTGAAATCATCACTAAAAAGTATTATATATCATAGAACTTAAATAACCTGACATGGAGCATACAGGAGTGATATTGAATGGTTGTTGAATTAAAAGACGGAGTTTATTGGGTAGGAGTCGTGGACTGGAACATAAAGAAGTTCCACGGGCACGAATACTCCACGCACAGGGGCACTACATACAACTGTTATCTGATAGTTGATGAAAAAGTCGCGCTTGTGGATACGGTCTGGGGACCCTACTCACAGCAGATGATAGAGAACATACAGAAGATCATCGACATTAAAAAAATAGATTATGTGATAGCGAATCATGCTGAAGTGGATCATTCAGGTGGGCTTCCTGAACTGATGAAACTCATTCCCAACGCCACTGTGGTCGTATCAGAAAAAGGGAACGAGAGCATATTCAAGCATCATCAGGAAAACTGGAAGTTCAGGGTGGTCAAATCCGGTGAGTCTATCAGCCTTGGAAAGAACAATCTTGTGTTCGTTGCTGCTCCAATGCTGCACTGGCCTGACAGCATGTTCACATACCTTACAGGTAAGAACATCCTGATGCCAAACGACGCCTTCGGAATGCATTATGCATCATCCGGGAGGTTCAATGACGAAGTTGATATGATCGAAGTGTACCAGGAAGCGCTCAAGTTCTATGCAAACATACTTACGCCATTCAGCGACCTTGTTATCAAGAAAATCGATGAGTTCAAGAAACTCAACATCCCGGTTGACATTATCGCTCCGAGCCACGGGATAATCTGGAGAAAAGACCCGCTTCAGATAGTGAATAAATACTATGAATGGGCGACCCAGAAGAATGACGGCTCTGCAGTGATAATATATGATACCATGTGGAACGCCACGGATAAGATGGCAAAAGCGATATCAGAAGGACTTGAGATAGAAGGAGTTAAGTTCAAGTTGTTCAACATGGCAGTAAGCGATCGCAACGATGTGCTTTCCGAGGTTTTCAAGACAAAGGGGATAATAATAGGCTCGCCCACTCTGAATAACGGACTCTTGCCCACCATCAAGCCAATACTTGAGGACCTGAAGGGGTTGAAGTTCAAGAATAAAGTGGGAGCAGCATTCGGTTCTTATGGGTGGAGCGGAGAGAACGTGAAGCTCATCGAAGAAACCCTCGAGAAAGCCAAAATCAAGAAATTGCAGGACGGGATCAAGGTCAAGTGGCAGCCCACGAAGGATGAATTGAAGATGTGTGTCGAGTTCGGAAGGAATTTTGCGAAAGGTTTAAAAAGTTCGGTGTGAATTCAATATCAGGGAGGTAAAAATATGGCGATTGACCCTGTTTGTGGTATGACGGTGGATGAGAAGACAGCGCAGTTCAAGACGGATTATAAGGGCACTACCTATTATTTCTGCGCTCCGGGCTGCAAGAAAGTGTTCGAAGGACAACCTGAGAAATACTTAAAGGGCGGACAGACTGAAATGCCAGGAAAGAAGCCCTGGTGGAAGTTCTGGTAGGACATGATATGTAAAAATCTATGCCAGCAGTACGGATATTATACCTGTCAGGAATATTGCATCAAATACTGGAATAGCAGTGCCACCCAGGTTAACAGCTATTGATGTGTTCCATCCGTCATAAGATGTGGGCGAATAATCTGATCCATCAAAAAAAGGAAATAAACTGAATATTCAGGGGGAAATCCAAGCTTTCTGAAAGCCATGCCAAATATATTTATGCCTATCAATATACAAAATGCCACAAGCAACGAAATAAATAAGATAATAAATGATGCTTTGAATCTTGGTTTCATTTGATCATATAAATTAATACTCAAGTATCAGGAAATATCTTTATTTAAATTCCGGTTAGGCATCATATAGGAGTTTTTTAATGACGCCTAACCTTTAGAAGAAATAAAAATATTATTTACTAGCCATGCTATTATCAATAAAGAAAAGATAATTCCGATAATTATGAATAGTATTCCTATTCCCAGTTTCTTAATCTTCTCAATATAATCTGATTTCATGTTTTTTCTTCTATTTTTCACTGATTACGCCATATAGTTCGGCGCATAGAGAATTATGAAATATACCAGCATGGCTACCAGACCCAGCGGAACCCCAAGTCTTGCCCATTCCTTGCTTGTGATCCCGAGCTTGTTGGCTGCGATAATATTGGGTATATTTCCGGGTATGAGCATACCGCCCGATATCAGCAATCCCATTAAGACACTTTTGATTTTGATCGCCGGGTCAGGTAGACCCGGTACTATCATGGAGGGATCGACCTCAGCCGCCGCAAGTGTGGCATTATCGAGTATCGCGGATACCATGTTCACCCAGTAAAGGGCTTCGCCTGACATTTTGGTCACATACCACTCAATAATCGGTGTAAAGCCAGTTCCAAGAAGCACAAGAGCCATCACGAAAACATACACCTTTGCCGCCCTGATTAGTACATCCCTTATACTTTCATGAGATTCGTCAGTCGATGCTAAATCTTCCTTTGCCCCTTCCATTTCTTTTTTAGATGCAAAGAAAATGCCTAATATACCGAATGCCAGAACTCCTGGTATAATGTAAATTCCGAGCAAATATACAAGATAAAAGAAGCTCTCCTTCAGCTTGGTCTTTATCACAATCGTTGAAAGCGGTTCACCTATAGGTGTTAGTGCAGCTCCGAGCCCGATGGCAAAACATGCGATTATTGTCAGGTTCACCATCGTCTTGCGACTGAGCTTGAGTGCACTAATTATTTCAACAAGGAAAAGCGCTGCGATGATGGCTGTGATCACGCTTGAAAGCAGACCGAGCATCACAATGACGGCGAAAACCACAATTTTCAGTGGTATTCTGGCCAATATTTTCTGCATTATTGTTCGGATATGTCCGCGACCATAGTGAAAAATCAGTCCTGCAAATAGTACAGCAAGTGATATCTCGATAGGATCTACAAGCGCTTTTTCGAGTAGATGGAAGTTCCAGTTCGGTAAAGTCCCCTCAGCACCTAATTCAGTTCCGGGTGATACTTTCAGGAAGAAAGAATTCACTGTTACAGCCAGTACACCCATTGAGAAAAGGAACACTTCCAGATTATGTTCAATTTTCTTTACCAGAAAAGGGCCAAGCAGGACGATAAGGAAAATTATACCTAATCCTCCTGCCACCATTGAACTGAACTCCAGATTCATTGTTACATTCCTATTGCAATCAATATTGCCACGACGCCCATTACAAGACTCACGAAGAAGCTTGTTACAACATCTTTTGGAAGAACGCGCATAAACTTGGGATCATGGACTCCCTCTATCGTGCCGCCAACACCGTATGATGGAACGACAGCATTAACGTAAAAAACTCCCATGGTAAATACACCTGCAACAGCAGCTGCGCTTGCACTGCTGATCAGTTGACCATATATACCAATCAGGACAAAATAGATGAGCGCACCTCCAATTCCGCCAAGCGCGGCGCCTATTACCCCGCTCACAAAGCAGACGGTCGGTATTCCCTGCCCCTGTGTACCTTTAGACATATATGTGTCCTGACGTTCCCGTGTTATTGGATCGTGTTTTACCTGGGCTGATGCAAAAGGCACTCCAACGCCATAGGCATAGATCAAACTGGCAGCCAGCATGGCACTGGCGATCATTATCATGGAACCCATTGCTCCGGCAGCAAGTACCAGAGCCATTGGGGCATTCTCCACATTCGAGTACATGTAAGCAGCCGTTATCAGCCCCACAAGCCCTGAGCCTGCCGCAAGTTCCACAGTTCCAGTTCCAATGCCCGTAGCCTGCGCCATTGCCGCAGGAGCACCACCGACAGGCACAAAGTGCACGCCTATACAAACAAGTGTCCCGCTTAGGGCTATTAATAGAATATTTGTCAATGTTGTCGGATCAAGTAATGAAATATCCACCATTTCAATTCACTCCTTTTTTCCTTATTTTTAATGTGTCTCCGTCGTTCTTGGTTTCAGTCCAGATGCTTAAAAGTAGTGAGAAACTATCGATACCATTCATAAGCCCTGATTTGGCTGCTATTATATTTTGATTTGAAACGGATAAAATTTCAGATTTCATGCACTGTTTCCTCCTTTTTTAAACAGTTATCACCTATAATCAACATTATTGATGGCTGTTCAATGATCAATAATTACAAAATGTTATAAATCTTTCTAATTTATGCTAACTTGTTATTAATTATATATAATTTTATTCTTTTAAATTAAAAGGAAAAATGGGTGATAGGGTCAAACATTGCGACGGCATACTCAACTGCAGCAGATATGTGGAGTATTACGATAAAAATTAAAAGCGATACACGAAAAAAGGAACAGAGGTAATTGAAAACCTCGTCGCAATTCTTATTAACCCCTACACTTAAGCATTTTAATTCTCAATTCTATCACAAGATAGAAGATTCCTGCCAATACAAAAAACATTACAGGTCCAATAAACACTTCTATTGATTTTTCCATAAATTCTCCTATTTTAAAGATTAATCACCACGTGAGGATGAAGACGTTTGATGAACAATAACTTTTAAATATTATAAATCTTTCTAATTTGTTATAACTTATTATTAATTATATATAATTTCATTTTTTGATTGTGGAATGATACTCTTTCAAATTAAACGGAAAAATGGAAGATAAAAAGAATTTAGATTGTATTGGGGAAAACATAATATGAAAGAAAAAGAATTCATGTAAATAGTATGAATGATAATGAACGACCTAATAAAAGCCTGCGAATCCTGATAGTCATATTATTATTAGTTCTATTTTCCTTTGCAGCTATAATGCCTCTCCCCTCAAAAAGTGAATTTCAAACTAATAAGCCCTGTGTCGAATCTGAAAGTGTTTCATTGCAGCAACAGCAATTCCAAGAGGAAAAAATCCAGGATCAATTGGAATGCTCATCCGATTCAAATAAAGAACTGTTAAAATTATTTATTCTTGGGATAGTAAATATAGATGGGCTAACAATGTGGGTTCTCGGAGTGGATAGAAGACTGGTCGTATTAAAAATGATGCACGAAAAGAGGATGATACAGGCATCGGATATAGCAGATTCTACCGATAGATCATTACAGAATATAAGTTATGCAATGCGGGAACTGGAAGAACAGGGACTTATAAAGTGCCTGACCCCAGGAAAACATACATGGAAGAAGTATATTCCAACAGAAAAAGGAACTAAAGTGTTTGAAAAACTAAAGAAAAATAATTTCATTACTTAAATAATTAGTCTCCTGTTCAATAAAACCTTTATCACATCTTCACACGCTTCATACACACATCCTATCAGGCAGTTTCCAAATAACATAATACTATGCACATGTTCGGCAGTCAAATAGAAGATTTTCCAGTCCTGTAATCTTTGTTCTCAATGGGAGCTTTGAAAAGTAAAAAAAACTGCGACTGCGGTGTATTTCCGCAGTCCTGGCAAACTAAATTTTCAATACGAAAAGTACGACAAAGTACACGACCATTATCACAGCGCCAAGCGGCACACCGAGCTTTGCCCATTCCTTGCTTGTGATCCCGAGCTTTCCTGCAGAAATAATGTTGGGAATATTACCAGGAATCAGCATACCTCCTGCAATCAGCAGTCCCATAAGGGCGGCGTTGATCTGCAATGTCGCCATGCCTTTGGTGATCTCCGCTGAGGCAAGTGTAGCATTGTCAAGAATTGCTGACACTGTGTTAACCCAGTAAAGGACTTCAGGTGAAAGTGCTTTTATATACCATTCGATTATCGGAGTAAAGCCAATTCCAAGGAAAACAAGCGCCATGACAAAGATATAGACTTTGAATGCACGAATTCCCACATCTTTCAATGTTTCTTTTTCTTCAGCAGCAGCCAGGGAGTCCTTTGCTGCTTCTTTCTTGCCAACAAAGAACATTGCGAGGATTCCAAGAGCGATCACGCCAGGAATGATATATTTTCCAAGCTGATTGAATAAATACCAGAAATCCTCCTGCAACTTGGTTTTTATGACAATAGTAGATAAGGGTTCACCAACCGGCGTCAGTGCAGCGCCAAGACCTATTGCAAAACATGCTATTATCACAAGATTGATCTCAGTTTTTCTATTAAGTTTGAGGACGCTGACCATTTCCACAAGCAGTAATGCAGCGATGATTGCAGTAATGATGCTGGAAAGAATCCCGAGCACAACCACAATGAAAAAAACAAAAACTTTTAATGGTATTTTACCGAGAATATAATCTGTTAAGCCTTTGAGCTTTGCTCTGCCATAATGGAAAATCAATCCGGCGATCAGAACAGCGGCTGTTATCTCAAGTGGATCAACGAGTGCTTTCTCAACAAGGGTCAGATTCCAGTTGGGTAAGATCTCTTCTACATTGGGGCTTGCCGTCACTTTTAATAAGAAAGTATTGAGTGTGACTGCAAGTATGCCCATTGCGAAAAGAAAAACTTCAAGATTATGTTCGATTTTTTTGACTAAAAACGGTCCTAACAATACGATCAGGAATATAACAAATAAACCTGCCGAAAGTGCCATATCAGGGGTTTCTGGTAATATCACAAAATTGCCTCCTATAACAATTTTTGGGCTTTAAACTTCATCGAATGCACTTAACTTTTGTGGTTTTGTTCTTAATAATCCGAATAATAAAGATTAATAGCTATTGCGTATATTTTTATAATAATGGAGGCGCCAGAAATAACACTCATTCTTTCTCCCCAAGAAATAGGTAAGGCTGCCAGCATTATTAAATCTGGTGGAATTGTTGCATTTCCCACTGAAACAGTATATGGTCTGGGGGCCAATGCCCTTGATGGCGAAGCCGTATCAAAGATATTCCGCGCCAAAGGCAGACCTGCAGATAATCCTCTTATAGTCCATGTATCCTCTCGCGAAATGCTCAACATGGTGGCTATGGACATTCCTGAACTGGCATTTAAACTCATGGATGCTTTCTGGCCTGGAGCTCTTACTATTATTTTGAAGCGCAAAGATGTTGTACCTGATATTACCACAGGCGGGCTTGATACAGTGGCTGTCAGGATGCCGGATAACGAAATTGCCCTTGCTCTTATCACAGGATCAGGTGTTCCGATAGCAGCGCCCAGCGCCAATATCTCAGGAAGACCAAGTCCCACAAAAGCAGAGCACGTAATAAAAGACATGGATGGACGTATTGATGCCGTGATCATGGGTGGGGAAACAAGGCTTGGCGTGGAATCGACAGTTCTTGATCTTACAGTTACTCCTCCTGCCCTCCTTCGCCCTGGCGGGCTGGGACTTGAGGAGATCATTGGAACCATAGGGGAAGTCAAAGTTATAGAGGAATCGGTAAGATCTCCTGGGATGCGTTATACCCATTATTCTCCAAAGGCGAAACTTATTCTTGTTGAAGGTGAGAGAAAATCCGTACTTTTTGAGGTCAAACGCCTTATTAGTGAGTCCAGGAAACAGGGACTAAAACCAGGAGTGCTTGTAAGTAGAGAGAGCGCAATGGATATAGAATGCGATGCAAAATACATACTTGGAAGTGTGAATGATCTGAAAGAAGTAGCAAACAGGCTTTTTTCAGGGCTCAGGTTCCTGGACGAGGCTGGCGTTGATATAGGGATAGCAGAAGGAGTATTTACTGAGGAAAGAGAAGGCAGGGCTATCATGAACAGGCTCAGAAAAGCAGCTAAAGAGAGAGTTATAAAGAAGCAGGAATAAAATGATGGGTGCAATAGGTTAAACAAAATTGGTGAACAATATGGATGTACAGATAATATTGGGAAGCATATCAGATAAAGAGATAGCAAAGAAAGCAGTTGATGTTTTTAAAGGGTTCGGAATAGATTATAACGTTGCAGTAGCCTCAGCCCACCGGACTCCTCTTCGCGTGGAAAAAATAATAGAAGAGGCACACGAAAAGGGTGTAAAGGTGTTTATTGCCATTGCAGGGCTTGCTGCTCACCTTCCCGGAGTTGTTGCTTCAAAGACGGTAAAGCCGGTAATAGGTGTGCCAGTCGATTCAAACCTCGACGGCATGGATGCCCTTCTTTCCATAGTGCAGATGCCACCAGGCATACCTGTCGCGTGCGTTGGTATCGGTAGAGGTGAGAATGCGGCGCTGCTTGCATGTGAGATCATGGGGGCGGGAGATGAAAGCATGCAGGAGAAACTTCACAATTACAGGGCAAAGATGTCTGAAAAAATTGAAAAGGATACACTTGCTTTGGGATTGTGAAATATATCTTTTTCGTTCAGATTATGGGAGTGTAATCAATTTTGCTGAAACTTCTATAATGTAAAACAAATATTATAGGAGTCGAGAAAAAATGGCAAAATTATTCACAAGGGAACAGGCGCGAACCTGGTTAAGAGACAACAATCTGAAAG
>JAQUNZ010000071.1 GCA_028717345.1 Candidatus Methanoperedens sp.
CCTCTAATGCTTATGGATTATCCCTTGAAGATTATTTTGAATTAGGCGGCTACATACATCAAATGCATCTTCATGATAATTTTGGCATTCTGGAATCTGAAGAATCAATGTTTGGAGACCGCCACCTTCCTATTGGACATGGAAAAATAAATTTCAGGGAAGTTTTCAAGAACATATTGAAGACAAAAGCAAGAAATTTGATCCTGGAAGTCAAGAACTCATCGGCTGAATATACCCTTGCAAGCCTTAAACAAATCAGAGAATTTTGCAGTTTAAGATCTCGCCTGATAACCCCAATAAAGTATTCTATTGAACCTGCTATCGCTTGCATTCAATAAGGATTGGATTTTAGATATTCTCTAACCAGCATCTCTAACAGATTCATTTAATCATAATTTACTGATTTTCTATAGTATCTATATATTCTTGGGAGAAGCTATATGTTATTTGATGCTGAATTAATCTACTGGTGAAAAAACAAAATGAATCGATTGAAAATAGCAATAATTCTAATCCTGGCAGGCGTACTGTTAGCCGGATGCATAGATACGCAGCCGCCCAAAGTACAGCCTACAGTACAGCCGACAACCGTGCAGCCGACAAAAGCTCCTGAAACCGTAACCTTAAATGGCGCAGGAGCAACATTCCCGTATCCCCTGATTTCCAAATGGAGTTCGGAATACAATAAGATAAAGCCGGATATCCAGATCAATTACCAGAGCGTGGGAAGCGGAGCGGGAATAAAGCAGATAACGGCAAAAACCGTTGATTTCGGCGCAAGTGATGCGCCCCTTACAGAACAGGAATATGCAAATGTTTCGGGAATACTCCAGATACCCGAATCCATAGGTGCGGTAGTTGTATCATACAACCTTCCGGGCATACAAAAGGGAGTGAAATTGAGCGGTGATGTAATCGCAGATATTTTCCTTGGAACGATCAAAAAATGGAACGACCCGAAGATTGTCTCACTAAACCCTGGCATCCAGTTCCCTGACAAAGACATCATTGTGGCGCACAGGAGCGATGGCAGCGGCACAACCTTCGTATTTACTGATTATCTTTCAGCGGTCAGCCCTGACTGGAAATCAAAAGTTGGAAAGGGTAAATCAGTCAACTGGCCGGTCGGTCTTGGCGGGAAAGGCAATGAGGGCGTTGCAGGTCTCTTAAGCCAGAACCCTTATTCCGTAGGATATATTGAGTTAGCTTATGCTAAACTCCAGAATATCTCATATGCAGATATCAAGAACAAGGCAGGGAAATTCATTGAACCCACGCTTGAGACAACTGCAAATGCTGCATCAGGTGCTGTGCAGACCCTGCCCGCAGGCGATGCAAGCTGGTCATCTGTCAGTATTGTCAATGCCGCAGGAGATAATTCATATCCAATAGGCAGCTTTACCTATCTTCTTGTCTATAAAGACCAGACAGATAAGGCAAAAGGCAAAATGCTCGCGGAATTCCTCTGGTGGGCAGTTCATGATGGTCAGAAATATTCCTCAGAACTGCTGTATGTGCCATTACCAGATGAAGTCGTAAGCCTTAATGAAAAAACCATAAGACTTATGAACTACAAGGGACAAACAATAATTTAGATGGATCGACTAAAATTGTCTTTTTTCCGTAGCAGCCGGAGTAAACTCTCCGGTGATTTTATTTTTGAAGCTGTGGTCGGCTTATTTGCTCTTGGCATATTAATCCTTGCATTTTTATTATTCAGAGAGCTTTTTATCGAATCCGGGCTTTCAAGGAAAACTTTTGGCTTAAGTTTCCTGTTTACATCAACCTGGGACCCGGTGAATGAGATATTCGGCGCTCTTCCTTTTATCTTTGGAACTCTGGTCTCATCATTCCTGGCGTTGCTCATAGCGGTTCCATTCAGCCTTGGGATAGCGATATACCTCTCGGAACTTGCCCCTGAAAAATTGAGAACTCCCCTATCTTTCATCATAGAATTGCTTGCAGCTATTCCGAGTGTAATAATCGGGCTATGGGGCATATTCATTCTCGCCCCATTCATCCGCGATTATCTTGCGCCGCCTCTTTCAACATACCTTGGTTTTCTACCTCTTTTCCAGGGACCAATGTACGGTCTTTCCATGCTCACAGGCGGCGTGATACTTGCAATCATGGTAATTCCGATAACTTCATCGGTATCAAGGGAAGTCATTATGACAGTGCCCACGCACCAGCGGGAAGCAGCCCTCGCTCTCGGCGCTACGGGCTGGGAAACAACGCGAATTGCAGTTCTTCCATATTCAAGATCTGGAATATTTGGGGCTGTAATTCTTGGCTTTGGCAGGGCGATAGGGGAAACAATGGCAGTCACCATGGTTATAGGGAACAGCCCCAGGATATCGGAATCGCTTTTCTCACCATCATACACCATGGCGTCGGTTATTGCGAATGAGTTCGTGGAAGCAACGTCAAAACTCTATGTCTCTTCTCTTATAGAGATCGGGTTTTTGCTGCTTGTGATATCTGTTATAATAAATGTTGCTGCCAGGATTTTAGTGTGGAAGCTGCTTAAAGTTGAAGGGGGCAAAGTGGCATGAAATGGAATAAAAGAAAAATAATAGACAGGGTTATGTCAACCCTTACCGCTGCATGCGTTGTAATTGCCATAATCCCATTGCTGAGCATCCTTTACACAGTAACCATCAACGGGATATCAGCTGTTAGTCTGGATTTTCTTACACAGATCCCCAGACCTGTTGGCGAAGCCGGGGGCGGACTCGGGAACGCAATCGAAGGTACATTTATCGTTGTTGGGATTGCCTGCCTGATCGGGCTTCCTGTGGGCATCCTCTCAGGCGTGTATCTTTCAGAATATGGACAGAACCGGTTCGGGCGTTTTGTAAGTTTTGTGGCTGATGTCCTGACAGGAACCCCTTCGATAGTGGCAGGGATGTTCGGTTATACCTTCATAGTCCTTTATTTCGGAAGTTTTTCTGCCATCGCAGGAGGGGTGGCGTTATCGGTATTGATGATCCCGATTGTTACGAGGACCACGGAGGAATCACTCAGACTTGTGCCCGGATCCATTAAAGAAGCTTCCCTGGCACTCGGGATACCAAAATGGAAAACCACTTTTTACATCGTTCTAAGCACTGCAAGAAGCGGCATAATCACAGGGGCTTTACTATCTATTGCAAGGATATCGGGTGAGACAGCACCTCTACTGTTTACTTCTTTTGGCAACATGTTCTGGGCTAACGGGCTGGATAAACCAATATCTACCATGCCGGTGCAAATTTATACTTATGCAATAACACCTTTCCCGGACTGGCATGCTAAAGCATGGGCCGGGGCGCTCGTTCTGATCATCCTTATACTTGTCTTGAATATCGGAGTGAGGTTTGTTACCCGAAGAAAATATGGAGTTTAAGTAAAGGAGCATAAATGCAGAATAAGATCACTATAAAAAATCTCAATGCATGGTTTGGAGCTAAACAGGTACTGCATGATATTGATATCGGTATTGAGAAAAACGGGATAACCGCTATCATTGGTCCGTCAGGATGCGGGAAATCCACATTCATCCGATGCCTCAACAGGATGCATGAAGTTGTGCCTTACGCAAAAGCTTCAGGAAAAGTACTGGTTGACGACCGGGATATATACGATAGCGATATCGACCCTGTGGAAATTCGAAGGCGCATAGGTATGGTATTCCAGAAACCAAACCCATTTCCTACGATGTCCATACGAGATAATGTTGTTGCCGGATTGAAGCTTGGCGGATTGAAAGATAAAAAAATCCTTGATACCATGACAGAGGAAAGCCTGAAAAAAGCTGCCCTCTGGGATGAAGTAAAGAATGACCTTAATAAATCGGGGGTAAGTTTGTCTGGAGGTCAGCAGCAGCGTCTTTGCATAGCAAGGGCATTGGCTGTAGAGCCGGAAGTTATCCTGTTTGATGAACCCTGCTCAGCCCTTGATCCCATTTCCACGAGCAAGATAGAGGACTTGATGTTAGAACTGAAAGAAAAATATACCATAGTCATAGTAACGCATAATATGCAGCAGGCAGCAAGAGTAAGCGATCATACGGCTTTCTTTCTTTATGGAAAGCTGATAGAATTTGGAGAAACAGATCAGATATTCAAAAAACCAAAGGAAAAAAGCACTGAAGATTACATAATCGGGAGGTTTGGTTAATATGGTCAGGGAAGCGTATCACAAAGACCTTCACAAGCTGAGGGAAGAAATTCTTAACATGGGAAGCATTGTAGGAAAGACGATTGGGGATGCCGTACTATCTCTTAAAAATCGCGATGCCCAGATGGCACAGAAGGTCATCGATATGGATAAAGAGATAGATGCCCTTGATCACAGCATCGAAGAGAACTGCATGCGCCTTCTTGCTCTCCAGCAGCCTATGGCAAGGGATCTGAGGCTTATAATATCGGTATTGAAAATGTCCATTGACCTTGAAAGGATGGGCGACCTTGCACTGGAAATAGCAGTCATTACGAAAATGACAGCCAGTGTGCCGCCTATCAAACCGCTCATAGACATACCGAGAATGTCAGAGATATGCCAGGATATGCTTAAGAACACCATGATCGCATTTGAGAACAAGGATGTTGAGCTTGCCAAGGCTGTTGGAAAGAGGGATGATGAGATTGATATGCTATTTGACCAGGTACGAAGAGAACTGATATCCTATATGATCGAGGATCCAAAAAAGATAACCGGCGCACAGCATCTGACATTCGTGGCAAGATATCTTGAGAGGATAGGGGATCACATAACGAATCTTTGTGAAAATGTGGTTTTCATGGTGACGGGCGAGAGGTTGGAGCTGAACTAAAGTGTAATCTTTTAGATGCACTATTATATTTAAAGATAGAGGCGATTGAAATGGGTCTGAAAGAATGGATAATACCTCAGGATAAACAGCACTTGGGCGTCGGAGCCACGGACAAGCTTTCTGCAGTGAGATGGGGTATTGCCCGCAAGATCGTTGGGGCATGGATATTGACAATACCGGCATCAGCGGTAATGTCTTTTACGGCATATTTCATAATCAGCGGAATTTTTTGATTTTCAGAAAAGTATTATTAGTTTAAAAAGATAACATGAGCATAATGTTGAAGGATAAAACAAAACTCGTCATCTGGCCGGTGTATATGGATGCCACAAAATCAAGAGGAGAAGGCAGGATACTTTCGGTGAAAGATTCTGTAAAATCACCGGTTTTAAGAGAGATAGAAAAAGCAGCAAGAGAATTGAATCTGGCTCCTGTTGTGGAAACTGATAAATCCTATCCTAAGTCATGGTGGTCAACAGGTGGCAGGGTGCTTGTAGATAAGAAAGGTCCGAAATCCATTATAACAAAACAGATAGCTTTGAAGATAAACGAGACCAGGACAAAAAAATGATCGACCTGCATACGCATTCCACGTTCAGCGATGGTGAATTGATACCCAGTGAACTTGTGCGCAGGGCTGTTGTTAAGGGATATAAGGCAATAGCGATAACAGACCATGCAGATTTTACAAATATTGAGCATATCCTGTCGTGTATGAAGAATATTAAATCTCTTGAGGCAGACTATGATATCAGGGTGTTTACCGGCGTTGAATTGACGCATGTGCCGCCGGGGAAGATCCCGAAGCTTGTTAAGAAGGCAAGACTACTTGGGGCTGAGATTATCGTGGTGCACGGCGAGACGATCGTTGAACCGGTTCCTGAGGGTACCAACCAGGTCGCTGTAACCCTGGATATTGATATCCTTGCTCACCCGGGACTTATTACTGCACAGGATGTTGAGCTTGCACGGGATAATGGTATAGCCCTTGAAATAACTTCCCGATGCGGGCATAACCGCACAAACGGTCATGTAGCCAGCCTTGCCCGGGAAGCGGGCGCGTCTCTCATCGTAAATACAGATACACATGCGCCAGCTGATCTGATCACGGATGATATGGCTTTAAAGGTCGCAATTGGGGCAGGTCTTGATGAAAAAAGCGCGCGCAAGGCAACAGTTTCGCAACCTTTAAGCCTGATAAAAAACATCTAAATAAATGTTTTTCGAAAGGTATATATATAAGATTATCTATTTATAGAATACCTTTTTAGAGGTCGAAAATTGAAAAGACTGGGAGCGATTCTTCATATAATGGACAACCTATTGATCGTGAGAGCCGATAGTACGCTTGAACATAGTTTTTTGCGTGAGAATCTGTTGGTTGTAACAAAAAGGATGAAGAGACTTGGTAAGATCAAGGAAATTTTCGGTCCTGTGAACGCGCCATACATTTCGATCAGGATGCTCAAAGATATCAATGCCTCTGAAATAAAAGGTCTGAAAAACGAAAGAGTATATTTACAATAATTTAATAGGACGGATATCTGAATGATAGAAAAAGAAAAAGTAAAGGAAATTGTAAGTGAAAAGTCGGAACGCGAGAAAATAAAAGAGGGTATACGAAACAAGAAAGAAAAACAGAAGCTGGGGCAGTTCGAAAAAGCCACAATTGAGTGCCCTGAATGCAAGAGTCATACCCTTGTACACGATTATGAACGTGCCGAGCTTGTATGTAATGAATGCGGTCTTGTTGTTGATGATGAATTCATTGACCAGGGACCTGAATGGAGGGCTTTTGACCACGACCAGAGGATGAAACGCTCGAGAGTCGGCGCCCCGATGACCTATACGATACACGACAAAGGTCTCTCCACCATGATCGACTGGAGGAACAGGGACTCTTACGGCAAATCCATCTCATCCAAGAGCAGGGCGCAGCTTTATCGCCTCAGAAAATGGCAGAGGCGCATCCGCGTCAGCAATGCAACAGAAAGGAACCTTGCATTTGCACTTTCAGAACTTGACAGGATGGCTTCAGCTCTTGGTTTATCCAGGAATGTGAGGGAAACAGCGGCTGTTGTATACCGCAAAGCCGTGGAGAAGAACCTGATCCGGGGACGGAGTATCGAGGGCGTGGCAGCCGCCGCACTGTATGCTGCATGCAGGCAGTGTAATGTTCCGCGCACGCTGGATGAAATTGGAGAAGTTTCAAGAGTCAGCAGGAAGGAAATCGGAAGGACTTACAGGTTCATCTCAAGAGAACTTGGTCTCAAGTTGATACCAACGTCACCCATCGACTATGTTCCTCGGTTCTGTTCAGGATTGACCCTTCGGGGCGAAGTGCAGTCAAAAGCAGTAGAGATACTCAGGCAGGCTTCAGAGAAGGAACTCACAAGCGGCAGAGGTCCCACTGGAGTGGCTGCAGCAGCTATTTACATCGCATCGATCCTGTGCGGGGACAGAAGGACACAACGCGAGGTCGCCGAGGTCGCAGGCATCACGGAAGTGACCATACGTAACAGGTATAAGGAACTGGCTGAAGAACTGGATATAGAAATCATCCTTTAATGTACGTCAAAGACTCAATCATTGAAGCCCAGATAGATAAAGACCTTAAAAAAGAGCAACTCAAAGGCAGAATTAAGGAACTTGAGCGTCAGA
Organism: Candidatus Methanoperedens sp.; assembly: GCA_028717345.1. Classification (GTDB taxonomy): domain Archaea; phylum Halobacteriota; class Methanosarcinia; order Methanosarcinales; family Methanoperedenaceae; genus Methanoperedens. Next base: position 7,478 of record JAQUNZ010000071.1, read on the forward strand.
TTCGCTTTGAAGGCAATGGTGGGCTCAAGGAACGATTGAAAAAACTAAAGGAGGAGTTAAAACTCCTCCTGGATTGATTTTAATCAGACCCTGTACATCTTATAAATTTCTTTCCTGACAGGACATGTGCACACAAAAGAATACCCGAATGGTATTTTATAATTGCATGTATTTTCGTTATTGCATTTGATAAAATGTACCTTATCGCCTACGCACATTTCAACCTTGCAGGTATCTGTTGCATCACCTGACAGGCATGAGTGATTTTTTTTACACCTGTTGGTATTCTTTATGATGTCATCATCTATTTTCATGTCTTTTATTAAACGATTTTTCTCTAATTATAGTTTCCCTTATAATTGCACCGATTTATAACCCATAAACCCTTACTGCCATTGCCTCACGAAGCACCTGCTCCGCGTTCTTTGTTGAGACCGGATCCATACTTTTCATAATGAGGGGGTAATCATACCCTTCAAGCATCATCCTCAGAAGTTTTCCATCCCCGCCTGCTACAATATATTCTATATCCCCGTGTTTCCCTATCAACGTACCAAGTGCAGTTCTCACTTTGTCTGCGTGGTGCCTGACATCCTCCTCCACCAGGCTCTGGAACCGCTTCTGGCTCCAACCGCCCTTTGAGTGCTTCCCCATCACACTGCTTCTTACCACCTCATGTTCAACAAATACATCATCTTCCACTATCCCGATGAACGTCTCGCCCGCATGAGCATTTATGACCAGTGTTTTATCCATTTTAAGGCTGTTTTTTAAGGTCTCAAGATCAAAACGCCGTTCAAGTGAATATTTTGAATGCAAGATCGGAAAAACAGGGAGCATCACCAGTTTAATTATCCCGTCGGTGTCATGGAAAATAACCTTGCCAGTATGAGAATCTATTTTTTCAATAAGAGCACATTCAGAGCTTGTGATATGAGATGCTATATCAGATGGTATGTTGGCAGGAGTATCATCCTTTGCAAGATATATTGTGATCAACGTGGCAGTCTTTGACTGCATCGAATCAAGTAAAAATAGAATATCATCAAGCCTGTTCTTTGAAAAATTTTCAGAAAAACGAAAATTTAATTCACCTTTAGTTTCTTTCTTTAGTTTTGCTAGCTCATTCTCAAGCGATCGTATCTGCTGCTTTGCCTCATTTAATTCAGTGTCAACTTCCTGCCTGGAAGCAAGCGTTTTTTTTGTTATATCCCCCTTTTTCTCGACCTGCAGTGTAAGTTTGCTGTTCTCATTTTCGAGTTCTAAAATTTTTGCTTTCAAAGCATTAATTTCATCTTTCTTGAACAGATCAAGCAATGCCCTCGCCTCTTATACTTCTTACTTTTAAAACGATATAAGATACTCTATTATCAATAAATTCAATTCGGTCGTTTATACGGATAACCCTTTCACCGACATCAGGTTTTAACCCGGTCACTTTGCTAAAAGCAATGGCTAAAGGAGAATCCCCATCGATAACTGGCGTTTCTCCTGAATGGATTTCCTTATCCATAGAAACGCTGACATGTATGGAAAGAACAGATATTCCATTTAAAAAAAAAGATAAGCTTCCCGGATTACCTTTATACTCACCGACAAGCAAAAATGGTTCACTTGAGAGCGCCTCACGACTGGTCTTTCCACGGGTTACATATTCCCAGCCCGTAAACCTGCCCAGATGTTTGCAAAAAGTGCGCGTTTTGGAAGACGGTTTACGTGCTGTTGTAATGATCATTCGGTCTTGACCCGCTTCACAAGAACGGGTCTTTCCTTGACGAGGATGCGGTGTCCGCAGTAAGGACAGCGGATGCCGCTGTATTGATAATCTATTTCTACTGCCCGCTTGCAGCGGGTACATTTATATACCATGTTATAACCTTATTATTTTGGTGCCAGTGACTCATTTGCCTTTTCAATTGCGGCTTTCTCACCATGAACAGCCCTCATGACCGTCAGGTGCGCCGGGGTTTGAGGCACATATGAACCGCCTGTGAACGTAACTTCGCACTTGGTACATTTCCATATGCCGGTAGCGATCCTTTTCATTCTTACCGAGCCACATTTTCCACATGCATAATCTGCATGCATCTTCTCTTCAATGTCAGCTACGAGTTTTCGATTCTTAACTCCGTACCGCGTACCGAATCTGCCTGCAGACCTTGTTTTTTTTCCTTTTGCTTTATGTTCTGCCATGATTATATCACCAGGAATTTATCTCTTATTTCTTTTCCCTTCTCAATTGCAATATCCACTATATAATTTATCTGTTCAGTGGTCAGGGGTTGAATACCGCTCTTTTGCATAGCTGATACATCGCCTTCCTGGTTGGAAGTCACAGTCAGCTTTGTCCCCGCGATGCTTTCCTCATCCAGAGATGGGTCAAGCATTATCGAACCGCCGATCTCAACTGCTGTTATTGAAACTGGCACATTCCTCATAGGTACCGGGGAGTCCTCGCCAACATCATAGCGTTTGGCTGGCAGTTTCGCGGTCAAGAGTGCAGCTACCGCACCAAATGATGCAGCATCCATTATATTACCGCCATCGTCAAGGACATGCACGTCGATGAATACCATCCATACCTTTTCACCGGGTGTGACGCAAAGTTTGGAAAGATCTACACACTGTGACTCTCTGATGCCCCTGTCCACTACCCGTGCCAGTTCAATGGCGTCTTCCCTGGGAGGGCCAGACTCAAATACAGGGGATGCCAGTGGTATGAGTTCAAGGTTTGTGATAATAACACCCTGGTCAGGTGTGTCGGGGAAGGGTGTTCCTGGCTGGATCTTAACACCAACGACTACATGAGTATCTCCGAGTTTTACCCTTGCAGACCCTTCAGCTTTATTAATAACATTGGTCTCTATGACAAGGTTCCTGTACTGGTCAAATGCCCGCCCATCCTCACGCTCTCCCTTTATCATGAGATTATATATATAATCCTTACGCAGTTCCGCGATAATTTCATTACTCATTGTTTTCACCCTCTATCTGGGCTGAGTATTTGTCCATAAGTGCAGCCTTTTGCATCTCATGGATCGCCATGCATCCTGTCTTTGCCATTTCTAATGCCTCTTTGAACTCATCTCTTTTCAGATTCCCGTCCATCTGGATCAGCGTAATTCTGCCGTCTGGCGTCATCGCGATAGGCATATCTGCCTGTCCATAATTGTCTTCGTCTTTATTCAGGTCAAGGACGAGGGTGTCGTCGATCTTTCCGACAGCGCATGCAGAAATAAGGCTTTTCATTGGGATGCCTGCATCAGCCAGCGCTATGGAAGCGGCGTTAATGCCTGCCGTTCTTGTCCCTGCATCAGCCTGGAGCACTTCCACGAATATGTCAATTGCAGATCGCGGGAAATACTCCTGGAAAATAACAGGTTCAAGCGCCTCTCTGCTGACTTTTGATACTTCGATGCTTCTCCTGTCTGGTCCCGGGCGCTTTCTATCCTCAACTGAGAACGATGCCATATTATACCTGTACCGCACGACAGCGCTGTTTGATTTCTGCTGGTGTCTGGGGTGGACTTCTCTTGGTCCATAGACCGCTGCGATCACTTTATTGCCGCCGAATTCAAAATAACATGAACCGTCCGCTCTATTCAAAACGCCTATCTCGATCTTGATAGGTCTTAACTCATCTGGTCTCCTGCCATCAAGGCGGATGCCGCTTTCGATCAGCTTTTCTGGTTTACTCATAAGTTTCCTCTTCTATTTTCTTTCTCTTCGCTAATATTACAGTAATAATTTATTTTTTGTTACCTAGGAGTTCGTCAAGAATTCCCTCGGATTCTGGCTTATCTTCATTCTCTTCAATGCTTTCTTCAACCGGCATGGGTTCTGTTTTATCCTCTGCCATTGTTTTTTGTTTTTTCTCTGGTTCTTTTACCTGAACTTTCCCGCCCTTTTGTTCTTTCAGGAACTTCGTTATCCTGTCAGTAAGACCAGAAATGTGCGTCTCCCTTTCAATTTTAAGGAGAGAATTTATAGCAAGTGACATTTCATTATCCCTGCCCGTTATCCATATCCTTCCGTTCTGACCGATAAATATGTTGCATTTTGTCTCATTCTTGAGCATTGCTATCATGGAGCCACTCCTGCCTATGAACCTTGGTACCTTTGACGGTGTCACTTCAATCATGCGACCTTCTTTTATAGGTCTGAGCCTCTGGTCATTAAGCGTTAGCTCAACTTTCATGTTCGCGTCCACATCGCGTACAAGGGTCATAATAGAATCACCGATCTTGAGATATTTCGACATTTCATCGTTCTCAATACGTCTGGGAAACTCGGAAATGTGCAGAAGCCCATCATACGGGGACCTTATATCCACGATCCAGTTCGAATATGTGACCTCTTTTATTACGCCGATTATAAGGTCGCCTGGTTTCGGGATATATTTTCCCGAAAGCGGAACAACCCTTACATGATTCTTAAATGATGCTATTCCGAAAACTGTTGAGAACACTTTATTATCTTCGACATACGTGCCCTCGTCAGCCAGTGACGGGTCATCAGAAAGAAATTCACCTGGTATCACTAATTTTTTATCCATTTTTTATCACTTTAATAATTTTGTCTCAGCAGAACCTTTTGTAAGCGAATTCAATACACTGTACAGGTCATCCTGCATCCCTGCCGGAATACTGATAACTCCTATCCATGAACCGTTGTTCTGCCATTCCTGCTTCTGCAGGTTCCCGAACTTTGTTACTGCACCATATGCTTTAGCTGCATATTCCGGCGGGAGCTTTATTGCGATCCTGACTTCCTCGAAACGTATCGGGATGAGAGGTCTAATAGCTTTCATGGTGATTTCCACCATTTCATCCACACTTTTCATGGGGTCGATATGAACCCCTGCTTCATCAATTGCAGCTTCTATCCGCGCAGGGGGATGCGGGGCTTTGGTCTGAGGATTGATGGCGTTCCGTGCTATAAATGCCACTACCTGCCTCTTTTTTTCCTCCTGTATCTTTCGTCGCTGTTCTGTGGTAAGCTGGAGTTCTCCCTCAAGCAGTATCTTTTCAGCTATTTTTAATACATCTTTTGTGCCGAATGCATTAATGATATCCTGTTCAGCGGGTCTGTCGCCATTTTTTGCATCCAGAAACACATCTTCAACAGCAAGTATATCCTCGATCTTCACAGGGTCGCCTTTCTTGAAGGCCAGCGCCCCATCAGGATCAACAAAAACTTCAAACATCTTGCCATGTGTCTTATAATGTGCGATTATAGACTCATCAAGCGTGACCATTCAGTTCACTCTTCTTTCTTCTTTCCTTTAGCCTTGGTTTCAGAAGCATGCATCTTTATGACCTGGTTTACATATTTCTCGACTTCAGAAGGTTCAAGCTTCCTGTATTTCCTGTTAGAAAGCTCAATTACCCCAACCTCGATAGTTGAAGCATTAAAAACACCCTCTGTTGTACTGTGTAACGCCTCAAGTCCCAGGACGATCGCACCTTCAAGATCAATGTCATCCCTGTATTTTTTCTCGAAAACTTCCATTGTTTCTGTTCGTCCCGAACCTATACCTGTGGCTTTGTATTCAAGAAGCGCGCCGCTCGGGTCGGTCTCAAAAAGCCTTGCCCTGCTGTCATCCACGCCTGCAATAAGAAGCGCTGTTCCGAAAGGTCTTACACCGCCGTACTGGGTGTACGATTGTTTGAAGTCGCATATTTTCTTGGACAGGACCTCTACTCCAATTGGTTCGTCATAGGTGA
>JAQUNZ010000072.1 GCA_028717345.1 Candidatus Methanoperedens sp.
AGTTGTCATGTAGTATATGACAACAAAGAATATATATTTTTCGGTCGAAATTCTAATAAAACGGTTACTGCTTTAGGAAAAATAATTTTTTAGATTTTGTTGTCAGAAGTTAAGGGTAAAGTTGGGTAAATGACCACAATCGTTGAGTATTTGCAGTCGTTTGAGGAGATGACTCGTCAAAGAAACCGATGATTGTACCCCCATTCAATTCAGGAAGTTTTTTTTAGGATTTCTTCAGCGTCTTCTGGTCTTCTGTAATCGTGCTGAAATGGTTTTGAAAAGTTCATGCCGAATTTTCTTAAAATTATTCGTATTTGCTTCAGAGTATATTCAACTCTAAACTCTTTCGATATGAGTTTCCTGATTTCCGCTGTTGTCCAGTCATCCCGCGTATTCAGAATTTCTTTCAATTGGTCTTTTTGATTGTTATTAAGTTTTGGTGGCTTTCCCCCATCAAATTTTGGTTTTAAACCTTCATATCCTTCCTTATTCCATCGATCTTGCCAAATATAAGCTACTGGTTTTGATATTTCTACTCTTTCAGCAGCATCTTCAACAGATACCCCTTCATAACGATATTTTATGAAATACAATCTCTGCAAAACTTTTGTATCTTTTTCTAAAGATTTTATTCTCTTGAGCAGTTCTTCGGCTGTAATATGCCGATTAATTGCGATATTTTCTGGTCTTGCCACATAATATTATATGTAGTTAATTAGTTATAAAAGTTACGTTTTTAACTATAATTGGATAAAATCCATGTAGTCTTATGATAATATTAATCCTATTTAAATATTATTCACGCTGAAATTTCATAACGATCTTTTTTCCAAGGATTATTCCACCTTTAGACTGGTTTCGTGTCCCCCCCTTTATTGACAAAAACCAGAACAACAGTCCTCACTCGAACAAAACACCCCCTCATAAAAACACAAACCCCAGCCCCCCACCTGCTCAAAACCCCACCGTGCATCTCCGCCCCTGCATCAAGAGAACGAAAAGCGCGCGCCTCCCCGCGAAGTTCCACGGCAGCCGCGATAATGAACACAGGCGAACCGGAAGGCGCCCAGGTATGATGCGGTTGTTGACAATAACGTAAATCATGCCGCAATGCCGTCCAGATAAACGGTTATATTAAATATCTTGATAACCGATATAAGGCTGGAAACAGAGGCAGTAAACCTGATATTATCAAAAATAAAACAAAGTAAATAATCCTTGAAAAATTAGGAGAACTTGTGAAAGTGAATAAGACGCAAACGCGTACAAGGGCTGAAGAATTGGTTAATCTGGGTTTTGGTGTAGCAGATGCCGCTCAGCTGATTAAAAAATGTTTAAATCACAAAATAAACGTATGGTGTGGCAATCCGGTTGCCTTTTGCGAAATGGAGGATTTAAAATGAACACTGTAAAATACATGAATGAAGAAGTTGTAATAAAAAAAGCAATGGGGATCCTAATTAAGGAATTATGCCCTGTAGAAGCTATTCGATTTATTACCATGCCAAAAATAAAAAGTCTGGAGAATAAATTTGAGGTTTTTCCAGATATTTGGTTGATGTAACCAATAAATGTTATTACCTATGCAGGGAATCTTACGCGAACAGGATGAAAAATCATGGTCTATGACGTTGTGATTATTGGAGGAGGTCCCGCTGGTCTTACAGCAGGGATATATGCGAAAAGGGCGATGCTTAATGCTGTGCTTCTTGAAAAAATGGGCGTGGGAGGTCAGATAATTGTCACAGACCTCGTGGAGAATTTCCCTGGTTTCCAGGAGATATCAGGCGCCGAACTTGCGGGGAAGTTCGAGCAGCATGCGCGAAAGTTCGGGCTTGAGACAAAAAGTATGGTTGAGGTCAACAGGATAGAGGATAGGGGAAATTTAAAGATCGTCAAAACGAATGATGGGGATTTTGAAACAAAAACCGTGATAATCACTACCGGTACAACCCCAAAGAAACTGGGCGCGAAGGGCGAACTTGAACTGATTGGCAGGGGTGTGTCTTACTGCGCCACATGCGATGGCTTTTTCTTCAAGGATAAAACTGTTGTTGTCGTGGGCGGTGGTGATTCCGCAATGACTGAGGCAATATTCCTTACCAAGATGGCAAAAAAAGTCATTGTGGTGCACAGGCGGGACAAACTGCGAGCAGAGAAGATCAACCAAGAACACGCTTTTGCGAACCCGAAGATAAGTTTTATCTGGGATTCTGTGGTCGATGAGATAGCGGGAAAACAGGTCGTGGAAAAGGTAATGGTTAAGAACGTGAGAACGAATGCTGTATCTGAGATAAAGACAGACGGCGTGTTCATTTATGTGGGACTTATTCCAAACACTGGCTTTGCTGATGTCAGAAAGGATGAATGGGGATTTATAATCACGAACGATAACAGGGAAACATCAGTTAAAGGTATTTTTGCGGCAGGCGATTGCAGGGTCACGCCGCTGCGGCAGATAGCTACAGCTGTCGGGGATGGGGCGATAGCTGCGGTGTCTGCTGAGAAGTATATAGAAGGGATTTAAAATTGGGATTAATCTGTGTGTATTTCGAGCAGCAGATAAATTTATTTAACTTCTATTAAAAATCTCTTTTTGCTCAGGGGAATCATCTCCACTTTGCTTTTCTCATCTATATCCAGATACTTTGCAAGATCGGATGGTATCCTGATAACAAGAGACCTGGCACTTTTACTGATCGATCGTATGAATCTGAATGCATGGGTTTTGATGTCTTCGGTTCTTTGCTCCAGAATATCTGCCTGTTCCTCTGTAAAAGTGACATGACCTGAGGGGCATTGCATAGCCCTGACATTATCAAGAATTATGCCTTCTTCAAATTCATATTCTTTTAGTTCCACCTCTTTCATCTCTTTTTCGCATTTACCACATATTATGGTCATATTTGCCTCGATTTTCTTTTTACTTCATAAACCGTCATTATCAGAATGTCATTCTTGTCATAAGTCCAGCCAACCATTATTTTTCTTGGATAGTTTTCCTTTGATTCGAAAGAGTGAGTATACTCAGTTCCTCTGCCAATCTCATCTTTTTTTGTAAATTCAAGGTCACCATTTTCAACTGCATTATGAATCTCTTCTTCACTTATTCCCCTGGATAACATCCGTTTTCGCGCATGATTGGTATATCTGTACATTCATCTTCAAAGCATCTATATGTAAGATGAAGGATATAATAATTATCGTCAAAAAAGAATGTGAGTTTTACCAGGAAAATCGTTGAACATAAACCGGCGTTCTGGATAATAGCCATTCTTACAGGTACATTCGAACTCCATTTATTGAATGATTAAAAAAGTTGAAATCACGTATGCCCACTGCATACGCGATATATGTCCTTATAACTGTTCGTTCAGGTCGGAATCGAACTTTCCGCTATTGATAGCTGCTATGGCTTCCTTGGGTCCGAGACCTTCGAAAGTCACTCCAAGAGGCAGGCATGTACCTACAACCTCTTTCACAGCCCCCTTCAAACTCTTTGAGAGGGTGTCGCTCTTCTTCATGTGCGCTATCTTGACTGCCTGTTTGACCGTAAGGTTGCCGACCGTCTTTGTATTTGGTGTTCCTGAGCCAGTCTCGATTCCCAGCTCTTTCTTGATAAGAGCAGATGTGGGAGGGGTTCCGACTTTTATTGTGAACTGCTTCTTGTCATCGACTGTGATCTTGACAGGTACCTGCATTCCTTTGAATGCAGCCGTCTGTTTGTTGATCTCATCTATAACTGCTTTTACATTCACGCCGAGCGGACCAAGTGATGGACCAAGTGGTGGTCCCGGTGTAGCTGCGCCGCCTGCAACCAGTGCTTCTAAAACGCTTGCCATTTTTATTTTCTCCTAAATAAATATTACTTCTCTATTTCTTCTCTCTTTAATATTCTCACATTGTCACCGCGGACTGTCACAGGGATGGGTACCATCGCCTCGAACAGTTCCACAGTGATCTCTTCATGAGCTTCATCAATACGTTTAACCCTTGCTTTTTCGCCCTTGAACGGGCCGGATATTAGTTCCACAATGCTGCCTTCTGTGATGCCTGTCACTGTGAGTTTGGGCGTCAGGAAATGCTCTATTTCAAGAAAGCTTGATTTTCCCTTCACCATGGTCCTGGCATGTGGCAGGGTCTGGATGACCTGTTCCACGATCTCAGGTCCGGCAGCCTCGATAAGAATGTATCCTTTAAGTTCATCTGGTGCAAGTATTGCCCTGACATCAAAATGTTCTTTCTTTGCTACCTTTTCGATAAGGTTCGCAACCGCCCTTTCCTGATTAGCGGTCGTCTTGACAACGTATATCTCTGAATCCTCTCCGTTCATTTCAACCAGCCCGGCAATACTGTTATCAGTAAATATATGATAAAGCCAATAAACCCTATAAGCAGGATGCCTGCTCCCGCTACTTTTGCGATTATAGTAAATTCTTCCCTTGTGGGTTTTCTTGTAAGTTTAAGGACTCTTGTGTATTCACCAAGTCTCAAAGGAATATTCATCGGCATTTGTTTATCTTCGACCAATATGTTTCACATCCATGATTTAAATGATACTGATAACGTTATAAAAGCTATCTTAAAATAATAGCAGCCTTCAATTATGCTCAACGTAAAAATACTTTTCGATTGAACTGGGTACACCTTCATCCTTTTTAATCTCTCTATTTCTTCGATGGTCTCTCAGCTACCACTGAGCCTTCAGATGGTTGCTGGATATAACGAAAATGTGAAACTCTTTGCTTTTCGCGATCAGCTTCTTCTATCTCTTTTAATTGTTGAAGGGCATACTCAATAGCATGGGTTCTATTGGCAAATCGTTTTATTTCAATCTGTGAATCAACCCATTTTAATAAATCATCATCAAGCGCAATACTGGTCTTAACTTTAGTCATACCGCTCATTACCTCATAATACCGAAAAGTATTAAATACCTTAATACCCCAATATACCTTATTATACTCTTATTGAGTATAGGGTGGCGATGTAAAACTGGCTAAGGAAAAATCAGCACTCGAATCAATGAATGAGAGGGTAAATCTGCTCAGGGCAGGATTCACAGGCAAAGAGATAGAGGCTCTGTATGTCTTACTCAACCGCTTCGAGATCGTAGGCGTTAACTGGGATGAGCCTGCTGATGCAAAGACGGATTAGCTATGCGTCGAAGCGGGCTCGATATCGTTATCGATTATCACCCTTTTATCGCTCTCTATCATCCCGTCACGCATCGTTATTATACGCCCGGTCTGCTGCGCCACAGCCGTATCATGCGTCACCACAAGGATAGTATGCCCCTCTTCACTGAGTTCTCTGAGGAGCTTTACTATCATATCCCTTGTCTTCGTATCCACCTCTCCTGTGGGCTCATCAGCAAGAATGATGGCAGGATGGTTGGAAAGCGCCCTCGCTATGGCAGTACGCTGCTGCTCTCCTCCTGACAGCTCAGAAGGCTTGTGGTTCATCCTGTCTGCAAGCCCCATCTGTGTGAGAAGTTCAACAGCCCTTTTTTTCCTCTCACTTTTAGGCACCCTGGCAAAACGCATCGCAACATCCACGTTCTCGAATGCTGTCAGCGTTGGTATGAGATTGAAATGCTGGAACACGAAACCAATCTTTTCGCGCCGCAGCTTAGGGACATCGCCCTCCCTGGCTTTTGTGACCTCTACGCTGTCGATGAACACTCCGCCTGATGTGGGTTTATCAAGAAGCCCTATCATGGAGAGCAGGGTTGACTTACCGCTCCCTGAGGGTCCCACGATGCTTAAGAACTCGCCTTTTTCCACGTCAAAACTAACATCGTTGAGGGCATGAACAGGAATTTTACCCTGCATATACGTTTTTGAAAGATTCCTCACGCGAAGGACTGGTTCACCCATATTTCATTGCCTCCATTGGTCTCATTTTTGCCGCCCTGTATGCCGGGAGAATACCTGACGCAGTGCCAAGTAATGTAGCAAAAAGGAGTGATATTATCACAAGCCTGTAAGTTACAGCAAAAAGCACAGTTCCCATTGTAGCAAGGTACTCGTTCATGTAATAAATAAATATAATGCCCCCCACAATACCGATAATACCCCCCAGTATCCCCATGAGCGCTGATTCTCCCATGGTCAGAAGAAGGATATCCCTGACCTCAGCACCCATTGCTTTCATCAGCCCGAATTCCCTTGTCCGCTCGGACACAGACATCAGCATGGTGTTCATGACACTCAAACCTCCTATTATAGCAGCAAGCAAAGCCGCGCTTATTGTTATCAGGTTCATGACCACAAGCAGCTGCTCCGACTGTTTTCGAAGCTCCTGCGGTGAGATTGTCTTGATGTTATCAACGCCGAGCTCAATGCGCCTTGAGAGGTCTTCGCCATCCACACCTTCTTCGGGGACTGCCCAGATATATGTGAGCTGATCCTCCATTTCATAGAATTTTTTTGCTGTGTCGATCGGGATGCCGATAATATAATCAAAATCAGAGCTTGTAAATTCCATTATCCCCACGACCGTGAAGTTCCTGGCAGTGGTTATTGTCGAGGCGCGCTGCACCTTTTTGGATTTCACTTCAAGTTCGTCCCCAACATTAAGACCATACTGGCGCGCCACGTTGCTACCCACCACTGCCCTGTACCTGTCCCCGGGGACAAGCAGCCTTCCCTCTGTGAGTTTGACGTTCTTGAGCGTTATTTCCTGTTTCTCAGGCGCAATACCCACAACAAAAGCCCCGAACATGCCCAGGCTTTCCATATCATACGGCATCCAGAGCAGCCCATACGCATCAAACACACCTGGGATACGCCTCACTTTGCTTACCATAGAGTCCACAAGCCCTCCCCCGAAGAATCCGCTCTCAGGCACTATATAGATTTTATCAGACATCAGGTCAAGCCCGCGATTGGCATGCCTGTCAAAATATTCAGACATTCCTCCCATTACCATGATAGCGAATATCCCAAGAGCAATGCCAAATATCGTAAGCCCTGTCCTCATTTTTCGCCTGGTTACGTTCCTGAGTATCAGGTCAAAATTATTCATATCGCAGCGCCTCCATCGGGCTCATTTTTGCAGCCCTGTAGGCAGGATATGTTCCTGAGATTACACCGAGGGCAGTAGCAAAGACTATTGATATCACAATGAGCCTGGGCGTAATCGAAAACAGCACGGTACCGCGGGATGCGAGGTATCCGTTCAGGTAATATACAACAGCACCGCCTCCGGCAACGCCGATTATACCGCCAAGAATTCCCATAAGCGCAGCCTCGCTCATAGTCATGAAAATGATATCCCGCGTATCCGCGCCAAGAGCTTTCATCAGCCCGAATTCTTTTGTCCTTTCAGATACCGACATCAGCATCGTATTCATAACGCTCAGGCTCCCGATAATGGCAGCAAGCACTGCCGCGCTCAGTGTTATCAGGGTAAAAATGATAAGCGACTGTTCTATCTGTTTTCTCAATTCCGCAGGGGAAAATGTCTTGACCTTTTCAACATTGAGTTCTATCCTCCTTGCAAGTTCCTCAGTGTCTGTATCAGGGTCGGGGACTGCCAGGACGAAAGATACAGTATCACCCCTGTTATAGAATTTCTGTGCTGTGTCAAGAGGTATTATCACGGCTCCGTCAAAAAAAGAGCCAGTGTATTCCATTACTCCCACAACAGTAAAATTCCTGATATTCGTTATCGACTTTGCGCGCCCCGGCTTTTTACTCCTTATCTCGATCTCATCACCTGTCCTGAGGTTGAACTCCCTTGCAACGCTGCTTCCAAGCACAGTCCTGTAATTGTCGCCTGCTGCTAGTGATCTCCCTTCCGTGAGTTTCGTATCCTTTAATACGGACCCCATTTTATCGGGCGGAATGCCGATCACCATATCGCCTCCGAACCCCAGGCTTTCAGGATCAAGAGGCGACTGGAGCATTCCATATGCATCGGAAACGCCTGGTATCCTTTTGACATCAGAAGCTTTAGACTCGTTCAGGCTTGCCCCAAAAAGCCCGACTTCGGGGAGAACGCGGATCTTGTCCGCTGTCAGGCTGATTGATCTCTCTACCATCGTGCTGAAATGCTCTGACATTCCGCCCATGACTATTACTGCAAAGATGCCCAGCGCTATACCGAATATGGTAAGCCCTGTACGCAATTTTCTCTGGCTGAAATTCCTGATAATGAGATCAAACATTCATCCACCTTTTAACAGCCTCGCTGCTGCTATAAGGACGATCATCGAAACAAGGGCTGCAAATCCTGGAGATCTATTGACAGGGGTCGTGGCTACAGCAGGAGGTTCAGGTATGCGCATGACTGTTTCATATTTATCTATTGTCATGTTCTCCTTATTCACTGCCAGTATCTCAACATCGTACGTCCCCGGAGCAATCCCTTTCCATACCACACCTGCAGTGTCCTCTTTTCCTGAGACCAGTATTTCCTCAAGAGCCTGGCGGTATGTTTTTGTCTCACCAGTGATCTTGTTTTTTGCGTTCACAACAATGGCGCCGTCAAAGGGAACCTGGGAGTTTCCCAGGAGGGTCACACTTGCGCCGTATTCATCTACCTCAACATCATCGTGAAGTATTTCCACATCATCTGCCGCGATGAAATGTGATATATATGTGTTTATAAGAGGACCGGCATAGAGCCTGTGGGTGTATATCTTGGCTCTGACAGTATACTCTTTTTTTCCTTTAAGCAGGAAAGGCCACGTTAAACTGACCTCCTGGTTTACCGTGAGGTATATGTTATCTTTTACCTTCGTATAGACAATATCGTTGTTATCCAGGAGTTCAATTTTTACATCAACCGAGCTTGGATTAAATGGCCGAAGCAAAAGCTTTACACCATTGTTGGTGGGTGAGAAATCAACTACATGGAAGCCGGGCATCGATACAGTTCCATAGGATACCTGGAACGACTTGCTGGATAATATCGTGGTACCCTCATGTATGCTTACCTTTGCAGTATAGTAATCTTGCTGCGGGTTTTTCTCCCATAATATCACCTTTGTTGTAGTGCCACCCGCTTTTATGTCGATGGGCACATCATGGGATTCCACAAGGGCTCCCGCATAAAAGAGTTCAAAGATCGCTTTGCCCTGGAAGTCAGAAGTGGAATTGAGAGTTACGTCGCTGCTTGTGAAATCTGAAAAGAAGTCGGTTATTTCAACCTGGGCGGCGGCTGAACTGATGATCGCAAAAATAGCAGTAACGAGCAATACGGTTTTCATTGTTGATCTATTTCTATTTGACATATTCCCCTTATAATATACCTTAAATTTGTTCTGATGTTTTATAATCTTTTATATATATATATATATATATATATATTTAAATATATTCTAATAATTCTTCCAGTGAAACTCCTGCTTGCTTCAATATACTTTTAAGAGTGGTTTTCTTGACAGGGTCATGTAATGGCACAGTAACTGTTGATTCCCCTTTTTGCATAAACACATGGCTTCCTTTCTGACGCACTACTATGAAACCTATCTTATTCAAAGATCTGATGATTTTTTTACCAGAAACAGAAGGAAGTTTAGGCACTGGCTACTTCCACCCTGAAGACTTCAGTATAAGACCGCGCTTGTTCCTGTAATACTTCGAGAACAAGTTGAATCGCTTCTTTAATGTTTTTTAAAGCTTCTTCTTTTGTATCTCCTTCACTTATCGCAGCAGGAAGTTCAAGACATTGGGCGGTATATCCGCCTTCATCAGATTCTTCGAGTTTTACTGTGAATTGCATGCTCTATAATTGGATTTGTTGTTATTAATATATTGGTATATAGGGCATTCTATGCGCGCGGATTAGAGCTCAATAAAAGGTTGCTTTGGCTTCTTATTGCCGTTTGGGAGAACGCCTATCTTCTTCAGTCGCTGGTTGGAGATGCTAAAAAAATCTCGACGCAAGGGTGGATTTTACATCACATATCCCTGTGAACCCACAGTGCTCGCAGGGCGCATCTACGGGTTTTTCAGGCATAAAACCCTCTTCTATTTTCCTGACCCTGTCCCTCACCTGGAGGACTTTCCTTCGTTCATGCCTCTTTATCGTCACTTCTCTTACCTTACCCCATCGAGCGTATTCCACAAAGCCGCGTGTAACCACAGTATTGTATATCTCTTCGACCAGTATCGCGTATGCGGTCAACTGCAACCTGTCGCTCTTCCAGACTCCGTTCTCAGGCATGGCGCCGGTCTTTATTATTGCAGGTGCAAGTTCATCCCCGATAGTTATCAGTTTATCAGGGCTGCCTGCCAATCCGCATTTCTCGGATCGAAGAGCGGGCTCTAACTCGCACATGCGGGAATAATGTTCTGATGAAAGATTTGAGCTTATACCTTCAAGCAATGTCCGGACGCCAGAAACAGCATTGTTAAGTACATCATCACTGGCTTCTGCCAGTTCCTGGCGGTAGATGATACGGAGTTCGTCTGATAAACGGTCAAGTTCATCATTAAGAGCACAGAGTGCGTTCCCTTCGTTGAGTGCGGTACCATAGATCAATGCCATTTCTTTCAGCAGCAGGCGCTGAATATATTCCACAGTTGGCTCTTTTATAAGCTCTTGCCCGCTGTTCATGAAATAATACATCCTTGGGCACTTGAGATAGGCAGTTATGTCTGAAACCCGTATCATGGGCAGAACAATACTCCAGGCGTTTAAAAATTTTGCTTTTTGATCCCGGGCAATAATTTTAAGTTAGAAGATGTAATTATATGTTATATCAGGTGTAAACATGTCAGAGGAAAAAAAAGAAATGAGTAAAGTCGTATTGATGGATTTTTTTGCAGAATGGTGCGGTCCATGCAAAATGCAGGACCCCATTAACGAAGAGATCAAAAAGAAATTCGGTGATAAGATAGAGATCAGGAAGGTAGATGTAGATACTAACTTTGAACTTGCTTCCAAGTTCACAATTCATGCCGTACCAACTCTCATCCTTGAAAAGGATGGCGCTGTGTTCAAGCGGTACACAGGAGTGACCTCGGCAAAAGTGCTGGAAGCAGATATAAATGCTGCTTTAAAATAAGAGGTTTGATTGAAACCTTTATATGACCTGGGCGTTCTGCCTGTGAGATACAGGACAGGTAAAGGTTTCAAACCCCATATATCGCTGACTTTTAATGCTGAAAAAAATCTCACGTTTGCTATAGATACTACAAATTCGAGCCTGTCTCCCGACTCATACCTGATAACCCATGCCCATTCTGACCACAACGGGAAATCAGTCATGCACTCGGAAAGAGCGGTGTGCTCAGAGGAGACGGCGCGCGCCCTTGAGATCCTTTATGGTAAGAAATATGCGGGCAGGACGTTTAAGGTCGGGGATACCATTGACATCGCCGGGGTGAAAGTTAACACCTATCCAACCCACCATACCATCGGCTCCACAGCTTTTTTCTGGGAGAACGAGGTCGGGACAAGAATTCTTGTAACAGGCGATGTGAAGGATGCAAAAGACCTGCCCAAATGCGATCTACTTGTCACTGAAGCGAACTATGGCGATTATGACGACCCCAACTGCCATTTCCAGGACGATATCAGCGGATTCAGGGAAGCGGTAAAAGAATATGATGGCATTGCCCTGGGTGCTTATGCGTTCGGGAAAGCCCAGAGGGCTGTACGTCTGCTTCGTGAATCGGGTTATTATGGGATGATAGGAATGGACCCTGCATCGCTTGCGCTTACAGAAGGGTTGATGGATAACGCGGGGCAGCTTTGCGGTCTTGACGGCGATTGCGGGATACGCATAGCTGCACTTGCCAATTTGCCTGCCATACAGGCAACAAAAAAATTTCTCCTTACATGCAGGCGCGACTATAAAGTCCCCACGATAAGTATCAGCGACCATATGGACGTGAACGGGCTTATCGGAATGGTTGAGCAGTGTGCGCCCCAGGCTGTGATCGTGTACCATCCCGGAGGTCACCGCCCGGTCAAACTCGCGGCGTATTTGAATAAAATGGGAGTGTATTCACGGGCACTTACGCAGATCAATAACTGCATTGAGATATAAAATAAAAACATTTATACCCAAAGCATACTAAATGAAAAACGGTGATAAATTATGGTATCAATGCCTGATGAAGTTATGAAAATGTTCGATAATCCCGACTGCGATAAAATGAAAGTTCTAACATGGGTGTCCACGGTTGCAGAAGATGGAATGCCTCATATGGCGCCCACCTGTTTCATAAAGACAGTTGATAACGATAAACTCCTGATAGGTATCTCATTCATGTCAAGAACAGCGTTAAATATTAAAAACGGATCAAAAGTAGCTGTTGCAAATGCGGTATATCCAAATGGCTATATGATCAAAGGAAGTGCAGAAATCCTTACTTCAGGAAAATACTTCGATGATGTGAAAGAACGCATAAACAAAAGATATGGTGGAAAGATAAAAGCGAAAGCAGGAATGCTTGTAATGGTTGAAGAAATATATCATCTCAAGCCGGCTGAAGGCAAGAAGAGAATTGCATGAGGTAATTGATCATGGTAAAAATGCCTTCTGAAGTAAAAGATGTCGTTTCAAAGCAAAAGCCTCTCCCCATAGCCACTTCGGATAAGAATGGGAAGCCCAATGTAGTATTCGTTACAATGTGGAAAATCCTTGATGATGAGACTATCCTTATAGTGGATAACTTCATGAAAAAGACAAGAGTGAACCTGGAGGAAAATCCGAATATGGCAATCGTGGCTTATGATAGTGAAATAAAGAGATCGTTCCAGCTAAAAGGAACTGTGGATCTTGAAACAAGGGGTGATAGATATGCCATTGCAGAAGAGATGGCAAGAGCCAAGAACAGACCTGCAAAAGTGGCTGTTGTATTTCATGTGAAAGAGATATACGATGCCACGGCTGGACCGAATGCGGGAAAAAAGCTTGCTTAAAAAAAACATAACTGGAATAATATATCATTCGGATTACCTGAAGCACGATACAGGTCTTCATCCTGAGAATAAAGAGCGGCTGATCTCGACTGTTTCATATCTAAAAAAAACCGGGATGCTTGATAAGCTTGAACTTATAAAACCCAGACGTGCAGAATCGAATGAACTGCAGTATATACATCATCGCGATTATATAGAAAAAGTCAGACGTAGTTCAGAAATTGAGCTCCAGCTTGACC
>JAQUNZ010000073.1 GCA_028717345.1 Candidatus Methanoperedens sp.
AGTATGTTTAATACTCCTCCAAGATGTTTGAATGTGAGAGATTTTTCATACGAAGTATAAACGCATTTTCTTATCCCGCTACTGAAATAGATAAGTTGATTTCATTGGCTTTCATTCTTTTGTGTGTGCATCAAAACAAAAGCCAAGAGATCAGTGACAATTACAATAACCATAGCAATATGTCCAAAATGCGGCAAGAAGAAATACGTTCCATTTACCTGCAAATGCCGATTATGCACTTCATGTGGGACAAAAACAGCAAACGAATGGGCAGATGAAGTTCATCATAAACTTCTAAGAATTCAAGGTATCAAAAAATCCTTTTTTTAGCCTCCAAAATCACGATGGAAGAGATGGTTGCCTCCTCAAATAAGAAAAGCAAGAAGAAAACAAGACTTAAGATCGGGATGATCCAGGTATTGCAAACATATGGTGCCGACATGAAAAACAATCCACATGTGCATTGTATTGTTACTGAAGGTGGTTTTGATAGGAAATGGAATTGGATCCATACATATGAAACATAAATATAAACCTATCAGGGAAATCCACAGGAAGTTAAAAAAATCTCTCTCAAGGGGAACCCTTTCAAAGTGGATTCAGGATCTTATTTTATGGGGTATTGTTGAAGAGGACTATATAAAGGATAATAAAAAAGAAAAATTATTAAAAATAACAGAAGATGGGATTTTTACATTGAAATTCATAAATGCTGCTCGTAAAAGGAATTAAATCCATCTTCACTACTAAAAAATCTGATCTACCTGCTTGGAAAAAATCCCGGGATGATCGTGAATTACAGGGAAATATCCAAGAATCTTGGAAAAGACCAGAGGACAATTGCTAATTACTTTGAATATCTGGAATTCGGGTTATTGATCAGATTTGTTTTCAACTATCGCGGAAGTCCGATGGCAAGTCTTCGGAAGATGAAAAAAGTATATCTATTCACCCCGAATATTGCATTCGCTTTTGATCAGGATATGGACAGGATACTTCCATTTCTACTGGAAAACATCATAGCCTCTGAAATAGAGGCAAAATTCTTTTACAGAAATGGTTTTGAAATTGACTTCGTGATCCCTGAGAATGATGAACTGATAGCAGTAGAGGTCAAAAAAACTGAAAGAGACATAAAACAAATAAGAAAATTCAATGACAAATTCAAGGGCAGGGTAAAGAAAGCAATTATGATCGACATGGAAAAAGAAGGAACGGTTGAAGATGTCGAAATAATCCCTGCATGGAAATTCTTATTGAGATAATAAAGGGGGCTTCTCGGAAACATCGGAGGGGATGGATGCGATGCCGATTGCCCCATTATATAATAGTCTCTCTTTACTAATAAATATTTTCATCATGTTAACATTTAATTGATGACGAATTATATGGACTTCTATGAAAGTCATAAGATTGCATAATTCCCCCTATGATGCAAATGCGTATCTGGTTGACGGGAAAATACTTGTGGATGTTGGTATGGACGCCCACGCCATCATTTCCCAGCTTGAAAAATTGATTAAACCCGGGGAACTTGAGACTATCATACTCACCCATTGCCACTACGATCATTCAGGCGGGGCGGGAGAGGTCGCAAAAGCCTTTGGCGCAAAGATCGCAATTCATAGAGATGATGCGCCTCTTCTCAACAATCCAAGGGGTAGCGCATCCGAACTATTTGGGGAAAGAGCGCCATCAGTTGTCCCCGATATTCTTCTTTCAGGAGGCGAAACCTTTGGAGAACTTGAGGTAATACACACGCCCGGGCACACTCCTGGTGGTATATGCTTATACAGCGCGTGTGCAAAGGTGCTTTTCTCAGGGGACACAGTTTTCCCTGATGGAAGCTTCGGGCGTACCGACCTTGCAGGCGGGAATGCAGGCAAACTTGTCGAGTCCATAAAAAAACTCACGCTTCTTGATGTGAACGTCATGTATCCAGGGCATGAGGATACTGTGAAGAGGGATGCAAATGAGCAGATACGAATGTCATTGATGTTGGCAAGCCAGTATTAATGAATCATTATAATTCGCAGAACAAAACCAATATGCTTTTAAATATGAAAGAACCTTTGACTTTTAAATTGGAGGATAAATAATGTTCGGTATCGAATTTGTACCAGCCGACCCTGTTCTGAAGCTTGCTTATTATACAAAGCTCGCTGAAGAAAATGGGTTCGATAATGTATGGATAACAGACCACTATAACAACAGGGACGTGTACACCACGCTCGCAGTACTGGCGATGAACACCAACAGGATAAAACTCGGTACAGGTGTGACGAATCCTTATACAAGGAACATTGCGATCACAGCCCAGAGTATCGGCGCCATTAATGAGATATCAGGAGGACGCGCCATTCTTGGTATCGGTCCTGGCGATAAAGCCACTTTCGATGCAATGGGCATCGAATGGACAGAACCGATGACAACCATCAATGAGAGCATAACTGCCCTTCGGGCTTTCTTTGGAGGAAAGAAGGTTTCACAGGATGGAAAGCGTGTAAAGATTGGCGGCGCAAAACTCGCATTCAAGACCGGCAACATTCCCATCTACATGGGAGCGCAGGGACCAAAGATGCTCGAGCTTGCAGGCAGGATAGCTGATGGCGTTCTGATCAACGCATCCCATCCAAAGGACTTCGAGTTCGCGATAAAACAGATAGCAATTGGCGCAAAAGCCGCAGGCAGAGACCCGAAAAGCATTGACGTTGGCGCTTATGCGTGCTTCTCCATCCACAAGGATGCAGAGAAAGC
Source organism: Candidatus Methanoperedens sp. (assembly GCA_028717345.1). Classification (GTDB taxonomy): domain Archaea; phylum Halobacteriota; class Methanosarcinia; order Methanosarcinales; family Methanoperedenaceae; genus Methanoperedens. The sequence continues at coordinate 2,758 of JAQUNZ010000073.1, forward strand.
CAAGGGCGCAGCAAAGGTAGTCGTTGCGTTCATTGTTGCAGGCTCTCCTGACACGGTTCTCCAGAGGCACGGCATCGACCTTGGCGCAAAGAAGAACATTGGCGACGCTATTGCCAAGGGCGACTTCCCCGGGTTGAACAACCTTGTCACAGATGCAATGATAAATGCATTCTCGATATGCGGGACTCCGGCTGACTGCAAGGCAAAGGTGGAAGCGCTAAAGAAGATTGGTGTTACACAGATCGTCGCAGGCTCACCGATAGGTCCTGATAAAGAGACAGCCATCAAACTGATAGGCAAAGAAATAATCGGAGGAAAATAAAGTGATAACGCATTCGGAAACCCCCACATTATCAATATCAAAAGGCATACTTAAATCAGATCAGCCAGATGTTCTTTCAAGGCTTGGTAATCTAAGTGCCCCCAATGTGGGGCTTCCGAAAGTCGCAGATGTAATACAATATAACTACTGCTGCTCATGCGGCACCTGCGAAGCGATCTGCCCGATGAACGCACCAGTCGTTCAGCGAGATACCATTGATGTCTCCAAGGATAAGGGCAACTATAAGAAGATGGAACTCAAGACCGAATCTGCATTCCATGGTATCAATCCCCTTAAGGCAGAAACCAACCCCTGTGTGAACTGTTATGCATGCGAGCGCGTGTGCCCGATACTTGACAGCTTCCCAACCGATGAATTTAACAATGTCAGGTCAATGAAAGCCGGAAAAAGCAGAACGCTCAAAGGCCAGGACGGCGCTGCAGTGTCGCAAATTCTCAAGTCGCTGCTTGAGCAGGGTGAGATAGACTGTGCCATAGGGATTGTCAGGAACGACAGATGGTCAACAAAAATCACAATATTCACAAGCCCGGAAGATGTTGATAAAGCCGCAGGAACAAAATATACGTATCAGCCAGTTGTGGCTACCATGAGAGATATACATCGCGCGTATGTCGATTCTGCTGAAACGCCTCTCATATCGCATGATGGGCATATGCGCGATGAGACAAGAGCATATATCGATCCCATTCATAATATTCTTAAAAAATATAGGAAAGTGGCTCTGGTCGGGGTGCCCTGCCAGGTGCATGGCGCCAGTCTATTCAGGGAGAATTTCAATAAAATAGAACTGATAATAGGTCTCATCTGCATGGAAAGCTTCTCAGAGGAGATCATGACCTCAGAGGTCATACCGAAAGTCATGGGTGTGGATATAAGGGACGCTGTCAAGATGAACTTCCATAAAGGGAAGTTTGTGGTTAACACAACAAAAGAAACAAAAGAAGTCCCCATAAAGGACGTAGCTTCAATGGCTAGAAAAGGCTGCCATTTCTGCCAGGACTATACATCTTATTTCGCGGATATCTCTGTTGGCTCAGTAGGTTCAGACGACGGCTGGAGCACCATCTTTGTCAGGACTGAAAAAGGAGAACAACTCCTCAACAAGGTCAAAGACCTTGATTACTCGGACAAGCCCATAAACATGGAAATGATCAAGAAACTGACCGGGATGAAACATAAAAATAATAAATGGGACTGGCGCACTTTCATGAAGGAAATATGGAGCCGCGATACTCCAATAAGACCATGGGGCAAAGAAAGGATCGAAAAGATACCTCCTCCAGAAGTGGAAGTAGTTGAGAAAGTTGAAAAGACTGAAAAACCAGCAAAGCCAAAGGAGTAATGTGCGCCGGGGACTTTATCTGGGACGGTTCCAGCCCTACCATCTTGGACACCATCAGGTACTGAAGGAGATAGCCAGGGAAGTTGACGAAATAATTATCGGCATAGGCAGCGCCCAGAAAAGTCATGAGATAGAGAATCCTTTTACTGCCGGAGAACGCGTGCTCATGGTCTCAGGCGCTCTTGAAGAGATAGGGATAAAGCATTATGTTATACCAATAGAGGATATCCAGCGCAATTCGCTATGGGTTGCGCATGTGAAGTCCATGGTACCATCTTTTGAGATCGCATATACCAATAATCCCCTTGTGATAGAACTTCTTCGCGAAGCAGGGATCGAGGTCAAGCAGTCACCTCTTTTCCAGCGGGGCAATTATTCAGGAACCGAGATAAGACGAAGGATGCTGGTAGGGGATAGATGGGAGCATTTTGTTCCTGATAAAGTGGTTGATATAATTCATGCTATTGATGGTGAGAAGAGACTGATCACTATTGCGCAGTCAGATCAGGCATGAGGGTACATTGATTTAAGCTGCAAAGACTTAAATCTATAAGTGATTAATCCAAACCTATTATGAATTTCCAGATACTTGACGCCGATTACACATACAGCGACGGCAAGCCTGTGGTAAGGCTCTATGGAAGGGATGTATCTGGTAACAGTGTCTGCTGCTCAGTTCCGGATTTCGAACCATATTTTTATGCAAAAGCGCCACCTGAAAGCGCGGATATTTTAAAGGAACGCTTCAAGGAGCATATAAAACGAATAGAAGTTGTCAGGCGGTTTGAGCCTATCGGATATTTCAAGAACACTGTCAGCATGCTTAAGATCATTCTTTACGACCCGAAGGGCGTACCCGTGATCCGCGACGAGGTAAAAAAGATGGTGGACGAGATTTATGAAACCGATATCCTTTTCAGGAACAGGTACATGGTTGACAGCGGTCTTGGCGGGATGGGATGGGCAGCAGCAGAACCTGACGGGAATTCAAACGATGCAGGAATCTTGAGCAGTATCAATATAACCTCAAAAAAAGTGGAACCCATAGATATCCTGAAAAATGCACCTTTCCGGCACCTTGCTTTTGATATCGAGTGCCTGCCCCTGCGCGGCTCCATGCCAACGCCGGAGAATTCACCTATTGTGCTTATCAGTCTTGCTTTTTCACCGGAATTTGAAGGTAAAAAGACGCTTGTGCTCGTGGGAAAAAAGACCGGAATGAGTGGCGAAGTCGAGAGCTGCATCAACGAAGAGACGATGCTTCGGCGGTTTTTTGACATCATCAGGGAATACGATCCCGACATCCTCCTGGGATATAACTCCAACAGTTTTGATGTTCCATACATCGTGGACAGGATTAAGGTTCTCAACAGAAAAGGAGCGAGGATAGAACCGCTTGCAGGAAGGGATGGGAAAACCCTGTATTACAGAAAGATCGGAAACATCACACGGGTAAGCGTGATGGGGCGTATCGCTGTTGATGTGCTGCCGCTTCTTCGCCGTGAATTCTCACTAAAACAGTACACGCTCAGAAACTCAGCAAAGGAACTGCTCGGGCTTGAGAAACTGGACATACCTTTCCTTGAGATGGAAGCATACTGGAATGATAGCGGTGAGAAGTTCTCAAAATTTGTTGAATACTCAAGGCGCGATTCTGAGCTTGCGCTTGCATTTCTTTTGAAGCTGCGGCTCCTGGACAAGTACATAGCTCTTGCAAGGGTGAGCGGGACGCTGCTCCAGGATATACTTGACGGAGGGCAGACCCAGATGGTGGAGAATCTCATACTCAAGGAGTATAAAAAGCACGACCGTGTGCTTCCAGCGCGTCCCACTGGCGAACTGTCTGATGAGCGGTTCGATGAGGGCGAGGAGTTGGCTGGCGCTGAGGTGCTTCCCCCCAAGAAAGGGCTGCTTGAGAACATCGTGATACTTGATTACAAATCTCTTTACCCCACGATAATGATGGCGCACAACCTGTGCTATACGACAGAAGTGGTAGGCGAGAGACCGGATGATGTGATTGTTGCGCCGACAGGCGGTGTTTTTGTCTCACGGAATGTAGTAAAAGGAATTGTTCCGTCCATTCTTGAAGAACTCCTTGACAGAAGGCAGGCAACGCGGGCAAAGATGAAGACTGCGAACGAGGAGGAATACAGGGTGCTTGATGCAACGCAGCTTGCTCTCAAGATCCTGCTCAACAGCTTCTACGGATACTCCGGATATGCGCGCGCGCGGCTTTACAGTCTGACCCTTGCAAGCGCTGTAACAAGCTTCGGGCGCGAGAATATCCTTCGCACAAAGAAACTCATTGAAGAAGAAATAAAGGAAATGATACTGAAGGATGGCAGGGTTTTTGAGAAGGGTGAAATAAAAGACGGGAAAAAGGTTGGTCTATCTGTTGTATATGGGGATACGGACAGTGTTTTTGTTCATCTCCTTGATAAAGAACTCACTTTTGATGAAGCGCAGCTTGTGGGAAACAACATCGCAAAAACAGTGACAGAATCCCTTGTCAAGCCGATGGAACTTGTTTTTGACTCATTTGCAAGACGCGCTATATTCATAGCAAAAAAGCGGTATGCTCTCCTTATATTGGAGAAAACGGCACAGGGTATGAAGGAGAAGATAAAAGTGAAAGGCATGGAAACGGTGCGCCGCGACTGGTGTGAACTCACCACCAGGACAGTTGAAAGAGTGCTTGAGCTTGTGCTCAAAGAGGGAAAAGTGGATGATGCGGTTGAGTTAGTGAAAGACACGATCAACAGGATAAGGTCAATAGATGCAGGTAAAGACAGCGAACTGTTCAATGACCTGATCCTTACCAGGCAGTACACAAAAAAGATCGAGAGCTATAAGAACAAACAGCCGCACGTAACGGTTATCGAAAAATTGCAGAAAAGAGGCATAGTTGCCAATGTGGGTGACAGGATACCTTTTGTTATCCTCGCAGGGAAGGGGATGTTCGTGGAAAGGGCGGAAGACCCTGATTATGCAAAAGAGAAAAAACTGCCTCTGGATGTGGATTATTATGTCAATAAGCAGATACTTCCGCCAGTTGAGCGCATCCTCGCGGATTTCGGGATAACCGGGGAAATGTTAAGATGGATGGGGGAGAAGAAGGTTGCGACAGAAACAAAACAGAGACAATTATTCGAATTTTAGGAGAGAAACATTGAAGATCCATCCAAGATGCGCGCCGTGCCTGTTGTCAAGAGTCCAGTACGAAGCAGAGCTATCCACAAAAGACCTGGCAATACAGAAGAAAGCTGTGCTTGCAGGGATCGAGGTTCTTCGCAGGTACCTTGTGGATGGCGCGCCTGCGACTCATTTATCCACGAAGATTCACAGGGAAGCATACAGGGTACTTGGGGACATTGACCCATACAGGGAGACAAAGCGGCAGAGCAATGAAACCGCGCAAAAGCTCCTGCCTGTTGTAAGGGATTTTGTATCTGAAAAAGATTCTTTCAGGCGCGCTGTGCTTGTTTCAATCGTAGGCAATTCGTTTGATTTCGGTGTGCTGGGTTTTGATGCTGATAAAGAGATCGGGAAGGAAATGATATTAAAGCAGATCCAGCATGGGCTTGATGTTGATGATTCGGATAAGATAAGATCGATGCTTGATAATGTGGTCTATCTTGCTGACAATTGCGGTGAGATAGTATTTGATACTCTTTTATTTGATGAGATAAAAAAACTCGGTGGCAGGATCACGCTTGTTGTGAGAGGCGCGCCGATATTGAATGATGTTACAATGAAAGAACTCAAGGTTTTGGGCATCGACAAAAAAGTGGACAGGGTACTCACGACAGGTTCGAATGCGATCGGTGTATGCCTGAAAGAAGCGCCGAGAGAGCTTGTGGAGGCGCTGCGGGATGCGTCGCTCATAATCAGCAAGGGCATGGCGAACTATGAGACCATGTCTGAATATGATTTTAAGCCGATAGCGTATCTTCTGAAGACAAAATGCGAGTCTGTGGCTGAAGCGATGGGACTGAAGAAGAATATGAATGTGGCGAGGGTGGAGGAGTAATATAACACGAATTAATCTTCAGCAACAACCATAGTCGTTTTGCTTTCTGGTAACTGATAAATTTTCTCAAATTTCCGTTTCTCTTCCTTTGTTTCCTCTTCAACAATTATATCAACTATTCTTAACTGAAACTCCTGCAATGCCTTAACTGCCGGGCTATCCGAATTGATCTTATAAAGCCAGGTGTTTCCTATCCGGCGTGTTTTTTTTACGATCTCGTACCGTTCAAGAGTTTCCCAGAAAGTATACAGGGTTGAACGCCCCACATCTGCGCACTCAGCGATCTCTTTTTTTGTATATTCGAGATCATCCTGTGTTATCAGAAGATCGATTACTTTAACCTGCGGGCTATCTCCGAAAATTTCAGGGAACATGATAGTAAAATATACCTTGGTTGTATTTATATCTAACTCCGGATGTCTAAATATATAGACTTATCCATCCAAAAATTAGAATAATCTACGGTTTTAATTTGACAAAACATATAACCATTGAAATATAGTCCGTACCTGAATGAAAGATTACAGTAAGACCATGATCGCTATCTTGAAGCAACTGTATAAACATGGTTACATAGGAAAGCGCCATACTCCTTTTGAGAATGCATTAAAAGGAATACCAAAACACATGAGGGGTGAGGCAAAGGACAGTCTTGAATACCTGATAAGAATAGGTCTTGTATTGCCCTACCAAACCGGGCATGGTCCGGACGTAAGAATCAATCCGGACATGGTATCTGAAGTTAAAAGAATAATCGGCATCAATTTACCAGTATAATATCGGATACAAATAACTCAATGCCACCGCCCCCAGAACGTATCTATACCTCGGACCCATTACCAGTAAAACCATCGTGAAAACCAGGAAAGTTGGACTCACGAAATTAAGCGCTGGATACCCACCGATTATTATATTCAGGAGCATCAGGCTCCCTGCAAATATGATGCCTGCACCGTCAAAAGTGATTCTATCGGTTTTAAGCTTCGGTATCTCTGCAAGCACCATCAGAAAAGCAGCGGTTGTTGTGAATAGCAATACTGGAAATAACAGGCTAATCAGGATATTTTGAATATAATCTAATATAAATATCAGGGGTTCGGTATTTATGCACCCATAGGGTCCACAACTTACGTTTCCATATTGATGCTCACCTCCAAGGGACATGATGAATAAGAATGATGCGAAAAACGCAAGAATGGAGACTAACATCTGAAATATCGATGAGCGTGGATGGAATAGTTTTCTATCCCTTATTATTATAACGAAAATATACAGGATGAGGAGGCATATAAAATAAAAATAGAACTCCGATATGTCCATGCTAATACAAATCGAGGTATATCAACTTATATTTATGCTCCAAGCACATTCGCTATCGGCGCCGGAGGCTTCACAGTACCTGCCGCACCAGCATCCTCGACGCTCCTTGCCCACAGGAAAAGGCATGTGTGATATGCCGTTGTGACATACATGGACAGCGCTATAACAAGAACTATTATCACTGCTGCGATCAATATCGCCAGAATCGCACCTGTTGCATTACTCATGGCGCCAAATATCGAAACTCCTAGAACTATCGCAACTATGAATCCAATGATCGTGAGCAATCCTGTGACAAATCCCACAGCTATCTCGCCCACACCTATTGGAAGAAGGTTTTTTTGCATAATATCAGATGCCCTTGCCACTGCGCCCTTTAAGTCCCTGTCCTCTATCACTATCGCAGGGATTATGAAATAGGTAGCCACAGTCCATACGCGCTCGATAAATCCAAGGATCATTCCTGCAATACCCCCCGCAGCGCTTCCCTGTCTTCCTCTTCTCCCCCTGAGTACGCCTGTCACTATTTTTACTATGGCAGAGACAATGCTCAGATAGAATAATGTCACTGCATTCTTCTTCGCAGCTGTCCATGCTTCAGACATCGTGGCATCGCCGTCCTTGAAATAATCATAAACAAGGAACGCTGTCATGCCAGTGAAGAAGTAGGAGATATAATACTCTCCAAGCAGCACAAGGAAATAAAGCAAATAAACGAGCTCTGCAGGGATCGAGTTACTGGAAAGATAGATGGTGATGCCTGCGATCACGGTAAAGAATATCCCAATGAATATAGAATAGATTGAAGGTTTTATCAGGTCGCCATCTTTCGTTATCAGCACGAAGCTCTGTTTTATGAAAGAAAATCCTTTGAGTATGTTTTCAAACATATCTGATTCTGTTAATATTAAATAGGTAAATAGTTTTCGACAACTTAATAATGTAAAACCCGTATTATGCATGAGATAAGCATGGTGAAGAGAACTATCCTCAGGAGAATATCATGAAGCTCGCATGGGGCATCACAGGCGCCGGGCATTTCCTGAGTGAAAGTTTTGAAGTTTTTAAAAAACTGAAAAAATCAACCCCTGATCTGAAAGTGACAACGCTTGTATCAAGGGCAGGTGAAGAGGTAGTCAGGATGTATGGGCTTGAGAACGACCTGAAATTTATCTCTGACGGCTCATACCTTGAAGAGATCTTTTTTGAAAGGGAACAGGGAGCAAGCGTACCGAAGACCGGACGGTTCCTCCTTGGGAAATACGATGCCCTGATAATATCCCCAGCAACATCCAATACCACTGCAAAGCTTGCCTGCGGGATAGCGGATACCCTGATAACAAACGCAGTGGCTCAGGCAGCAAAAGGCGGAGTGCCCGTATATATCGTCCCTGTTGATATATCGGGTGAGATCGAATCCAGAATGCCATTCTTCATTGACAGGGAGATATGCATGAAATGCGAAATATGCCCTCCTGTGGATAAATGCCCGGAACATGCGATCACTGACCAGATCGACCTTCTAAGGTGCAGCGGATGCGGTATATGCGTGAGCCTGTGCAGTTACGGAGCCATAAGGGGAGGGGTGGTCAAACTCAAAGTCCGGGATGTTGATGCAAAGAATGTTAGCATTTTGCGCAAGTTTGAAGGCGTCACGGTGCTTGAAACACCTCAACACATTTTTGATATTTCCACAAAAAGCATGCAAAAATTGAAGTACTAAAGGATATAAAAGGGAACGATTATAGAGGTTATACATTGTTTCCTAATAAAAAAGTCCAGACATTGATAGGTACGCGTGTACAGGTTGAGATGAAAGGCGATAAAAATACACTTGAGGGTAAGCTTGAGAGTGCAGACGATAACCTGAATTTGCATCTTGTTGATACTTTTGAGATAGCAAACGGGATAAAATCACGTTCTCTGGGTTCCGTTGTTTTAAGGGGTAATAATATTATTCTGATGATCCCTGTAGGGGAATAGAATGGAAATTGAAGAAAAGATACTTAAATTAATAAAATCCAGAAAAAAGGGCATCCTGCAGAGCGAGCTATGGAAAAAAGCCGAAATTGACCGCAGGAAATGCTCCCGTGTGGTTGAAAAATTAGAACACGAAGGGAAGATCCTCAGGGAACAAGAAACATCAAAAGGTACACGGACTTACCGCATCAGGCTGGCTGAAAAAATAGAGAAGGAGAAGGTCAGGGATTTCAAATTGCTGCTTGTAAAAGATATGTTCGCCCCGTGCACAGGCTGCGCCCTTGAATGCATACCAGAACAGTGCATGCCGCTTTCTGAATGGGTATTCCATCTTATTGAAGAAAAGTAATAAGGATCATCCTTTGTAAAAAGGTTCCCTGGACAGTACTGCTTCCCTGAGATGCTTTTTTATTTCTTCATGGGTAGCATCATCATTAATTTCGATCAGGTTATCATTTCTCATAAGACAGGGTTTTAACTTACCGTTAGAGGTAACACGGAGCCTGTTGCAGCTTCCGCAGAAGTGAGAATTGTCTATGGGTCTGACAAGTTCAACCTCCGCCCCGTCTATGAAATATTTTTTTCTCCTGTGCATCTCGCGTTCATTCACCTGTGAAGCTCTTTTTTCCAGCATTCTTTCCACGCTATCGATATCCACCATGTACCTGCCGATATCCCTGAAATTCATTAACTCGATAAGCTGGAGTATAACGCTGCCATTGTACTTTCCTATGAAATTTATAGCATCATCGATCTTATTGTGGTTGATGCCTTTAAGGAGGACCATATTGAGTTTAACCGGTGTCAATCCCGCATCGATCGCAGCATCAATACCTTCAATCACTCTGGGGAGCATATTCGGGGAACCAGTTATTGCTCCGTAATGCTCTTTGTTTATAGAGGGAAGGCTCACGTTCACCCTGTCAAGACCGCTGTCTGCAAGCCGCGATGCCCGCTTTGAAAGAAGAGTGCCGTTAGTGGTTGCTGAAATATTCCTTAAAGATGGAAGTTCCACCAGTATCTCTTCAAAATCCTGTCTCATGAGAGGCTCACCTCCTGAGAATTTCACTTTATCCACCCCGAACTCAGCTGCAGCTCTCACGATCTTTGAAATCATAAGCGGGGACATTTCATTTGAATCTGCCTGTTTCTCCCCTTCCTGATGGCAGTAAATGCATTTCAAATTGCACTGTTTCGTTATTGATATTCGAAGACTTTTTATTACCCTGCCATAATTGTCAGAAAGAGTGTTATTCATGA
>JAQUNZ010000074.1 GCA_028717345.1 Candidatus Methanoperedens sp.
GGGATAGCAGTGCGACTTGTGCAACGCCCATTGCCACAAGATCTTTTGCTTTTTGCGTGGCAAGACCTGGTTTATCCGCATGTACCCATGAACCCTGTTCCCTGATATTTACCATCTCAATGAGGTAGGGATTGAGTCCTGCCTGTTCAAGTACGCGCCTGAATGTGACCATATGAAGGCGGGGCGAGCACGCTGTCATCACGACACGGTCAAGCTTGTACTCTTTGATGTCGTTTTTTATCTGTTCCTGTCCTGCATCGCCGCATGCGAATTGCAGGTCCCGGGCGACGGCTACGTCTTTTAATTTTTCAGCATGTTTCCTGACATCCTCTACGTCGATGGTTCCTGCTATGTTCGACCCGCAGTGGCAGATGTAAACACCTATAGGCATTATTGATCGAATCCTTAATGATTATTAATTATATTTAAATCTTGGGTAGGGATCATGTCCAGTAGTCGCTCAAGAACTGCCTCCACACCATCGCCAGTCAGGGTTGACATGCTCATATCGGCTTTTTCAGAAGTTTTTGAAATATCTGTCTTATTCGCCGCAACTATCATCGGAATTCCAAATTCTTTCTTTATTTCTTCAAGCAGATGCATCTGCTTATCAAGGGTATAGCCGCATGTTTCGGAAGGATCGATTATAAACAGCATCGCTTTTCCCACGTGCTTGAGCGCAGATATCGCCTGGAGTTCTATATGGTTCCTCTCTTCAAGCGGTCTGTCAAGAAGCCCCGGGGTATCTATGATCTGGTATCGTATCCTGTTCCTCTCAAAATGCCCCACAGCCAGCCCTTTAGTCGTAAATGGATAGGAAGCTATCTCCGGATGCGCGCTGCTCACCATAGCCACAAAACTGGATTTTCCCACGTTGGGATAACCAGCCACCACGATCGCAGGACCTTCACCTATTTCAGGGAGCTTGCGAAGCTTATTTCTCGCATCGTTCATGAAGCGCAGGTTGCCGTCAATGCTGTCCACAATGGAGGATATCCTTCCGAACGCTGCCTTTCGCACAACCTTTGCATCATCGGCGTTTCGCATCATACCAACGTATTTTCGCGACATGTCGTTTATCTTTGTGCCAGCCCACTGCAAAGAGGCGAGGTTCATTTTCATCTCCTCAACTCCCACGATTATGTCTGCAAGTTCCAGATAGAAGGGGGGCATATTGTCAAAACTTGGAAATTTTCTTACTATGTTGATAAGATTGTCGCTGAGGATGTGGGATGCAGTAAGCAGCATGGATTCCTCGGCTTTTAGCTTGGACGCGCGGTCAAGAATTCGTTTTCCGTGTTTGGCGCGGGCTGCACGCTTGAAGGATTTGTTAAGGAGTTCCTCTGAGGTGGGTACTGTGGGTATTTTTTCGAATATCATCAGGTATTAGATGTGCTGGATAGATAAAATGATTATGTATCTGGAACAGGAAAAAAGAAAATGAGAGATACATCATGTAGCTCTCAGGTCGTGGAATCGGAATATACTTTTAAATTGACAATATCTAAGACCGCAGAAATATATATCCTCATGTAAGTAATAGAGATTCAGGTAAGATAAAAATCCACTGGAATTTATATTAAATCCAGAGGTAAGAGAAAATGAATGAACAGCACAACGTAACGGAATGGTGTTAAATGTATTACCATAATCAACTATCGCAACTTCGCAAAACAGCAGATAAAAATGAAATCGAAGATTTCCCTGCCTTCAGCAACTTCTTTCATGCGCAAACCGTTAGGAGAAATACACTTGTTGGTTAAAAATGTGAGAGTATGAATTTATTACTACATCTCAACGAGTTTGCTGATGAAATTGCAAGAGAAAATATTGAGATATACAATGAAGCTAGCATTCAATATGAGTTGGCTATTTACCTGAGAGGTCGTTTAGATAATATATATAAGATTCAACTTGAAAGAAATATTGATTATTTCAATCCCGATAGTGGAAATTATAAAAAAAAAGAGATGGATATTGTTATTTTCACTCCAGCTAAGAAGGAAAAACAATGCGTTGAGTTGAAATTTCCCACCCAGGGTCAATACCCTGAGCAGATGTTTAGTGCATGTAAAGATGTAAAGTTCTTAGAGGAATTAATTAAATCAGGTTTTAATGAATGTTATTTTATGATGTTTGCTAGTGACCCACTATTCTACATAAGTAAGGGTGATAATGGCATTTACAAAATGTTTAGGAGGGAGAAACTAATAAAGGGAGAAGTTAGAAAACCAACGGGAAAGAAGTATGAAGTCCTACATATCGATAGAGAATATAAAATAGAGTGGCGAACTCTAAAAGACAATCTAAAATGCTTTACTATTGAGGTAAAAAATTGAACAAGCAGGCTTTACGTCGCCCAACATAACAAAAAAGGTTCGTGTTTTGCAGCACTTACAAAAATTTTTGCTTCGCAACCCTTCGGGTTTCTTCCCTATATCAAGAAAGTTTTATCTTATACAGGGCAGATGTGGAGGGCAAAACTTTTTATTTATGTAAATCGTAGAAACTAATATATGGAAAATCCCACAAAACTTTCCACAAATTACATTATAAAATCGTTATTTGAGCAGGAATATTACTATTTCACAGTTCGCGAGCTTGCAGGTTTATTAAAAATCCCTATCGAGAAAGCATACGGCGTTGTGGCAAGGCTTGAGAGCAGCGGGTTTATAAGATCTGTTGAAAGGGGTAAGTATATACTGCTTGGTTTTGAGCCTGAGCGCGTTCTATCCAACCCGTTTTTCATAGCGTCAAGGGTTGTTTATCCTTCATACGTTAGCTTCTGGAGCGCCCTGAATTTCTATGGCTTCACAGAACAGGTTCCGATCATGGTTTTTCTTGCATCTGCCAGGAAAAAGAAAGAGGTCGAGTTCAACAATTTCAGGTTCAAATATGTGCTGATAAATCCAGAGAAGTTTTTCGGATACAGGAAAGAGAGATTAGGAGACCTTGAATTCCTGATCGCAGAGGAGGAGAAAGCGATCATTGACAGTCTTTTCCTCCCTGAGAATTCAGGCGGAATGGCTGAGGTGATAAAAGCAGTTTACAATGCAAAAGAGAAGGTTGATATTGACAAACTGGTTGCCTATGCTTCAGCCATGAAGAACAGGAGCCTCTGCTCAAGATTGGGATACCTGCTTGAAAGGTTCGGAAAAGAGGCAGGGATGTTATTGGAATGTTCGTCGAATGAGTATGTCAAACTCAACCCGACAAAAGAAAAAAGCAGGGTATGGGATAAGAAATGGCATGTTAACGTGAACCTGAGCGATGAAGAACTGCTTGGATGGAGGGAGACATAGATGCTGACCAGGAAGCAAATAGAAAAGATTGCCCTGATGAACAGGGTGACGCTGTTTATTCAGGAGAGGGACTATATCCAAGCGGCATACCTCAGCCTTCTCTATTCAAAGACCATGAGTTTCGTGTTCAAGGGCGGCACATGCTTGAGGATGGCTTACGGCTCCCCCAGGTATTCCGAGGATCTGGATTTTAACTCAACTCTTGATGAAAATGAGGCTTACAGTGCACTGGAAACAGCAGCAAAGGAGCTTGAATATTTCGGTATCAGGGCAGAGGTCAGGAATAAGAGGATGTCGAGATCGGGCTTTGGCTTCACCCTGAGCTACAGGGGACCGCTTTATGAAGGCAGGGATATTACAAAAGGTCTGGTGAGGATAGATGTGAGCCTGAGAGGTGAGAGCGTATCTGAGGACAGGATAACGGTGCGTACCGAATACGATGATGTAAAGACGTTCATTATCAGCGCAGCAAGCCTTGACCATATTTTTGCTGAAAAAGTGCGGGCTCTTCTGGTGAGGGGAAAAGCAAGGGATCTCTTCGATTTATGGTTTTTGATGGAAAGAGGCATAAAACCTGATCTTGAGCTTATAAACAGCAAGCTTTCTCTCTATAATAAGACTTACTCCCAGGAGGAAATGAACAAACGCATAGCAGAACTTGAGAAAAGCTGGACAAAAGATCTGAAGCCTCTTCTTGGCGCGGTCGTGCCTTATGCTGCTGCGGCGAAGAGGGTGGTTGATGGGCTATCCTGAAATATTTGAAAATAAGAAACCACGGAGTTTTTTAACACCAAAAGATTTGACACCCATAAATCTCCAATAGTTTTATTATCCTCCTTTGCCTTTCGGAAAGGCATGGAAATACTCGCAGACATCGGAGGACGCCCTGGGCATGATTGCCGCGGCTTCTGTAGATACTGTTATTTTAAAGGAGTAAAAGAAATACAGCCATTCGGATGCAAGTACTGCATGCCATTCCAGAAAGGCTGCAATTACTGCACGAAAAGCGTTAAGGAGGGGTATTCGGGTTTCAAACCGCTGTCAGTGGTAGCTCAGGAGATACAGCAGGCGGTCTATTTCAACAAGAATATATCAAAGTTCAATGTAAGCGGCGGCGGTGATGTGAGCTGTTATCCTGAGCTTAAACAGCTCGTGAATTTCCTCTCGCAGTACAATAAGCCAATACATCTGGGCTACACAAGCGGGAAAGGGCTCAACAGGGAAGATGCGCTCTTTTTCATAGATCGCGGGGTCAACGAAGTCACGTTCACGGTCTTTGCAACAGACCCTGAACTAAGGCGCAAATACATGAACGACAAAACACCTGAGGATTCCCTGGAGGCGCTTCGCACACTTTCTGATAAATGCACTGTGTATGCTGCTGCTGTGCTAATTCCCGGCGTGAACGACGGCGACGTGCTCCTTAAAACATGCAAAGATCTTGAGGAGATGGGTGTGAAAGGTCTCATACTTATGCGATTTGCCAATGTGCCCGAACATGGTCTGATACTTGGCAATGCCCCTGTGATAGAAGGAGTGGTATCTCATTCCATCACTGGGTTCAAATCGATAGTTGATGATATCCACAGCAGGTTCAAGTTCCGTGTCACCGGCACGCCGCTATATGATCCTGAAACAGGCGCGCCGTTTGCCATCAGGAATGAACCTGCCGCACTTTCGAAGCTGCCAAAAGTCACAAAAGAAGCGACCATAATTACAAGTGACGTGGCTGCCCCTCTTTTGCAGGAAATATTCGATAAGCTGGGTGGGCTTGTGAATATCGTCCCTGTGAAAAAGGATATCGGCTGCCTGATAACTATTGAGGACATAAAGGCGATCGACCTGTCGCAGATAAAAGAGACCGTTCTATTTCCAGGGAGAGCATTCGTTTACGATCCTGAAATAAAGAAAATACTGACGGCAGACGGTATCGATAGACTGGTGAGAAGAGGTCCGGACCTGCTCACCGTAGATGGTGAAATGAGTATCTCGATGACGAAAGAGGAAGTAATTGCTAAGGAGATCGAGGCTTTCACTGAACTTATCCAGACAATAAATGTGCTGGGGACTATGCCGAAATGAAAATATTAACCATGTGTTAAAAAATCATTTTTTCAATATCCTTAAGGTCAAAAAGCAGCAAATCCTTATCTATTATTTTTTTTGCAAAGCTCTTTGCAAAAATAGCATATTTCTCCCTTCTCATATCGTTTTTCCACCGAACAGACCGGGCTTTTTCTTTCAATTCGATGTATATCTCTTTTGCATTCACTTTATTGCTCCACTTACACTCTGCAAAAACGATCTCACTGTTTTTTTCATTTATTGCCACTATGTCGATATCTGTATCCTTATACCACCATTTTCCGGATTTCTCATAACCAAGCAGTCTCTGGAACAGTTCATTCCTCACAAGTATTTCAAAACGTTTTCCAAAATAGGCGGTAAAATCTTCAAGTTTTATCCCGATTTCATCCCGCTCTATCTTTTCACGGTTTGAATATACAAAATTAAACCAGAAGTCGATTACCATGTCATTTATCAGATAAATGCCCTGTTTTTTATCTCCAGGCATCGGGGATATGCGCTCAACAAAGCCCAGTCTTATTAAGTTCTCAAGATAGGGGTATATCTCCCTTGAATTCATGCCTGCAAAATTTGCGATCTCGATAGGTTTTGTATTCCCGAAAGCGATGGCGTTCAAAATAGAGAAATAAGTTCTGATTTCCTTGAATTCCTGCGATAGAAGGAAATACGGTTCCCTGTAAAAATATCCGTCTTTCTTCAAGAATTCTGCTTCTATGAAGCTCTCTGCACTTGTAAAACTGCCTGCTTTTTGCAGATATTCAGGAACGCCACCTATAGCCATGCAGACCGTCAATTTATCCTCGAACGGCATATTAAGGAACTTTACCGCATACCAGGAGGGCATTGGTCTTATCAGTATGTCCCTTGTCCTCCTGCCGTACAGAGGGGAGGCAGAAGACAGGACTTTTTCGCTTATCAGTCCGAATATCGAACCTGATACAAGAAAATAGACTTGCGTTGAGGAAAGGAACATATCCCAGAATTTTTGAAGCGCGCTTGTTATCGCCGGATCATTCTTTATAAGATACGAGAACTCATCGATGATGAAATAGAACCGCTTTTCTTTTGGAATCGCTCTGATGAGATATTCAAACAGATTTCGCCATTCCACGATATCGGTTTTTCTTAAAAACTCATCATTCAGGTAGCCTGCAAGCCTGTTTTTTAATTCATTTATCTGGACCTTGCTGTTCACGTCCTCAGCAATAAAAAAGATACCATCCTTATCCATGGTAAACTCTGTGATCAATCTTGTTTTTCCGACCCTTCGTCTTCCATATAGAACCATGAACTTCGCTCCTTCCTGGTTCCAGGCATCGTTCAGTAAGGAAAGCTCATATTCACGATCAATAAACCTAACCATGATTAGTACTAATTCAGATTAGTATTTATTCTTTTCCCCTGGTATCCCGCACACTCCGCATTCTTCATTCTGCTTCTCAGCATCCATTGCCCTTGTTCCTTCAGCAAGAACTGCAGCGTTGGACAGCGAGCCTGCGATGAGTATCGCATCAAATATCTCTTCCTTCGTCACCCCGAGACGCTGTGCAACGCGGATATGGAGCTTGAGACAATGGGGGCACTTTAGCGCCGCAGACACACCTATAGATATAAGTTCTATGGTCTTTGCGTCAAGGCGTTTGAACTCACGGATTATGGAATTATCATAAAGGATCTTTGTGACAAGCAGTTCCGGGTTCTGCTTCATGAAATTAAGGATATAAGGTACTTCACCATATGCTTTTTCAACCTCTTTTAGCAGCTCTTCAGCTGCATCTTCAGGCTCTTTTTGCAGTATCTTCTCTATCTTTTTTAATTCCATGGTATTTTAAAACAATTTAAATCCAATAGTAAATAAAGATTTGGTTACAATATCAGAAATTCGTTTCTATATAAAAACCCCGGAACCGGAATGCACTACTATGCCACGATTTGTTATACTATACGGTTTAATCTCTTTTGAATGTTCGATATGCCTCATTTTCAATACTTCTATAAAAGTCGTAACTGCTCCCATGTCTGCATGTCTTACCTGTCGCAAAATAATCACTCCATCAGTTATATACTCAATAAGACCATATTTCGAATAATAAGGGTTATCATGGCTGATCTCAGAAGTCATAACAGCTGTTATTCCTGTTTCCTTAATTACCTGTGCAAAATTAAAAAGATGATCGCGACGTTCTGATTCTGTATCATATAACATTTCATACAGAGTTATAGGGTCTATGGCAAGGCGCTTTATATTCAAAGACTTCAATAGTTTTGGAAGGTCACTCTCGAAGCGGTTTATCATAGCTTTAAAATTCATAGTATTAAGATTTATCAATGTCAGTTTTTTGCTTTCAATATATGGTCTCAGGTCCCACCCATAGATCAAAGCTGTTTTGATGAGATTTTCTTCGCTTTCTTCCAGACTAATATATACGCAATTCTCATCGTTTTGCAGTCCTGTATAAATGAACTGCAGTACAAAAGTGGATTTACCCGTTCCGGGGGAACCCAATATAGCAACAGTATGCCCTTCCGGAATACCTCCACAAAGCATCTCATCGAGTCCTGAGATGCCGATCTTGATTATGCCCATTACCTGCCCCTTACTCTTTTAATATTAGACACATCAAAACCTTTTTCAGGGCTTATCTGTGTCTCAAAATTTACAATATTCTCATGTTCCACCCCTGGCAATAATCCCCTGAATTTTTTAAGATACATTATGCGATTTCTTTGTGCAGGGCCGAGTTTTTCCCAATCAAAAACAAATACTCCATCCATACACTCCATTATCTCTTCTTGTTCGTTATTTTGAAAAATCCCTTCGTTAAATATCGCATATATAAGCCCATCCCATTTTTTTGACACTCTTTGAAGCCCCCTTAAGAAAAGTATCAAATCTGACCAGTCAATTCTTTCAAGGCAATACTGAGCCATTGCTGTCAACGAATCAATAATAATAAGTCCGTTTTGTGCATTTTTATCAAGATATGCAATGAGAGCATCCATTAGATTTCTTTTTTCTTCGTTCCACTTTAATGATTCAATAGAGGGGATGGTTTCAGAAGAAGACAACCATGATGCAGGAATAAAAGATCCGGCAAAGTAGGATTCAGAAAAATCCTTAAATACAAACTTTTTCTCTTTGATGCATTCAGTAAGCAACTTATGGAATCCTGGAAAAGAGAACGCAATCTCTGTTAATATATCATTTTCAGAACGTGTAAATGAGATGTATATTACTTTTTCAGGCAATGAAACAGCGTTGCTACGCTCCTTTTTGTCTGTTAATACTCTTACGCAGGAAGTTATGGCGAACTCAAAATCCCCTGCACCAAGCTCACCGAACAAAAGGACAAGCGATCCAGAGGGCAATCCTCCCATAAGTATGTTGTCAAGTGAATCTATCCCTATAGGAATTTTTGAAAGTTTCATGCAATACCTTTAATTATAATAAGCATAATAATCATAAATATGTAATTTCAAATTATTATACTTTGGCATATAGGGTCTAATAATGAATGAAGAGATATCAAATAAAATAAGACGGTTCGATGATACGATTACGGACAGGGTTGAAACCATAGGGAATACTTTAAAAAGAATAATAGAAACGTCTGTTGATAATGAGATCGAAAACAAAGTTGAAAAAATTGGAAAAGAGATAAAGAAAAAGCAAGAACTGGGTCTTAAGGACAGGATACTTGAAGAATATTCAGATCTGAATAATTATATTCATATTCTCACTCGAAAGAATCTGACTCTGGAACAATATTCCCAGGAGAGGTTTGGAAATCTAATATCATTTAACGGATTAAAGGGTTATGTCGAGAAAGAAGGGTATTGGGTAAATGAAGGTTTAACATATATATCAATATTATTCAATGAAACCAAAAAGGAATACCTGTATTACGTTGTTGAACCTGAACTTTCAACATTTGAGCTATTGGTGCTCGAAACCCTTTTTGAAAATATTCTTGACACTCTCACTCTATATGATACATCAAATCAGGAAAAAGACAAGATATTAGAAAACAAAACACTTGAGCTGTTGGATTGTTATTCTATTGATATAGATATTGTGGCGACCTATAAAATATTATATTACATAAAAAGGGATTACATAGGATACGAAAGGCTTGACGCTCTTATGAAGGATCCGAATATTGAAGATATTTCATGTGACGGTTCGAACATTCCTGTTTTCGTATATCATAGAAAATACCAGAATATCAAGACAAATCTTTCATTCGAAGCAGATAAATTGGATTCCTTTGTAATGAAGCTTGCCCAAAGCTGCCAGAAACAAATATCATTAGGAGAACCTCTTATAAACAGTACGCTTCCAGAGGGTTCCAGATTAAATGCATCACTCGGTAAGGAGATCACATTCAGGGGCAGTACATTCACAATAAGAAAATTCCGTGAGCATGCTTTCACTCCTGCTGATCTCATCAAGAGCGGTACATTCTCTTCAGAGATACTTGCATTTCTATGGCTCGCGGTTGAGAATGGTAAGAGCATACTATTTGCCGGGGCTACCGCCGCAGGAAAGACGTCGGCTCTAAATGCAATATCTCTTTTTATTCCCTCAATGGCAAAGATCATTAGCATTGAGGATACTCATGAACTTGTCCTGCACCATCTTAACTGGATAGGAAGCGTTACACGGGAATCAGTTAATAAAATGACTGCTGCCAAGGAGATCGATATGTATGAACTTCTTCGGCAGGCATTGCGCCAGCGACCAGAATATATCATAGTTGGAGAGATCAGGGGAAAAGAGGCGATGACTCTTTTCCAGGCTATGAATACAGGTCATACTACTTTTTCAACAATGCATGCTGATTCAATTAATACTGTTATTAGCAGACTGGAAGGAGATCCGATAAATGTTCCTCGTGTAATGATCCGGGCTCTTGATTTACTTTGTATCCAGACCCTGATACAGATGGAGAACAAAAAATATGACAGCAAGGTTCGTCGCCTGGATACTATGATCGAGTTCACAGGAATCGATGAACAAACTCATGATTTGAGGTTCAATGAGATTTATACTCTGGATACAAAGAACGACTGTTTCAAGCCTAGCGGCAGATCGTATATTCTCGACGGGATAATGGTAAAACATGGATGGGATGAAAAAAAGTTGAAGTTTGAACTTGATAACAGACGCAAACTTCTTGAATATATGGTAAAAAAAGATATGGCTGAGATGGAAATCGTTTCACTCATACAGAATCATTATGTAGATCCTCAAAATACGATGAGGCGGATTGAAAAGGATGTATGAACCGTATCCATAGATTAGCATATACTCTATTTGGAAAAAATCTAAAGAAAGATAAAGATAGATTTGGAAATCTGCAGCTTGCTATTAAACAGGCAAGAATAGGTGTCCCATGGGATATTTATGTAAGTATAGCATATCTGGGTTCTATCCTGGCAGTCTTTTTTTGTCTATTGGCTGGATATATTCTCATACCTTTATGGAAATATTTATATGTTAATTATTTAAAGATAGCCCCCTACACGGGAAATAAAGTTATAGGCAATTATGGGGAGTTAATTTTTATAATATTTATACTAGTATTTATATCATTATTTATTGGATTTATTACATATATTTCAATTCTGGCATATCCAGGATTGGAAGCATATAACAGGAAAATTAAGATCGATCTCACACTCCCTCACTCCGTAGCGTATATGCATGCTCTGAGCAAAGGAGGATTAAGTCTAATTACTATTTTCAAATCACTTGCCCAGCACATAACTGTCTATGGGGAATCTGCAGAAGAGATAGCATATATATTGATCGATACCGAATTGCATGGAAGCGACATTATTACAGCTTTAAAAACCGCTGCGGTAACAACCCCATCTGATAAGTTAAGGGATTTCCTGGATAATCTCTTGAATATTATTGAAACAGGGGGGGATATGGAAACATTCTTTGGCAGTATGGTGAACCATTATCAGAGATCTGCTGAAGCTGATCAAAGCATGCATCTTGAGATAATGGGAATGTTCGCAGAGACATATGTTACCGCCTTTGTTGCAGGACCCCTGTTCTTGATAACTATTCTAATAGTTATGGGAATTATGGGGCCTGGAAGTCTGGCTATTCTCAAAATAATAATATATGCAGTGATACCTTTGAGTGCTATTGCATTCAGTGTTTTATTGAGTATGATATCAGTAGGCAGTGAAGGAAGATTGATAAAAATATATGATGTTTCTAAAAAGATCAGGCATTATGATGATGTACGAGTACAACCTGTTGCTCCGGGTGAAGAGAGAAGGATCCGTAAACTATTGCGTTCACTAAGATGGACAAGTGTGGTCACTGCAAGAAAAAACCCATTCAAAATCTTCTTTTCAGATCCATCAAAAATACTGTATATCTCCATACCAGCAGCATTGATCTATTTTGGAGTGTCTGTTTATCAACATAAGATCACAATTGAGCTCTTAGATGATCTGATCATTATCGGTCTTTTGATCATTCTGGTTCCGTTTTTATTTTGTTATGAGATCCAGATGAAACGGATAAAGAAGATCGGGGAATCCATACCAGGTTTTCTAAGACGACTTGCTGCAATTAGCGAGATGGGTGTACCTCTTTTTGAAGCAATAAATTCAATATCCAAGATCAATCTCGGAGTATTGAGTACAGAAGTGAAGCTTATGTATAAGGATATTGTCTGGAGCCGCAGCATTCTTGAAGGTCTGACAAAGTTCGAGCACAGGGTCAATACAATATCCATTTCGAGGATCGTGACGCTTATTACCAAAGCCAGTGAATCCACAGTGAACATCAAAGATACATTACGGGTGGCAGCAAGTGACTCTGACCTCTCTGAAAGGCTAATAAAGCAGAAGTTTACAGTCCTGGTATCTTACCTGATAGTTGTTTATATCTCTTTTTTTGTATTTATGCTGGTGCTATATGTTTTTGCAACGATGTTCCTTCCTCAGATACCAACAAATAATGGACCTTCTGGCGGCATGCTTCAGATCAGCGCTCATAAAGATGAGTATTCACTTCTTTTTATGCATGCTTCTGTGATACAGGGCTTCTTTTCCGGGATAATAGCAGGGCAGATGATGGGCGAGAGCATCTATGATGGTCTTAAACATTCAATGATAATGATGACTATAGCTTATATTTTTTTTGTGTGGTTTTTATAGATGATATTCACGAAAATGTTCAGAAATGAAAATGGTGTATCGGAAGTCGTGGGAGCGATGCTGGTACTATTGATCCTGGTGGTATATCTGGGTATCATACAGGCATATGAAGTTCCCAGATGGAATAAAGAACTTGAAAAGCAGGAATTTGATCAAGTATATAGTGATTTGCTCGATTTTAGATCAAACATTGAAGATGTATCGATGAAAAATATCCCGAAGACCAGCAGCATGCACATGGGGGTAAGGTATCCTGAAAGATTCATGCTGCGAAATCCCGGTCATGGATCATATGGAATTATTTCTACATATCCATTAAATATTACGATAAGTTACG
>JAQUNZ010000075.1 GCA_028717345.1 Candidatus Methanoperedens sp.
GTTGACAATTCCACGAAAATAAGGTTACTTCTTATTAGAAAATTTGACAGTAGAGAGGAAAGTTTATAACAGGGTGGGGAAATTTAAACCGGTGAAAGTGGGGAATTTTACGCCGGTGTTGACACTGGTGCTTATTTTTTTCTGCAGCAGCGTTGATGTGGAACCTGTGAGTACTATTTTGATGTTTTTCCCTGTATCATACAGGGTCTTGATGGTCTGAACCCAGTAATCGTGGTTCTGGATCTCATCGATGAACAGGTAAAAAGTCGGAACGGATTTTTTCTGCGCGAGATAATATTCTATTATTTCGGTCAGATACATAGGATCTTTTGATTTGCTCTGGAATAGCGGCTCATCCAGATTTATGAAAAGTATGGCTTCAGGAGCTATTCTATTGTCCAGGAGATCCCTGATTATCTGATAGACCAGTGTTGATTTTCCCGTCCTCCTGGCTCCGAGGAGCAAGAGAACTTCCCTCGCTTTCATGAATTTTGTTATCAGGGGATACCAGGGTAATCTATCGATCCCGGTATCGAATTCTTTTCCGAACCACCATGGATTTTGCCGCTCAAGCGCTATTTTTGCATTCTCGTCCATTATGTAGAGTATAGTTGTTGAAAATACTTAAATTTATCGATTATAATCTATGATTTTAGGCAATATCGTTAAATATAGTCGGCGAAGTTTTCAATTAAAAAATTCCGGAGGGACTCTGATATTTTCTGCCTGAAACTCTCCCAATCCTATTACATTTTTTATAGAAGTATTCTTTTTAATTATCTCTCTTCTCGGAATAATGTGCAAATAATCCCCTGTTATAAAAAATAACTCTCCAATCTGCAAACCAATATGATGAGCATCAAGAATAATCTCTACATCTACAATGTCTATTCGTGCTAACCCGTCAATTTCAAAAATATTATAAATATCCTTATATGGCTTATCCCTTTTGTAAAATGTTATTAATTTGTCAATGGTATTAAAATTGATCAGGCACCGTGACTCAGTATCCCTTAATAAAGTTCTCAATCCATTTATTATCTTACTTTTGTCATTGCCTGAATTGTGATTTATGAAACCTATTATTACATCTTTTGAATAGAAATTCTTTGTGAAAGATTGCAGATCATCAACTTTGAGAGATTTGGATTTGTTTATCTCACCAATACTCTTTAGAATTTCCTTCTTAATTATTCCAATATTTTTTTGATATATGTCAGAACATTCTGATTTGACTGTATCACTTGAGATTTTGGGGATATTGCACCCCATTACTTCCAAAGATTTTGAATTCCAGTTGTCTGTTTCAAAAATATAACCAATTAGGACATTATTATCTAAGAAAAAAGGCAATCAATTTGCCTCCGCAGACATTTGATATGCCTTTTTCATTAATTGTTTAACAAGTATTTCATCTTTACCTGATGATTTATATTTATCTAAGAGAAGACTATTTCGAATATTTTCGATATGCTTATGAGTTCTGGGTATTTCATATTCATATTCTATTTTCCAGCGCTTTATGATTTCAGGGTCTGGTATATTCTGGTTGTGCCGTATTCGAACACCTTTGGAAAATGTTTCCCAGAATAATTCTTCCAGTTCCTTAATGAGTTCCTCCTCTTTTTTTCCTGATAAAAGATCAAGACATAATCGTGTTGTATCATCCCATTCTAAATAAGTATCATACAATTCAAAAAATGCTTTATCTGGAAACTCTGGGAGTAATTTATCAAGTACGGGTTCCAAAGTCTCTTTTTTCGAGATAAATCCCGTTTCAGTCCTGTTTACAATATCAATATATTCCTGGAAAATCGAATTAAATTTGTAGGGTGCGTTAATTTCGTAAGATTTCTTTTTGACAGCAGCCCCGTATCCTGGTTTGAGCCCAAATTGTTGCCAAAGAGAACGAATAGTCGAATCTATTTTGTTTTTTATTTCATCTAATATTTCATATTTTTTCCTTGGATTCAAGGGCGGAACAATAAATGTATCATTTATAACATAGAATTTGCTGAATTCTCTTGGAAGAACGCTATTGAGATGATTTATCTCAATATAAAAACCATATTTATACCAATAGCCAGGTAATCCTATATCTACCTCCTGGTTTTTCAGACGAGTGTCAAGCAAATTCATTAGCTTGAAGAAATGAGCCTTTTTCATTACAGGCTTTCGTTCCTGATTGAAGGTCTTTAATAAAGAATCAATAGCATATTCCAACAAAAAATTAGGTTTTGTGACCATCTTACCTATATCAAAATGAGATTTTATCTATTTATAATCTTTTGTGAATCGAATCCCAATATAGCTTATAAATTGTTATTTGTACGGATGCGAATCTCGCCCGACATCAGCTTCGGGAGGAGGGCATCGCGGATTGTGGCGAAGGTGTGGGATTCTTGAAGATTAGGTAACATCTTCATCATAATATCAATTAGTATCAAAAGCTAAAACCTGATTCCAAGGAGTCCTTCATCCTCTGTTGCATCAGTAAAGGTTTTTCTAATGTAATTTTCAAATTTAAAATCTTGACTGAAATCTCTTGCCGGTACAGAGTCGGAATTTATAGTGCAGATATATTGAAAACCAAGTCTCTCAGATTCTCTTGCTGCTAACTCTAAAGCTAATGCTTTCTGTCTTTCATCCACATCTGCAAAAATAATACTATCATGTACGATAAATATAGGCGATTTCGCTCTTTTTGACCATATCTGGGCAAGCATGAGATCATAACAAAATATCTTCATATTTCCTATCCCATGACTTCCAGACCTTTCAATTTTAACATCAAATTTGTATCCGGTCTTTGAAATATCTATTGAAAGAGTCCCTGGAGCTTTATATAAAGCTTCAGAATTTGAATTGAATAGTAATATCGCCAGTTCTCTTTGTGCTTTCCTTTCATTTAAATCTGCAATCGCCTGCTGTCTGAGGATTTCTTGTTCAACTGTAATAGTGCTCTTTCCCTCTTCAAATTTTTTCAGGTTTTCCAATCTTATCTTAACATCCTCAAATTCTGCAACATTTTTTTGATGAATATTTTGTAATTTTGTAAATTCCTCTAATGCGCCATGTTTTTGTAAAATAAGCATTAATTCCGCACGCTGAGACGAAAGATCGTGTATTATTTGCTCTCGTTTTGCAATTTCATTCTTATTACGTTCAATTTCAGAAATCAGGAATTCTTTCCTATTTATAACAACTTGTTTATGAAATGCCATTACATCTTCGAGCCGCCTTTTCACCAAACCTGGCAATATAATTCCAGCCTCCTGATAAATGTTAGTCACAGATTCTGGTGCGGCGTCTATTTCGTCCTTTAGACTATCTTCGTAATATTCAAGCAGTCTTTTATCGCTAATATTCTGATTGACCGACTCGTGAATTTTATAAGTTAGATCATTAGCATCGTTCACTATATTATTATATTGAGGATGCACTCGAAAATTTGCTAATTGCTCTTTTTCTTTCCTGACTTGAGATTCCAGCCTGACCTTCAGCGCTTCCAGTTCTCCTATTGTTCCTATCAGAGTTGAGAAGATTCCGGTCTTAGCTTCCTGTTTTATTAGTTCTAGGACTTTTACCCTATCCTTAAGGACCTGCAATTTTGAAGCATATTCCCATCCAAGACCAAGTAAAAATGCATTATTTAATTGTTTATCCCATTCAAGTTGAGCTTTATTTTGCTGGAAAGGATTAAGAAAAGCTCCACTTTGTCCATTTTTTCTTATGAAATAAGAAATCAAGCTTCTAAATGTAGGTACAAACTTAAAATCCTCATAGGATTGTTGTAATCCAAAAATCAGTATCCCTAGCAATCTGTTCCAATCTCTAACTGGAATTATTTGCTCACCTGTTTTTTTCTCCTTTTCAGGTTTTACTGGCCAATCATTACATTCTCCGCGGATAATAATTGTATTCGTATTTGAAGTGTTTCGAGTCACTGAGTATCTCTTTCCAGCCAGATCGACATCAATAGTAAATGTCCAATTATTTAAAGCTGGCTTGCTTAGAGTCACTCCTTTATTTCCGCCCAGACAAAAATGAATAATTTCAATTAATGTTGATTTACCAAGACCATTTCTTGAGTCTTTTTTTGTGGATTCTTTTGTTCTTTCAGCAAGAATAACATTGAAACCCGGCTTAAATTCAATATTTTTAAAAGTAGGTTTATCACATTTAATTGAGTGGATCATTTTTCTAACTTCCTTACTAAACCATCTTTGAATTCTATGATGTCCATCATGAATAGTAAATCCAGACCAAGAGTAAAGCGGTCAAAAGTTCTTATTTCAGGCAAAATACGCGTTTCATTCCACAATAAAGTTATAGTTTGCGTTCCATTAATATGTTTTAAAAGGGTTGCACCTACACTTAAAAGAGAATTTGATAATTTGATATGTTTTGTTGGAAGAATCATTTCTCAAATACCTCGCAAGCCTCAAATAAATATACTAAAACAGCTAATCCTGCTGCTCTCACTTTGAAATCATTGCTTTTCCCTGATGCAAAATCAAAAAGTCCATCAAACAAATCGTCTCCTGAAATCTGATTTTCGTTTCGTAATCTATTATATTCTAATACAAAACCTTGCTTTAACCTATCTCCGAATTCAATATCTGGAAATTTATCGATAAAATCAGTGACCTGCCTTACCTGTATAATTCCCATTGTTATTAGTCTTTCAGTTTCTGAAGAGAGTTTATTTTTTTTAATTTTATCTCTTGGTGAAATAATTACATAGGATTCACTTGGTACAGGCTGGTTTGAAATCAAATATTTTGTAACAATATTTAGTTCTGCAAAAGTAATATCAATTACCCGTTTTCCTGTGGATTCTTTTATCCAGCTTTCATGCAGTCTTTTTATTTCGTATAATTTTTCAACTGTGTATGTATTAGGCTGATTATCAATAGTTTTATGATGGTCTCGACATAGAATTATAAGATTTTGATGACTATTTCGTTCTATGTCGGTCATGTTTGGATCATATCGTGCAGAATCTTGCTTTTCTCCTTTGATATGGGCCATTTCCCCTATAATCGATTCACAATCATTTTCAGTCCTATCTATTATCAATTCTTTTCGGCATTCAGGTATCGCGCATCGATTGCCACATCTCCAGCCGAGGATTTTCTTTTGCATATCTGGGATATTGGTGCTCATTCTTTATTTCACTCTAATTTCACCGGACATTAATTTTGGGAGGAGTGCATCACGGATTGCGGTGAGTATCTCTGATTCTTCATTACTAACTTGAACTTTATTATAGATTTCCCTGAGATAAATATCAAATAGTTCCAATACATTCGGGGATGGAATTACCATCTTGTTCATATAAACCACATTTCGATTCAATCCAGGAACCGCGGAATCTGCCCCTAACGATTGCAAATCCTGTAAGAGAAGAATATAAAAAAGATAGTACATGCTTCGAATATTTTTGGGAACTACATAAAAAGTCGTGTCTATCGGGAAAAATGCTTTATGTGACCATGTGACTATCCCGGGATTTCCCTTTCGCCCAACCACGATCCCCGGTCCCTCAACCAATTTTTCATTATGCCAACCGATCTGACCATTTGAACCATAAACAGGTACCTTTCCTTTAAGACGATTTTCATCTTTAAGTGGTTTACCATAAGCGAGTTCTAATATCTCACCTACAGTCATAACCTTCCACCCCCTCGGTACTTCCCCAAGCTCCGTCTCCACCATCTCCCCGCCGCTCGACCTGTAGGGCTTGCCCTCCCCGTCCGGGAACTCAAAATCAACGAACCAGTGCTTGAAAAGCACCTGCCCGATGGCTTCGAGGGTGGTGTTCATCTGTCGGTTGAGGGCGATTTTGTCGTCGAGGGAGACGAGGATGGAGGCGATGGCGAGCTGTTCAATAAAATTCGGGATTGCTCTAACAATTTCATATACATTGTCTCTGTTTAATCCTGGAACGGCGCTGTGCGTGTTCATTTGATTTAGCATTAAAGTTTTCAAAAAATAATACCAAAATTCTGTGTCATTTCCTTGCTTAGTTTGAACATAATAGGTTGTATCAATCGGCCAAAAATCTTGTTTTGAGAATGTGATTTCACCAACAGATCCTTTTCTACCAATAATTATTCCTGGACATTTTACGATTGCTTCGTCATGAAATCCTATAATACCATTAGAGCCAAAAACGGGAATATTTCCTTTTTTCCTTTGTCTTTCGGGAAGGCTTTTACCATAAATTAACTCGATACAATCGCCTATTTTGCTTTCTTCCCACTCCTCAGGAATCCTCCCTATTTCACTTAGTTTGATTTCAGTTTGTTGTTTCACTTTCACACCGTTACTATTTATTTAGGACAATTAAGAGGATACCTTGCTCTTCATCAAGAGGTAAACTCTCTATTAGATCAACTTTGAACCCATTCATCTCAATTTTTTCTTTTACAGATTCTCTAAATTCGTTCCTAATTCGACTTAATGGCACGGGACTAAAATCTTTTGTGTCCTCATTAATACCGATAAGATAGATAATCAAATCAAGTCTCTTACTTTTTGTTTTTTCTATCAATTTATTTGCGAATTTTTCTGGCGATGGATCGAAAAACCCCTCTCCATTCGCTAATTTGCCAGCTTTAAATTCGATGCCAAGTCTATCAATCTCCCGCAAAGTCATGCTATGTTGTTGTTGCGATAATTCTGCTAAAAGATTAGCCATCGCAAGTTTGGATGATGTATATATCTCATTGGCTATTTTTTTATTTTTGATATGGCTTTCAATCTGCATTAAGCCAACCAGAGACAAAAATTTCTTGTAAAATTGATTATACTGCCCATCTAAATTTTTTGTCAATTTAGATATTGTTTCAGAAATTTTTGTAGCCTCATCAAGCTTTCCAAATTTTAAAAATAAAGTAATATCATTAATATTAAGCACATGGTACTTCTCATTAAACTTTGAAATTTCAACCAAGCTCAGTGTTGATTGTTTCTCAAAACTATCTCTAATATAGTCAAGAAAAGCATTGTTGGATAAACCATTTTGGTTTTTGCCTAAGATGTATAAGGTGGTTTTTTCATTAAATTTTTTATTTGGTTTATCAATCGTTTTTATTACCGAACCATCTTTCGTTATTACTATTCTTCCCATTTCCTCAGTAACTTCGGCTGGCAAGTATTTATTCAAATAAAAATCAAAATTCGATATAAATTGTGCTATATTCAATGAATTATAGAAAATGTGACTGAAAATTAAATCTTTGTCTTTGCAATCGTATTTCTTATCATCTATTTGTATTTCCTTAATATTGATACTTAAACCATTTATTTCGATACGGCTATTCTCAATACTAACTGATAACGAGTCTTTTAGTTTACTAAGATGTTCAAGATGCGTTTCGACTACCAAATCTGTATCAGAATCGTAATCACCGCGTACTTTTATTTCCCCTCTACAATCGTATGTTGGTTCCTTAGATACTAATTCTTCAAAACCTTTTGTGGCTTGTTTTTCATAACAATAGATTATCTCTTCATTGCTCCCCAACTCCGAATCTTTCTCCTCTGCTATATCGTAATATTCTTTTAATACTTCTTTATTTGTTAAAAAAACAAACCAGTTTATAGTGCTGGAATCCAAATATTTTACAAATTCTTCAATTTCGGTATCTTTGAATGTTATGCTCTTTTCCGGTTTAAAGTGGTAAATGAAAATAAAATCATGATTAATAAGGAGCGCAAAATATTTCTCTTTTGATTTTGCACTTGTGTACATCCAAATCGATAAAGTGTCAAATAAGTGTTTGATATCAGCATGTTTAATAGATGGAAAATCTTCTTTTATCTTCTTTATAACACCTATCTCGGAAAGTCCCGATGATTGGAATGGTTCAAGTGTCGGATTCCTTCTGCGTTTGGTATTTTTGACAATAAAACCTTTAACTAACTCGTAATCCTTCTCAGTTTCAACCATGATTGTTTTTATATTATCTGGTTCATTTATCGGAGTGTAATATACAGTTGCTAATGTTTTACTCAACATTTTATCACTTACGTCAGGGTTCATATCTCTCCTACAAAACTCTTAATTACAATCATCTGGCTCATCACTTCCCCTCATCCACCCACCACCTCCCAGTACCCGCCCCTGTCAGCGCCGATGCGCCGGAGCAGACCTTTATCTTTAAGCTCTTTAATATTCCACTCGACACCTTTTACAGATAATCCTGTTTTATCAGCTAATTCTTTAGTAGTTATTTTTGGATTTTCTTTAATCAGTTTAATTATTTTCTCCCTGGTTTTCTCCCTAACATTCTCCCTAGTTTTTAGGGAGGTAACTAGGGGGGTAGTTTCAGAATCTTCTATCCCCTTTTCTACCAACCCATCTACCCCCTCCCTTGCAGGAAAAATATCCTCTTTCTTCGGTCTGAAAAATACCGCCCTGAAAAAACCATCCGTTTCAAAAACAGGTTCTTTCAAACCTGCCAGAGCCATTGCCTCCTTCATCTGCTGTATGCCCATCCCTATTCGTTCCACCTTATCCAGCCTGTAAAAAAGATCTGCTATAAGCTCATTCCTTCGGATAGAAACGCTTCCAAAAGAGTCACGGGTAAGACCTTTAGGAAGCCCGCCGGGATTAGTGATCTCAACCCTGTCATCAAAAATCTCAACCATCAGGCTCGTTCCTCTCACGCTGTAATCCCTGTGCATGAGCGCATTAACAACAGCCTCGCGCAGAGCCTCGATCGGGATTTCATAAATATCTTCTCGATTAACTCCCTTGATCTCGCTTCTGATGTTAAGATGCTTTTTAATGAAAAAGATCGCTTCATTGAACTGTGTGAGAAGATCATCCCTCACATCAAGCCTGTCAAAAATATGGAGTTTTTTAGTTCCCTTAAAAGCAATAAGCGTCATCTGCGCCTGAGAAATATGCTTTTGCACTTCCTTTGCAAAAAAAAGAACACCTGCATTTTTAATTTTAGAATCATTCACAACTCTCAGGCTTTTTAAGAAATCAACTGTTGAGATACGTCCAATGTTAATTCCCGCTTCTTTCGTAAAAGCAATTATTTTCTCCCTGGAAATATTGTCATAAGAAAAATCTCTCAACGTTTTTTCTTCAAATGGCATAACTTCATTTTCACTGAACATTATCCGGATTTCTTCATGGTTCATCTTCTGGCTATTCCCGTTCAATCTCCTGAAATAGCCAGAGCCGCAATAGTATGGCTTTTCGTTTCCTTCCGGCACTTCAATAACTACCACATCACCTACCTGCATTGCGTTTACAGGGATGTCGGGCTTGCAGTTTCTCGCCAGGCTGTTGATATTCCCCTTCATTTCATTGGTCAGTTTTTCCCCTTTTACCATTCCATTATCAGACACTCCCAAGAAAATGAATCCTCCTTTTGTATTGGAAAAAGCAACAATGTCTTCATCGATTTTAGAAGTATATTTCTCCTTGAACTCTACTGTTAGACTCTCACCTTCCCTGATTAAGAGTTTTACTCTTTTAGAATCGATATCATTTTTCTTCTTACGAACTTGTTTTTTCATCCCCCCGCCGCCTCCCGGTACCCGACCCTGTCAGCGCTGAAGCACCATGGCAAAATATCAAATTGTGGGGACAACGTACCCACTATTCCAGAAGTAGAAATATTATCATCCATCTTAAAACCTAATCATCCTCTTCTGTCTCAAATTTAACCTTCAGAAGATATACATCTTTTTCATCACACTTGTTTGCTTCCAAGATTTTGATTTTGCCCAAAAACCGCGGGTCTTCGCAATAGCCATGTTCGGTTTGGCAATTAATTTCAAAAGAGACCCTTCCAGAACAGCCGGAACTATGAAAAGAATCAAGACTATTTACAGTGATCTCATTAAGGTTAAGAATGATATCTGCATCTTCAAGATCTTTTTCTTTTTTTTTCATATTCAGCAACCTCCATTTAATGCCTTCATATTCTTAATCTAAACCTTAAATCCCAGCCCTGCAAGATTCTTCCCAATCTCCCCTTCAAGCTCTTTCGACCTCTTGAACTGCCCCGCCAGTTCCCCCGTCAGCCTCGCCATCTTCTCCTCAAACGGCTCCCCATCATCCTCAACCTCCTCAGCACCCACATACCGCCCCGGCGTCAGGATATGCCCGTGCTTCCTGATCTCATCAAGCTTAACCACCATGCAAAATCCCGCCACATCCTCATATTTACCACCCTCCCCGCGCCACGCATGATATGTTGAGGCGATTTTCTGGACTTCATCATCAGTAAGTTCCCTGTGTCTCCTGTCCACAAGAACACCTATCTTCCGCGCATCAATAAAAAGAACTTCTCCGCGCCTGTCCCTGAATTTATGGTTTTTCTTATCCCTTGCAGCGAACCACAGGCAGGCAGGGATCATGGTGTTGTAGAACAATTGCGATGGCAGCGCCACCATGCAGTCAATCAGGTCTGCCTCGATGATGTTCTTTCTTATCTCACCTTCTCCCGAAGTATTGGAAGACATGGAGCCATTAGCAAGCACAAATCCTGCGATACCTATTGGGGATAAATGATGTATGAAATGCTGCACCCATGCAAAGTTTGCATTGCCTGTGGGCGGAACTCCAAATTTCCATCTTATATCACCCTTAAGAATCTCGCCTTTCCAGTCGCTGTCATTAAAAGGCGGATTGGCGATCACAAAATCCGCTTTTAATTCCTTATGCGCATCATTCAAGAAACTCCCTTCATTGTTCCACTGGACATTAGCATCAATACCCCGAATCGCAAGGTTCATCTTGCACAGGCGCCAGGTTGTCTGGTTGGATTCCTGTCCATAAACGGCGATATCCCCGATTCTTCCTTCGTGAGCTTTTACGAATTTCTCACTCTGCACGAACATTCCGCCTGAGCCGCAGCATGGGTCATAGATACGTCCTTTGTATGGTTCAAGCATCTCGACCAGGGTTTTGACTATTGATCTTGGTGTATAGAATTGCCCGCCTTTCTTGCCTTCTGCATCCGCAAATTGTCCTAAAAAGTATTCATAGACCCGCCCCAGGATGTCCTTGGATCTGCTTTCATAATCCCCCAGACCTATCGTGCCTATAAGGTCTATCAGCTCCCCAAGCCTTTGCTTATCAAGAGCAGGCCGCGCATAATTCATGGAAGAAAGAACACCTTTCAGGGAAGGATTGTCTCTTTCGACTGCATCCATGGCTTCATCGATAATTTTGCCGATGGTTGGCTGCTTTGCATTTTTTTTAAGATGCTCCCATCGCGCTTCTTTTGGAACCCAGAAAACATTTTCTGCCCTGTATTCATCCGGGTCTTCCGGGTCTGCGCCCAGAACAGATTCTCTGGTCAAAAACTGGTTTTTCTCCTCGAAAGCATCGGAGATATATTTGAGGAATATTAAACCAAGAACGACATGCTTGTATTCGGCAGCATCCATGTTATTTCTGAGTTTATCAGCTGTCTGCCAGAGTTTCTCTTCAAAACCCAGATTTGCTCCGTTGCCGTTAGGTTTGTTTTTTGCCATTTCACACCATACCCTTGTTTCTAATTCTCCTTCGGCGTATAATCCAAAAGTCACATTTGGAATAAACTTTTTCTTTATATATATTCTTCATATATCTAAAGTTTATTGAAAAAATTTTATCAAGGCAGAAGGCAGCATGACCTTAACCCCTACTCCCAGAACCTCTTCGTCTTGGCATAATTCCTTTCCGCAATAAGAATATCCCGATAGAACGCCTCCTCATCCTCCCTCATCTTCCTTATCACCCGCGAAGCAGTATCAGGTCCGATCCCCCTCGAAGCAAGCGCTATCACCGCAGTCTTCCCCTGCGAAAGAACAAGGCTGGCGTTCCTGTACACCCGCGCCGCCCTCTTCCTATCCTCTTCAGTCTTCTCCTTCTCAGGCTTCTTCACAAGTTTTATCTCCTCTTCTTCCCAGGGCTTGAGCGCCGCTATCAGCCTGCTTGTGCAGAGGGGACACTCAGGCTTCTCAGCCACCCTTTTAACCACAGTGCTGACTTTCCACTTCTTGCAGTTCAGGCAGAACAATATCACATGGTCGTCCATTATCCTGTTCTTAAGAGCCATGATTATTGAGCTGTCAGCCCTCTCAGGCGCCATAAGCTCCCTTCCTCCCATGAACCCAGCCTCGCCTATCGGGCTTACGCGCTGGACAACAAGCTTCACGCTGCCTGTCTGGATGCTCTCCATAACAGTCTTTGCGCGCTCGATATCCAGCTTGTCATGGAATATCTCGCGAACAGCCTCGTCATACATTGGTGTATGCTCGAACACATCAAGCAGCTTCTTCATGCTTATGCGCTCGTAATCTACATCGCGGGAAAGCGCCCCGAACTTACGCGCCACATGCACCATCTTCCATTTCAGGAGCATTGTATTTTTGAGAGTCATCTCGATAATGGGCTCTATGTGGTCGGGG
>JAQUNZ010000076.1 GCA_028717345.1 Candidatus Methanoperedens sp.
ACAAGTACTGTAGGATATTCTCCCGGCTGTCCACCGACTTTTATCTTGCCGAATTCAAATACTTCTTGTTTCTTATCAAATCTAAACATCTTAGCACCTCATTTGCCGAATATTAACATTGAAAGCGTTTTCTGTATTACTGAAACTAATGGTGACAGCATCAGCAGCAGATAGACCACGACGACCATAAGCGCTGTGCATATTCCGTAAAGGATGCCAATATCCCTTCCCAATTTCTTACCGTATCTCTGGTGTATTTCCGAATTGGTGAACTCGATCTTTTCTTCGATCTCGTTGAGTTTCAGTATTATTTCCTTGTAATCCTCTTGATTCACTATTACTGTGGGGACTTTTTCTGCCATTTATATCACCCCTCTTAATATCAGAGGGACAAATACAAGCAGCATGACAACCACAAAACCAAGCATGAAGCCAATTACTCCTGTGGCACCAACACCTGATTCAAGTTTCTGGTTCCTCGCAATGAGCTGACCCCTGTACCTGATATCTTCGACAAGTGATTCTATTGTTGCCATTGAAGGAGCAATGACCATTGGCACACCATTGCCATATTCATGTTCTTCAGCCATTTTATCCACCTCCGAATATCGTTATTCCAAGAATGGTCAGTCCGACCACAAGACCGATCATTATGCCTTCGATCTTTCCGGCATAGATACCTGACATCAGTTTGTTCAGGTTACCTATCTGGATGGTCTGCAACTGGATGCCTTTGATCCTTGCCTGGATGGTAGCGATTTCAGCAGACATGGGCTTGACGCCACCTGCTTCCACAGCTTCCTCTTTCACGCCCACTGCGATTATCATGGGTTCGCCTTCAAAGGCTCCCGGATCTTTTGCTGTAAGTTCCTTGATCCTTGAGACAATAGCACCTTCATCTTCGGTGCCGATCATCTCTGATATTGTTATCTGTGCCTGGAATCTCTTTATAGCCTCTTCGGTCAGGTTCTCGATGTATGGAATAGCCCCTGTCGAGCCAACGATCCTGTTATCCTTGATGCCGTTCTTGTGAAGCATTATTATTGCTTCGCCAGAAATATGACCTTTAACTTCTGCCCCTGTTACGAGCAGGAAGCGTATATTGGGGTTGGAAATTATGTTGGCGACGATCTTCTCTATGCCCAGGTTCTCGGTTTTGTGAGGTCCAGTGATACAGGCGCCTGCCGCAATCTGCGCAGCTCCTTTTACGTGAGAGCCGCATGTGGTTACTGCTACTGGATTCTCTGGATTCCCGGATTCGTATTCTCCTTTAACAACAGGCCATCCTGCTGCCGGTTTTACCTTGTTTGCCATTTATATCCTTCCTCCCAGTCTGGTAACTGCTTCTCTGACCACAGGGACAACAAGCAGTAAGAAGGCGATGATGAAACCTATCACTGCGCCATAGAACGCATTGGTGACTATCCCTGCGTTGTATGAAGCGTTCTCCCTTCCCGGGAACATGTTCAACAGCGATGCTTTTGGTTCGAGCTGGTTCATCATATCAGTGACTATTTTATCAAGCTCGTTAAGCTGTGTACTGACCCCGTCCAAAGAATACTCCACAACGTCTTCGCGTTCCTCTGCTATGACGCCTGTTGAGGGGTCAAGTATTAGATGCATTTCGGGTGCAACCCGTATATGACTCATGTTCATGCCTCCGTCTTGGGGATCAATCCTGTCCCAACCACTGCTGCCGCATCCTTATAGACTTCATCCCAGAATTTCTTGTAGAAGATGAGCCAGAGGATTATTCCGAGCAGCAGAGTAACAACTCCTGATGCTCCAAGTGTCATTATAGCACCTATGCCTATTACTGCCATGGTAATTGCTCCTGTCGAACCTGCAAGATATAGAAGCCTCTTCTGTTTTTCATCAGGTCCAAGGCACGCGTTGAACGGGTGCAGCATTGCCATTGCTCCGACCCAGAATACTGCAAGCATTATACCGTTATCAAAAACCTTTGGAACAATGCTTCCCATAAAATCGAAATTTCCCGCTACTGCTGCACTGAATCCTATGATGACCAAAGCACCTGCCGCCGCTATTTCCGTCATGCAACGGATCATTACAGGTATCTTCATTTTTATTACGTTCTGGGCGAACCACCCGATTATGAACCCGATTATGGATGCAGTTACCAATGCGACTATTGGACCTGCCAGAATACCCAGCGGGTTCTGAGTAACTGATTTCACTATTGCAAGACCGAACATAGCTGCAATGATACCCATTCCCATAGCAATCTGTCCTATTGACGGGACGCCAGTGCCAAGACCGTATTTTGCAACGCGTCTTACCGCTTCAGCGCCCCATACCACTGCGCATATCCCTCCAAGGGCTCCTGCAGTTGGGGCAAGTACCGAAAAGATCATCCCGACTGGTCCTCCTGCCATTTTTCCAACTGCCGGAAGGATGTAAGTAAGATAAATTCCTGCAAGACCTCCGATTATCCCGAATGCTGCAAGTTTTTCCGGGGATATTTCTTTTATATCGCTCACTATGTCATTCCCCCTGCGATCAATATTGCCACAATTCCGCATAACATACTTATTACCACGCTTGTCAACACATCCTTTGGCACGACACGCCTGAACTTCGGGTCATGCACTCCTTCTATTGTTCCTCCCACGCCATATGATGGGATGACAGAATTAACATAGAATACGCCCATTGTAAATACGCCTGCCACAGCAGCAGCACTCGCTGAAATAAGCGGGGTGTAATATTGCATCAGAACGAAATATATGAGTCCTCCTCCTGCTCCACCAAGTGCAGCGCCAACTACACCGCTTACGAAGCAGATAGTCGGGATGCCCTGTCCCTGCGTTCCTTTGGATATGTAGATATCCTGTCTCTCACCGGTTATGGGGTCTTTCTTTACCTGGGCTGAGGCGAAAGGCACTGCTACGCCGTATGCGTATATCAGACCGCCTGCAAGCATCGTGCTTGCCAGCATTATCGCAGAACCCATGGCTCCTGCAGCCATCACCAAAGACATTTGAGCATTGGGCTCATAAGCGTACATATAACTTGATGTTATCAGACCTACAAGACCTGAACCTGCCGCAAGTTCCACAGTCCCTGTGCCTATTCCTGTTGCCTGTGCCATTGCGGCTGGCGCACCCCCTACAGGAATAAAGTGGACTGCCAGACAGATCAGCGTTCCGCTTAATCCTATCAGAAGGATATCTATAATTGTTGCCGGATCAATAAATACCATTATAATTCAACCTCCTTGTCAGTCGCGTTAATGAGTGTGCGCAACTGAAACAGCCTCCTTTTCATTTTTATCCTCTTTATACGGACCGTATGCGTTCTTTACATTAATTTCAATAAGCCGGTTCATTACCGTCATTACTGCAAGGATTATAACACCTACAAGCATTGCAGTCCATGTGTAGCCCCAGATTGTAGTCGGCCAGCTTGATAAGAACACTGTGAGACCAAGACCGATGCCTGTCGCAGGTCCTCCGAATTTTGCGCAGAACCAGACGTTGTCGATACTGTTCCTCAAGCCGGATTCGGCTTTCCTCACAATGCGCCCTGAAAGCGCAGTATTGAGACCGCAACCGAATTCACGGTTCTGGAATTCCCTCTCGCCGCCGTAGTGCACATCGCCCACAGACGAGCCTATGGCACCCACGGAAATACCCCATATCAACGCCAGAAACGGGATCGAGAAGGGGTATCCCAGTATTGTATACTGGATATACGCTATTGCCACCAGACAGAATGTGACAATGAAATTATGCGCGATGATAGAGGGTGTTGTATATCTCATTATATCCATATACAGGGGCTGCTTGAACCGCGACTGGCTCGCTATCCTGCCCGCAAAAGCTGTTGTTGCAAAAATGCCATAGATAAGAGCAGCGACCAGTGCGCCAATCGCTATCGCGGTAAGTGAAAAAAATTTGGCGTTCAGAAGCACCGTTGTCACAGTACCGCCGATCACAGCAGACAGACCGTTGCTTATCGGTTCGCCTGAAATCGCCTTGTTGTATATTCTATGCAGAAAATTCATCTGAGGGGCTAACTGTACCTGGGAGTTTGGATTACTCTGGGAACCTACATCGGATTCTAAGTCCTCGAGGCATCCTGCAATAGTAGCAAGCGCTCCCATGAATGCAAGTATAGCCATACTCATGGTCAAGTCTAATACCATTTATTAAATCCTCCTTTATATCCTGAAATCAACATTAAAAACTAATGTGGAATAGTTTTAACCGACTACCTTATTATCCGTTATAAATCTTTCCTTTTTATTTTATTACATCTCTATCCTGGTGATAACCCCATGAATCTTATGCGCCGGGAGATCATAGAATTGCACGAACGCAGGTGTAAGCTTTTTGATAGTAGAATATGTTTTCCAGATCACATTTTCAGTCACAATATCCTCAACGCCATAGAAGATCACCTTTTCATTTATCCCTGATGCCTTCAATATCTTTTCCACATCCACGACTTCCATGTAGCCAAGGCGTATCTCGAATATCCTCAACCCTTGCGCAGGATTTTCTCTGAAAGAACTTTCGATCCCAAAGGGAACATCAAGCCTGACTATGGAAACTATGACATTATCTTCATAGATGATGTTGTTATAGAACATGGTACTAACGATATAAGGGGGTATCTTTCTAATATCTCTTGCAAAGAAAAGCGCTGTTCCCCCGATTTTATTCTTGGAATTGTATAATTCTACATATTTTTCCAGGAAATCTTCCAGTACCCTGGGCTTAAGGTCTGTAGAGAGTTTCTTCTGACCTGATGTATATATTAATATTATGCTGAAGGGAATTAATGCAAGAACGATTGACCAGTATCCACCATAAGGTATCTTGTGCATGGCTGATAGAAGGAAAGCCATGTTAACTATCGTCACGAGCAAAGAGATTATCATCTTAAATTTTTTCTTTTTTAAATAAAATATCCATGTCATCAGTATTCCTGTTAGGGTCATTGTTCCTGTAACCGCCAGACCATATGCCTCGGCAAGGTATTCTGATTGCTTAAATAAAAACATGACAAATAAAACAGAAATAAGTAAGAACCAGTTTACAGTGTCTATATAGATCTGCGACATGAGTTCTGAAGACGTATAATTTATTTTTAGCATGGGCAGAACTCGTGTTGTAATCGCCTGATATACTATGGAGAACATCCCGCTGATCATTGCCTGGGAGGCTATAATGGTCGCAAGGATACTGATGATAAGAAATGGAATATAAAGTATTTGTGCCTGATGGAATACCATCTCAAAAAGAACATTTTTAGCATCAGGGTGCTGAATAATAAAAGCGCCCTGCCCCAGGTAGTTCAATACGAGGGCAAAAAATACAAAATACCATGCTCTTACGATGGGGAGTTTACCAAGCTGACCCATATCGGCATACAACGCCTCCCCCCCTGTAGCACAGAGAATAACCTGGGAAAGCAAAAAGAATCCTGCTATTCCGTTTTCCGATAGGTATTTAATGGCATAATACGGGTTTATAGTCTGTATAACTGATGGGAAATCAAGTATCGATACAAAACCTGAAACTGCGATCGACAGGAACCATAAAACCATCAATGGTCCGAATGCCCATGCGACTTTTTCTGTTCCTTTTTTCTGAAAGGTAAAAAGAATTACTGCAATTATGGCTGCAATAAGAACCAGAGTTGTCGTGCTGGTTCCTTCAAGCCCTGGAATAAGAGTTAATCCTTCAACAGCGCTGAGTATGCTTATGGCAGGGGTGATCACCCCGTCTCCAAAAAGAAGGGAGATGCCGATGAATGAGAGCAATGTGACAAATGCAACCTGTCTCCCCGATTTTAACATCGGGACAAGTAACTCACGAAGAACTATGGTGCCTCCTTCACCTTTCTGACCCAGGCTCATGGCAAGCCATGCATACTCCACCGTAACCAGTACAATAAGTGTCCATATTATGAGGGAAAGGATGCCCATAACGTGAGCTTGTGTTGGTTTTGTCAGGAGAAAAATAACTGTGAGAGTGTATATCGGGCTTGTTCCGATATCTCCAAATACCAGCCCCAGAGATTTTATTATCCCGTTAACTGATTCTTTATCAAACATATTATCTCTCTCCGACTGCCAGTTTTGCGTCTTTTATTGAATTCATTTGGATATAATGTTTTCTAAATAATTAAAACAGAGAAACCGTTTGTTGTTTTTGATACAATATATGAAAATGAGATAAG
The DNA here is from genome assembly GCA_028717345.1 of Candidatus Methanoperedens sp. Lineage (GTDB taxonomy): Archaea > Halobacteriota > Methanosarcinia > Methanosarcinales > Methanoperedenaceae > Methanoperedens. The sequence continues at coordinate 6,211 of JAQUNZ010000076.1, forward strand.
CGGGAAGGGGAGTGGGGTGGTATCGTTTAAAAAAGAAACCCGCTTATCTTGTTCGTTTTTTAGCGAACATGTAATTATAGGCAAACTAACTTTAAATAGTTTTCGTCTACATTAAAATATTTTTGAAACTGTGGCACATCGGATATATAAATAATCATGACAATTACCCCGTCCATGCTGTTTGATATTCTTTATAAACCGGCATATACTCTCCTGTAAGTAAAACTGGAAGCTGGAGACTGCATATAAGCTGAATCGGCGCTCAAAAGGGTATACCGGGAACGTGGTTTTGTGCGGGCAAAGAGGGCTGATCACGAATGTATCTCCTTAACTCTTCCAACCCTGCCATCTTCTAGTTCGACCTTTATTCCATGAGGGTGATTTGAAGAATTTGTTAAGATCCTTTTCACAATACCCCGGGTTATTTTACCACTCCTCTGATCTTGCTTTAAGACTATCCCCACACTTGCTCCGGGCTTGATATTTTCTCTGGCAGTAGCTTTGTTCATAGTAGAATTGTCGCATATGTGACGTGGTATATATTATTTATGCGACTGTCCGAGCACCGCAGCAAGCACTGGACGGCATGAAACGCGCAGCGAGGAGAGCAGGTATGTTGCCCAGCCGCCCGCACTAAGTTACGCCGTCTGCTAGCAGGAGGATGCGGGTTTTGCCCGCACCTTCTGGGTGGAGTGATTGGGGGCGGGGGATTTTGGTGCATAATTGCTATTTTTTCTGAAGAGATAAAACTGCAAATGAGGGTGTTGATAAAAATAAGGTCGCATGATACTTAATCAGATCGTACTATAATATATTATTGAAGCCTATAGCAAGTTATAAGTAAGGTCAAGACAGAATATACAATTATGTCTACAACAATCCAAATTAATGAAGATATAAGATCAATATTAAATCAAATGAAACTCTTTGAAAGGGAGACTTATAACGATGTTTTGGAGCGACTCATCGAAGACGTCAGGGAAATAAATGAAGAGACAAAAAATGAGATTGAATATGCTATCAAAGAGATTGAGAACGGCAAATATGTTACACATGAAAAGCTTGCCAAAGAAATGGGATTCTGATGAGATTCCAAATAATCTGGTCGGAATCAGCCGCGAACGAACTTAAAAAACTGGACAGAACTTTATCAAAACGAATTTTTGATAAAGTATCACAGCTATGTGAAAATCCATATCATTTTGATGTAATAAAAATGGTAGGTGATCCCTATTTTCGATTACGCGTTGGCGACTACCGCGTAATTTTTGATATTCAAAATGATCTACTTCGAATACTTATTATTAAAGGAAAGCATTAATAGGAATACTTAACAACACATTTTTATGTTTTGTTTGAATCCAAACATTTATAATTTTTATTATCTTCTCTAATGAAAATACTTTCGATATCAACACGCACATCAAGATATGCGCTAGAACCAAGTTTCTAGAACTCCTAAGAGTGATGCGCAGAAGCGCAACGAGATCTTAGACGAGACTAGATATCTCTCCCCCCTACGCCTCTGATGAGGCTTCCCCCCCTCTTATACAACCTTATGAGCTTCAAGAAGCCGCAAGTACTAAATATAATCTCCGCACGGCTTCGAAATAATTTAGTACACGACGACGGCTTCACATAACGAAGCTCAATGCCCCAGGCACCCGGTATAACCGGAGTATAAGAGGAGGGGCATGATGCTGGTAGCATACAATGGAGCGTTCCATTAGAACGATACAGTAACACATTTACCCCTTAGAACCCTATTGTTTTTTTCTTAGAAAGAAATAACGAGAAAAAAGAAAGAATTAAATAAAATTTAATTAAGAATTGACTAAAAAGTCAATAAAGAGTTTTAAGAAAAGTCTAAGGAAAATGAGAGAATTTAGTATATAAAGGGTATATAAAGAAAACCTGATTTTTTGCTTAAATCCCGTAACGGAATGAATCAAGAAGCAGAGACATGAAGTTAATACCAATAAGCAGAGCATTTTAAAATAAATTTGATTTTAAAATATGCATAGATGAACCAGCCAAACAGTATCGTAAAACACGATACTAATATAGACTATCTATTAATCGCGCTTACGCGAGAAATTATTTTCACGAAATGATCTTCACAGGCGCGCCGCTGAAGTTGCCTCCGGCAATCCTCCCGGACGGCGCGCCTGATGAATAGATCAGAACGATCCACAGCTCAACCAGGCAAGCCAAGATAAAGAGATCAGAAGGACCCGACAGATAAACGAGGAAAAACAGAACAAAGAGACCAGAACGATCCAGAGATCAACCATGGAGGATCCACACAATTAAGTCACGGCACGTGACTTAAAATCTTTGGTACACAAAAACAAAAAACTGCAAACGGTTTAGCCTCCACGCCGGCAGCGCCTCTATTTGTGGGACCTAGAAACGACAAGACAAAGAGAATAGAAGGATCCAGAGACAAGCGCTGAAAAAATAAGCGAACTGCGCTAATTTTTCCGGTTGCTGGGCGATAAATGCCGGGGCGTGCATTAATCGCGGATTTGGTTTGATACACAAGTTAGAATCTGTCCATGACATACAGGGCAATGAATTAATAGCGTAATGCTCACGTCCAAGAAATACAACTAGATAACCACGACGATTTGTGACGACCGTCGAGAACGCCCATTCGGGGTTCCGAGTCTCTGCCGAGGGCGAAACTTTGAAAAGTTTCATCAAACTTTACGGGTAGCCCTCGCGCCGGGGCGATGCGCGAGGGTCTAATTGCATCGGCAGTTTCTATAGCACGATGAACGACCCTGATAATAGCCATGGTGTGTTCCAGCATTCAACACGTTTTTCGATGATCACGATGCGCCACAATTCCGTAACGGATTATGGCGCCATTCAAAGATATAATCAAGAAGGATCCGCGCCGGCGCCCGGGACCACAGCTGCAGCCAGTAAGATCTAACCAAAGGATCCCAGAGATAGGACATACAGAGCTCACCAGATAATAAACACATAAAAGAATCCGGATCTGCGCAACTCCCAGAAGAAGAGATCAGCCAGGCACGCGCGGCCCTCCGGGACTTCATCCCGCTGCAGCGAGGGCAGCGCGCCCAATGATTTAGAAAATTATTTCGCAAGAAATAACTATATTTCAGCCCTTTTTAATAATGATATCATCGTTTTCAGATTCATAAAATACGATTATATCACCCTTTTTCGCTTTGAATTTTTGAGCTATTTTTGAAATTAATACTATTTTATTTCCATCAGTTATCGTAGTGGTCCCGATAATTCGCATAAGTCTTAATAGTGAAGTAAACCTTAAATATCTTATTAGTCTAATTAGTGTATAAAGTCTTTAAAGACTTAGGAGCTAAAGAACATGGAACCAACAACACAAAATCAAAAAGATGTTAGAATAGAAATTGCAGTGCCCTCTCAACTTTATGCAATGGCAGAAGAATATGCAAAAGTATGCAATACAAACACAAAAACAATATTAAGAAAGGCATTAATTTCAAGGCTTAAGGATCTCAACAACCTTCTAAAACATATGCCATATAAACCAAAGACAGCAGTCATTAATAAATGGGAAATTTATTAATTTATTTTCCATCTTTTTTCTTCGTTACCTTTTCCCAATATTCTTTATTTTTCTTTTCGTATGGTTTTCGAAACCGGATCATTACCATTTACCTCCAATGACCCAGAAAAGAAATATTGCCCCAAGTACAACAATTATCAAATATACTCCCATTGCATCATTCGAATCCCAGTTCATGATATCAACCCTGACACCTTCGGTAAAATTTACATGATCCCAGAGTACAGGATAGAATATACCTGGTAAATTTACGACACCATTTATCTTTAGATTTGAAAAAATCGTTAATGGCAGATGACTTCAATTTCCTTCTACCGGAATCAATTCTATAATGCCTTATGAGCCTCATAATTTAGGGATATCCTGAGATCCTATTAACTCAATCTCTTTTTCAATCATTTTATTGAAGTACTCTTTATTTTCATACATGAAATCAATAATTTTAGCCATATCCGAATAAGGCAAAACAAAAAAATGCTGGCCATTTGAAATTAAGATCTTAGGCGGTAAAATCCTTTCACCATCTTTATCAAATTTACCTGATGACAAAACAACAACCCTACCGCCTATATTTAAAACCGGATTTTTCATTTTTCCGCCCTGCTGATAAATGAAGGCAAAAAGCTTTCAGTACCGCGCGGCTTAAATGAACTAAGCATCGCTTTTAACTGAGGAGAAACTTTATACAGTTTCCGCTTTTTATTACCAAGATCATCAACAATAGGAACAATGAAACCCCTTTTCATCAATCTAAGTCTTAGATGATGTGTTTTCTTTGAAGACTGAAATACTTCGAGATCCTTCAGCAAATAAATTATATCTTCGGAAAGCCCTGTCCATCTTGATGCCTCCCTAACTATTGCCTCAAGACTGACATCAAAACGACCTATGCAAGAAGATTGTTTATCACGCTCCCTTAGTTGTTTATGAATCCAACTTTTAACAGCAAAACAGTCTTCGTCAATCAAATGAGGCTTTAATGAAAACAACGTGCTTATTTCATTCTTGAAAATTGTAAATTCAATCCTGACAAGACCAAATGACTTTTGATAATATTTCAACTGCATTTTATAGTCATTATAACCGCCATGAATATTATTGACATAAACAGAATCAAACCCGGGCGCTTCTGTAACTTTAGTAGTCAACCCATTCGGTAACTCATAATCAATATCCCCAACTGCATCATCAAAATAAATCGTTCCTGATTGATTATTGTATTTTCTAAATGAAATACCATCATTTTCAAGACGAGCGGCAACATCTGAAGTACTACAAGGGTACACCTCAAAAGCCAGCTCAAGCACATAAACGCTAACCTTCACATGCTCGAGATCCTCGCCCCAAAACTCTTTTACAAGTTTAATATATTCCTTACGGAAAAACTCAGCAGCTTCATTCAATGCATTAATATAATCTTTTAGTGTCAAAGTACAATCAAGAGGCATGAAGTTCGAATCATGAATTATAAGATTAGATGCTGGTTTTAAATTATACCTGTCCTGGAGATATTCAATAATATTTACATGTCCCCTCATTCCGCGCGGACCCCTGAAACGGAGATCATAAGTCATATAAGGTTTGACCTGGAAATGAAACATTTCTTCAAACCTTCCCTTTTTTACAGCCCCGCGTTTCATATGAAAATGTTGAGCATTCGCCAAATCTTGATCAAAAGTATGATTTTGAGTACAGTAATTTTCATCCCAAACAGAACAGAAAACTTTATCAATAACAATGCGCTGCTGATCAACGCCATCAAAATAACCTTCTTCATTAGAAAAAGTAAGAGAGGACATAATTATGCCCTCTGTATTTCTGTATCCCGCTCAAGCTCCTTATCAAGATGCAAATTAAAATGATCCGCATTTTTCTTGATAAATGCCATTAGCTTAGACATCTGTTTATAGGTGATGTGAACCCACTGTTTATTTTTGTAGGTCCCCAAGCCGATCCCCACCTTGCCATCGTACACCTTCGTACCGTCCTTGCTTGGTGTATCCGAGCCCAGGACGTAGGTTAAAATGCCGTCAATATCAAGGACAGGATCAGTCTTAACAAAGCCCTCCTGCTTATTTTTCGAAGCAGCTGGAGGAACTTCTGTATTTTTTGCCATTCAGTCACCTCCCATCACACTGGAATTTAACGAATTATGTGACTGTAATTTCCTTTCGGAAGCTATACGCTGGGCTTCCTTATCCACATATTCAAGGATCTCAACAAGAGAGGGATTTTTCGCAAGTAGCTCCCTAATGGTCATGTGTTAGCACACTCCTTAGATAGTTGTGGATGACTTGCGTAAGTCTGTAACTTGGCGGTTTCATTGACTGACGCTAACACTTCTTTTAATTTACTGTTGATATACGTAGCTCTTGGAACCAATACACGCATCTGATCAATTAAACAAAGAACTTCTTCATCAAGGGTAACGCTGATTCTTACTTTCATAATATCACTAGTATAACGATTCCAAAATAACATAACAATATTTATTAGTAAAGAGCGCTAATATAATAATATGCCATTTTCAAGCCAGCGCTCGAAACTTCAACTGACTGATAAAGAACTTGAAAACCTAAAA
>JAQUNZ010000077.1 GCA_028717345.1 Candidatus Methanoperedens sp.
TATCGAAACTGCTGTCGAGAGCATATGGGCGAACTTCCTATCAATGCCGAGCCTTCCCGCGACCCAGAGGGATACGTAATACACTGCTATCACCACTACAAGCGCCTGTGCCAGTCCGCGCCATCCGTATGCCCATAATGTCCCGATGGATATTTCGGCGCCAAGCAGCACGAGCCCGATCTTGACAAGAAGCTCAGTCCTGAAAGCAGGTTTTATTTTTTCAAAGCTGCTGCTCAGTGGCAGGGATAGATCGACTATGCTTCGAAGTATCAATCCAAGAAGTATAGCGATAACAACATATTCAAAACCCCATCCTTTCCCGATCTCCACGCCTGCTATCTTGTTCTGTGAAACATAAACAGATAATACAGCGAGAATGACAAGTATTGCGAATCCTATAAGGAAATATCCTGCCCTTTCCGTAAAAGGCGTTCCATCTGATCCGCCAGTTTCATTATTTATTCCTTCATCAACCATGTTCACACCAGCTTCCACGGGATTATTTTTGCAGATACGATGCCTGCTGCTGCTATGAGTACAATGATAAAGCCGATAATTACGGCTAACCAGTCTTCAGATATTTTCAATGACATTTTTTATCTCCGGAACTACCATAATAGTAGTCCAGGATGAAATGAAACTATGGGAATATAAATTTGAAGAAAATGACATGAATTGCCTGATTAGTTCCAAAAACCCAACGAATGCGGCAACTAATTCAATCCCGCATAATCAATTACTGCCTTCTGGTAAATGAGAAATTCAACGATCTCATCGAATCCGACATCATTCCTGAATTTTTTATTTTCAACTTTCATTCGACAGGAGCTGTTTATTCCTTGCTTGCTTCCGGCTTCCTTGATCATATTCATAGAAAGATAATACTTGCAAAAATATATATAATTACAGAATGAGGCAGATGTTGACACAATTATTCCGGTCTACATCTCTATCAGAACAAGCTCGAACGTGATGCCCATACAGGATTGGCAGAATCCCAGGAACTCTTTTGCATTGACTGACATTTCATCGTAGAGTGATTTCGAAATATAAAAAACGATGTGGACCTTTCCGGGGTTCCCGGCAAGCCTTTTTCTTATCTCGCCGTGCAGTTCCTCAAAAAGAGCCACAAGGGTCTTGAAGTTGATCCTCTTCAGGATACGGATGCGTCCGATACCAGTTTCATCTAACCAGATACGATAATTCGCTGTTTTCCTGACGAGAACTTCACCCTCATTCATTGCATACCCGGTGTATTTTTATTTGATTCGATATCCCATCTGACATCATTCGCCAGAGAACGTCTTACTGCTGCGATCGTGTCAAGCTGTTCATAGATGTATTCCCTGAGGAATACATCTTCGATACCCTCGGTCCCCTTTTCCAGTTCATGCTGGCGGTCAAGCAGGTTCTCAAGCTCCTTCAAAGCATGGTGTCTTCCAGCACCCAGCCAGCTATTTTCTACAGTCGCCAGTGTCCGGTTTATTCGTTCAATATTTATTTTCATGCGCCTGTACTCTGGTTTTTTCAATTTTTCGTCTATATTCGATCCTTCACCGTTCCATTCTTGATGGAAGGCAAAAACGATTCCTTCTTTGAAACATTTTTTTTCACCACTTCTTCAATATAGATGGATGATATATATTCCTGAATATACAGGCAGGTTTTGTCACTATTTGAACAAAACCAGAACCATCAGGTCAATAATTGCCGAATAAGTTAAACTTAAAAAGTACAGAACTGGCATAGCGAGAGATCGCGAACAGGTAATAGCGTCTCTAAACATTCCTGCCGATGCAATGGTGCATGATTTTGTCTGGTGGCTGATATGACATCTGCCAGGCAGTATAAATGCCCTGATTGCAAGCATGCGATAATGATAACGAGCGCAGAATTCATTAAAGGGATCGCTATGGCATCATGCAGTGACTGCGGCAGGAATGCATTTGCCATAGAAGAAATTCTGCTGAATGGTTAACAATGAAAACGGGGCGTTTTCAATAATCCTATCCATTGGCGCCCCTTTTCTTATTTTAAAGGTGAAATATGAACAATAGTAACGATAAACAAAACAAAGATGAAAATCCAGATGATGAAGAAGACCTAAGGCGCTTCCTGCGTGGAGGCTTCGGGGCAAAGTAAAAATATGCAAAAACCTGGAATACGAATATATATTATTAAATCATTAGAGCTTTAGCGGGTAATATGATGAGTAAAAAGCTTCTGGCGTTTTTAATGATAATAATAATAGTTTCAGTTCCTCTTGGCGGTTGCATAGATAAGAAAGAGGAACCGAAAGAAGTACCAAAAGAGGTAACAAAAGAAAATATCACCGTTAAAGTAGGATATCTTCCTTCCATGTGCCAGGCAATATACGTCCTTAAGGAGTACAAGACCCTCGAACGGGAGCTTGGCGTTGATGCTGTTGAATATAAACGCTACGAATCCGGACCCCTGATAACGCAGGCATTTGCCCAGGGCGATGCTGATATCGGGTTCATGGGCATACCGCCTGTTATGATAGGAATTGATAAAGGCGTCCCGATAAAAGTGATCGCTTCAACGCATTCTGAAGGTTCCTCACTTATAGCAAAAAGCAAGAGATATAAGAACCTGACACAGCTTGGCAGCATCCAGGCAGTGCTAAAACAGTTCGACGGCAAATCCATCGGCGCCCCTGGAAAAGGCTCGATACAGGATGTCATACTCAGGACTGAGCTTAAAAAAGCCGGAGTGAATGCCACGGTCAAGAATATCCCAGTTGCTTCTACCCTGCCAGCGCTGCTGAACGAGGGACAGATAGAGGCGTATGTTGTATGGCCTCCTTTTGAAATGGAAGGGGTATTGAAAGGTTACGGCGATGTCGTAATACCATCTGACAAACTCTGGCCGTATAACCCGTGCTGCGCTCTTGTGGTAACTGAAAAGTTTGAAAAAGAACACCCGGACACAGTGCAGAAACTTGTTGAATTGCATAATTACGCATCCCTGTTCATAATGGCTCATCCCGAAGAACTGGCTGACGCCGCTAATGCTGAATTGGGTATCGACAATGAGACAGCCCTCGCCTCCATAGAGTTCTCTCCGAAATATTGTGCACTGCCTGATGAAAGATATATCAACAGCACCATGGATTTCGTGAACGCCTTAAAGGATCTGGGCTACACCACAAATAACCTCACCCGGGAGCAGATATTTGATCTGAAGTACATCCAGAAAGCGCATCCCGGCCCGTACGATGAGCCCGGTACCGTAAAGGATGATCCTGCAATAGATAAAATAATAAAAGGCTGAACAGGAATTATGAACGCCAGATGGACGTACTATCTTGTTCTTCCATCTATTTTTATTGCCATCTGGTATGCTGTTTCAAAAGCTCAATTATATCCGGTATATATTGTCCCTCCACTGGAAATGGTGATTAAATCTTTTTCAGAACTCATCAGTACTGGAACTCTTTTTCAACATATCTACTGGAGCATCATCAGGGTAATAGCAGGATTTGCGATAGCTGCTGCCATTGGTATCCCCCTGGGAATTGGTATGGGCTGGTCAAATAGCCTGATGCGCCTGGTAGAACCTCTCACCAACATCATACGCCAGATACCTCCTATCGCCTGGGTGCCCTTTGCCATGATATGGTTCAAAGCAGGTGTGGTGGAATCTTCAGCCTTCATAGTCTGCATAGGGGCGTTCTTCCCCATACTGCTTAACACAATATCAGGCGTCAAAGGCGTACCAGTCCTGTTCATTGAATCTGCATATACCCTGGGCGCCAACAGCAGGCAGATACTTACAAAAGTAGTAGTCCCGGCTTCAATGCCCAACATTCTCTCCGGGCTCAGGATCGGACTTGGCATAGGCTGGATGTCCCTCGTAGCAGCGGAAATGATGGGACAGGATTACGGTCTTGGAAGCTTTATCATCAATTCCTCAACAGTCCTTCGCATGGACAGGGTCGTTGTCGGGATGATTACGATAGGTCTCCTCGGTTTCCTGATGGACAGGATATTCAAGGAACTTGAATCCTCTCTTTTATCATGGAGGGGACGTTAATGCTTATTTTAAATAATGTTTCCCGAACCTTTATTTCAAAGGGAAATACCATCAATGCGCTTGATAAGGTGAACTTTGAGGTCAAAGATAAGGAATTTATCTGCATCCTGGGTCCATCCGGGTGCGGCAAGACCACGCTGCTTCGCATTATTGCGGGACTGGATAAACCAACTGCCGGAGAAGTCATGTTAGACGACATCAGGGTGGATAAACCGGGACAGGACAGGGGTATGGTTTTCCAGGATTATTCACTGTTCCCCTGGAGAACCGTGATCGACAATATTGCATTCGGGCTGGAAGTGCTTGGAGTGGATAAAAAGGAGAGGTACGAGAACGCCCGTGAATACCTGAAACTTCTTGACCTTGAGAAGTTCGAGAATAGTTTTCCATATGAGCTATCCGGGGGAATGCGGCAGAGGATAGCTATCGTTCGCGCGCTTATCAATAATCCCAAGCTTCTCCTGATGGATGAGCCTTTCGGGGCTCTTGATGCCCAGACGCGAAATATCATGCAGGCTGAACTGCTTCGCATCTGGGAGAAAAAACATAAGACTATCCTGTTTGTCACGCACAGCGTGGATGAAGCTGTTTATCTTGCTGACAGGATAGTCGTGATGTCGGCAAGACCCGGGACTATAAAGGAGATCTTCAACATTGACCTTCCCCATCCCAGGATACGGACCAGCCAGGAAGCTAATATTATAAGGGACAGGGTATTGAAATCTCTGGGTACTGAGATGGAACATGCCATGAAATAAACCGAAGATAAGGGTCAATAATTGCTCCAATAAATAGGTATATAAGGGATAAAACTAAGTTTAAGTCGGTGAATTTAAAAATGAACCTAAGAAGGAATCGTCTTTGCCACCAGTGAAATACTGTCTGAACCGAATAAGATAAATCATTTACCGCCATCAGCAAAACTTGTTTTTAAAGTGCTGGAATCGAGCGGCTTTTTAACACAGAAAGATATTGCAAAGCAAACATATCTTCCAGCCAGGACAGTGCGCTATGCCCTGAACAGGCTGAAAGAAGAAAAAGTATTGCAGGAGCGCTTCTATTTCCAGGATGCGCGCCAGAGCCTCTACGGGCTGAATAATGTTGTTCCGGGGGTGGTGAACGTATAACTTACCTCACCTCCTTATCTGGAATTATAAAATCTACGAATCTTTTAGCCTGTATTTAGCATAAGCAAGGACATTCTCCTCAATGAACCCCGGAGCTTCAACCGGATCTATACCCATGCCCTGCAACCCTTCTGCAGCGCCTCCTCCGATCCTGCTGCACAGCACTGCATCGCAGTCACTGATGAGAGAAACACTTTTTCCAAGAGCATCGTCGGCATGACCTCCATACTCGAGAGTACCGCATGAGGGATCGTTCTCCCTCACTTCAAGGACTTTAATCACTTCTCCATCCGATTCTATTATTATGAATTTTCTTGCCTTCCCGAAATGCTGGTTAATAACCTTGCCGTCACTTGTTGCAATTGCCATCTTTAAACTTTTCTTCATGATCTCACACCAGCGGTCCTGGCTGCTTCTCTTCAGGCAGAACGGGGAGTTTCATGGTGTTCACCAGTATGGGGTCCCTGACTTCCTTTGCCCGCTCAAGCAGTAGTTCTCTTCCTCTTTTAGTAATTGCGAATATGGGTATTGCGGTGCCGAATTGCGCTATGGTCTTGCCAGCCACCCCTGCCCTGATCCATTTTGATGTGCAGCCTGTGGTCATATCCACAAGTTCGATAAATTCTTTTGCTTCGTTATCAGGCATGCCTGTAGAGTGCACTCCGAATGCTATTACTTCAGTGCCGGCTTCTTTTTCGATTTTTCTTATTTCTTTGAGATCTGTGAGATTTGCCACTGATACGCCTATCTTCCTGTATCCAAGCTCTATGGCTTTTCTCACCCCTCTCACCTGGTCTATTGCGGCAGTGCCCGGGTCAAGCGCCACGCCGCCGGCAGCTTCTATCCTTTTGATCAGCCCCTGTATCGGCGAGGTCTCGGTCAGTCCTGATATGCGCGAGCCCATGCCCTGGCAGAGTTTGGGATTGCTCGTGATTACTGTGCCCGCGCCGTCGCATACAGTAACCGTAGTGTCCAGCAGCCCGCGGCGCAGGGCGGTCATGAAAGTCTCGCTCGCCCCGAACCCTACGAAGATTTCCATCTCAAGTTCACGGTTCTCTGTGAACATGCCGAAGTCTTTCATCCTGAATTCTATATTTTCCCTGGCTGTCTTCGGGGTGAATTTTTTGATCCCCCTGATCTTATCGAAGATGGGACAGTACTCGGTCATCGGAATACCGACCTCTATGACCTTCCCGTTCTCAACGACTACCCGCGTTCTGCCCTGAAGTTCCATTACATGACGTGCTTTTGGCATATTTTGCCTCCATATATTATGAATAACAATAGTCTCTGAACGCTATTAAGGACTGGCTTATCGGCAGATTGGTTAAAATAGAGGCAAAAATTGCCTTATTTTTTTGACCTTTTAAAACGAATACCCAGACAATAATTAGAACGAAAAGCGCAAATAGCATAAAGTTAAATCTGGTAGCATGGAACAGACCCTGCAGGGTACCATCATCTACGGCGACGAATTCGAGCCTTTAGACGGAATCATCACCATAGAAGACGGTATAATAAAAGACATCGAAGAAAAAAAGATCAACGCAGACACCATAATCGCCCCCTGTTTCGTGAACGCCCACACACACATAGGAGACTCCGTGATAAAAGACCCGCCTTATCTTCCCCTGGCTGAACTTGTCCAGCCTCCGGACGGGCTAAAGCACAGTATCCTTGCACAGACATCCACTGGCGACCTTGTTGCCTCCATGAAAGCTACGATCCAGGATATGATAAAAACAGGTACCTGCGCCTTTATGGATTTTCGTGAGGGCGGTGTTACAGGCGTGAAGGCGCTCAATGAAGCTTTATCCGGATCTCAAATCGAAGTAAAGAGCTTCGGGAGACCCGTAGATAACGATATGAGTTATCTTGATTCCTGCGACGGGACTGGCATTAGCAGCACCAGCGACCTTGAAATCGATGTGATCCGGGAGGTTGCCAGGCACACGAAAAGAAAAGGAAAAAAGTTTGCCATCCATGCGGGAGAAAGAGATTCCACTGACATCCTGCCTGCTATCGGGCTTGAACCCGATCTTCTGATACATCTGACCCACGCGGGAAAAAAAGAGATAAGATTGATCAAAGAAGCGAGTATCCCCGTCGTTGTCTGCCTGCGTTCGAATTTCATTACAGGGTCGGGGCTGCCGCCCATAAAAAAAATGCTGGATGAAGGCATAGTTGTCGCAGCAGGCACGGACAACGTGATGCTTAATTCAGTTAATATGTTCTCTGAAATGGAATTTCTCGCAAAGACGGTTATTTACGATGACAGACAAGTATTTAAGTTGTGCACGCTAAATGGTGCAAAAGTATCAGGAATAGATAACGAACTGGGCTCCATAAAAACGGGGAAAAAAGCAAGACTAATGGTATTAAATAAAAAGTCGGACAATATGCAGGGAATAAGGAATCCATTAAGCAGCTTAGTTAGACGTGCAAGACCGGATGACATTATAAGAATAATCTAAAGAAAAGGAGATAAATTATGTCAAGCAAATTGTATAAAAGAATACTGATTGCAACAGATGGGTCAGAATATACGAAAAACTCGATAGATTATGGATTAGAACTGGCAAAAAATACAGGGGCAAAAGTGCATGTCATATATGTGATCGATACGGCAGCGTTTGCGTCGATACCCATGGATGCAGCATGGGAAAGCATGTACACGCTTTTGAAACAGGAAGGAGATGAAGCCACCAGCCAGGTTGCAGACAAAGCTAACGCAGAAGGGCTGGAAGTGGAAAGAAATACAGTTGAAGGGCATCCTGCAGAGGAAATAATAAAATATGCTGAAAAGAATTCCATAAACCTTATCGTAATGGGTACGCTTGGAAAAAGCGGTCTTGACAGATTCCTGCTTGGAAGCGTTGCCGAAAAAGTAGTTCGCACCTCAAAAATACCTGTACTTGTTGTGCGCGGAAAAAAATAGAATAGGAGACAAAAAATGGTTGATTCGCCGGAAAACATCAGTGTTGAAGACGTAATGATAAGAGATGTTGCATCCGCAGAACTGCCGGGCTCAAGGGATGAAGTGCTTGAAATATTAAAAACAAAGCATATCTCAGGAATCCCCATAGTAAAAAACGGGGAACTGCTCGGGATCGTTACCCGGACAGATCTACTGAAGAATCCGGAAGAAGAGCAGATAGCGTTAATAATGACACGGAATCCAGTAACCATTTCACCTGGTAAATCGTTAGCAGAAGCAGCCCGTGTCATCCTGGAAAATAATATCAGGCGTCTTCCTGTCGTTGAGAATAGTACGCTTTTAGGTATTTTAACCATAGCAGATATCGTAGGCGCAATAGCAAAGATGAATCTCACAACCCCTATAAGCGATTATGTGGGGAACCATGTGGTCTCTGTCTGGAGCGAAACCCCAATTTATGTGGTGGGTGCTATCATGGAGCTGGCTGATGTAAAGGCGGTCCCAATACTTGATTCGAGTCTGGCTCTTGTAGGTGTGGCTTCAGATAAGGATCTCATTGGTGCAAGTATAATTGAGGATCGCACCGAGGTTTCCAATATGTCTTCTGGATCTGATGATGATGCCTGGACATGGGAATCCATGCGCGATACAATGAGCCTTTATTATAGCGTTGCCAAGATCAAGCTGCCAGGTTATCCCATAAAAGATATCATAAAGTTCAAGGGCGAACCCGAGACCGTTGTTTCAAGTTCCCAGGTCAGCGAAAGCGCAAAGAAAATGAGGCGTAAGAGATTAGACCAGATCCCTGTAATAACAAGTTCAAGGAACCTCCTTGGTCTCCTTCGCGACAAGGATCTGTTAAAAGCGATCATCTGATTTTTTTTATTTTTTTAATAGTTCGCTCATCCGAACAAGTGGTATGAGTTCGACATCTGCACAGGCCAGAGATTCTGATGCCCCTTCTTCGCGGTCTACTACTGTTATAACGTGACTAATTATAAGTCCTTCGTCTCTCAATGCTTGTATGGCTTTTATCACTGACCCGCCAGTTGTGGTTACATCCTCAACAAGCACAACTTTACTGCCAGGGATAACATCTCCAACTATCTGCCCTTTTGTGCCGTAATTTTTTGCCTCTTTTCTTATCATCAAAATGGGCGATCCAGTCTCCAGTGAGACCGAAACCGCAATTGGTACGCCCCCGAGGGCAACGCCGCCAATGTAATCTGCATTTATGGAATGGAGTTTCATTATTTCTGATATCCTGCAGGCTATCAATTTTAACAAAACCGGATTTGTGCTGGCTTTCTTGATATCGACATAATAACTGCTTTTCTTGCCTGATGCGAGCGTGAAATCTCCAAATTTTATGGCTCCGCATTCTTTCAGTGCATCTATAAGGCTTTTCACCATGGCTCCTTTTTCAATTTAATATTATATCCAAATATATTTGTCAGGCGATGGAGTATCGGGGTAAGAACAATGACTGTAAGGATTATCCAGGGGGAGGATATGAAATGTTCGGTAAACCACACAGGATCAAAGATGTAAGTAAGGATCCAGGCGCCTGCAACAAAATCAAGCTGGTCAATAAGAGGAAGTTCTGCTCCACGCACCAAACCGATCCTCCGTTTAAAAAAACTTTTTACAATATCCCCGAGGAGAGCGCCGAACGAGAGGGTGATTATTGCAGTTATTGTCGGAACATACTGAATACCGAAAGTGAGTGCAACATAAATCTGGAGAAGCCCAATGGCGATCCCGCATGCTGTGCCTCCGGCAAGCCCCCTCATGGTCTTTCCTTCTCCGAGTACCCTTTTCCCGTCAGGTAATTTCATTCCAAGATCCATAGGCGTTCCACCCCCGAAAACCACAGCCATGGAATTGGATATATAAGCAGGCAGCATCAACCAGATTGCCAGAACCACGGTCGCAAAAAAGTAAATTATGATTTCAAACATGTTCCTCAGGGATTTTTCAAAGTCATTTGTTCGATCTCAACTTGCGCTTTCTCGAAAAATTTAAGGGCTTCTTTATCTGGATAATCTGTACCATAAACGACTTTTTTTACATTCGCATTTATTAACATTTTTGCACACAATATGCATGGCTGGTGAGTACAATAAACTGTTGAATTCTCTATGCTTACGCCGTGAATTGCAGCCTGGATTATGGCGTTCTGTTCAGCATGGACGGCTCTGCACAGTTCATGTCTAGTCCCTGAAGCAATATTGTTCTGCTGCCGTATGCACCCGATATCGAGGCAGTGTTCAAGGTTGCGTGGAGCGCCGTTATAACCTGTTGAAAGGATCCTTTTTTCCTTAACTATCACAGCTCCGACCTGATTGCGAAGGCAGGTTGAGCGCTTTGCCACGATACCAGCAATTTCCATAAAATATTCATCCAGTGTCGGTCGCATTTAGCATTGAATACGCAGCAAATGATAAATAATTACCGAAACTGAACAGCAAAAGGTAAATATGTTGGATTATAATTAAAGCGAGTTCTGAATTATTAGAAGGATATCTTTATGACCTTTAGCATTGAAAAATTTATTGAAACATACATCAAGAACATAACATTGAAACAGATGCTTATTGTTCCTGCGATTTTTTTGGTATTATCACTTTCTATCCTGAGCTATACATATATTAGAACTGGCTCACCTCTGGCGATGGGCGTGGAATTCAGCGGTGGGACTGTTATAACATTTGATAGTATTAAATCTCCTGACCAAATGAAAGAAGAATTCAAATCATATCCTTTGATCCAGGCAAGAAAAGAAGAAAGTGGGAACAGGTTGTTATTGCAGTTCAAACAGATGAATGATATACAGCTTGAAGAAGTTACAAAAAAAATCAACTCTGAATATTCAAAAGTCGAGATCAGACAAATGGGAGAAGTTATCAGTAAATCACTTCAGGAGCAGGCGCTGCGTGCGATAATCTTATCATTTTTAGGAATGGCGATCGTAGTATTCATAGTATTTCGAACCCTGACCCCGTCCTTGGCTGTTGTGATATCAGCGTTTGCGGACATCGCTTTTGCTGCTGCGATGATGGATGTGTTCGGCGTGGCACTGACCCTCGGGACTGTGGCTGCTCTCTTGATGCTTATCGGTTACTCTGTGGATACAGATATACTCTTGACAACAAGGCTTCTAAAACGAAAGGGCGAGCTAAATGAAAAGATAATGGATGCCATGAAGACCGGATTGACAATGACCACCACAACACTTGCAGCCCTTTTGGCGCTATTTATAGTATCATCAGGTACAGTTATGTCTTTCATCCGTATCGATATTATTCGTGACATTTCCGTCGTCCTGATATTTGGCCTTATAGCCGATATCGTGAATACATGGATGACAAATGTAGGGATCCTTAGATGGTACATAGAAAAAGGTGGTATGAAAGATAAACGGATAGAAAAACCATCAAAGAAGAGGCACATAACATGAACGAAGAAGAACCATTTTATAAGAATCCCAGAGTCATCCTTTTTTTGGTTGTGATCCTTGGTTCCATTGCAGTAATAATGCCTACATATTCGGATGGAAAATTCCATACCAATCTCAAATATGGTCTT
Organism: Candidatus Methanoperedens sp.; assembly: GCA_028717345.1. Lineage (GTDB taxonomy): Archaea > Halobacteriota > Methanosarcinia > Methanosarcinales > Methanoperedenaceae > Methanoperedens. Next base: position 11,710 of record JAQUNZ010000077.1, read on the forward strand.
GATCTTGAAGGCGGTTCATGGCTGCAATTACAGCTTCAAGGTGCTGTGGCTCAAGTCGATGCGGATGAAGGAAAGATAATCCAGTCTGAATTCGGAAGGATCTTGAATGACCCTTCAATAAGGATCGATGAGACTGCGGACCAATCTGTTACATTCACCACTTCCAGGGATACCGATAAAAAGACCATAGATGCTCTTGGATATGGTCTATCTACAGTTTCGAAAACTGATAACAGAACAAGAATTACTTTGGAAACAACAAAGGAATATCTTATTAAGAAATATCTTGAGAACAGCCTGAAAGCTGAGGTGGTCCCTATCAAAGGCAGGTTCATAACAGTAGAAATACGAAAGGCTGTGACTCAGGCTGAAATTGAAACCCTCTTGCAGCCGGTGGGTGGAAAAGTGATACCACCATTCAGGGAAGGCGTTAGCGCGGAGACGCGTGACCTTACCAAGAAGATCCTTGAAGATAAACTTAATACAGCCGGGTTCAAGGAGATCCCGATAAGAACAGTGGGAGATAGCTATATCCTTGTCGACCTTGCAGGCATGGACATGACCACAGCGCGAGATATCGC
>JAQUNZ010000078.1 GCA_028717345.1 Candidatus Methanoperedens sp.
GTTATAGACTGAAAAAGCATGAGTCCAAAAATGTTGGAAAGGATAATTATTAAATGGAGGAAAAGCTACATAGAAGGTGGGTCAAAATTGGCGGGAAAAAAGGGTCAATTTTCAACGGGAATTTTCAGAATCCGTTCGACAAGGGAAAGTTACTATAATGCATCCAAAAAAGTGAGAAATTTCAGTTGTATATTTTTTCCATAATAGCATTCATAGACATATTTCTCCCCTCGCCAGTAGGGTAATTGCAATCTTCTTGGCCCCAAATCCACTTGTAGACTTTGAGAATTAAATCAGGTGCATAACCCTGTAATGATTTACCCAACTGTGGATTTTCGTTTAAAACATCTTCAGGCTCCTCTCCTGCATGAACTCTTTTTAGAGCTAAAATGACTTCCTTAGCTTCGGTACTATTTTGGTTCATTTTATTTTTAAGATCATCAAATATTTCTTCATGACTTATTCTCCAGAGTTCATTATTTGATTCATTAAGAATCCAAACCATGAAATCATGAATTTGCATTCGACCCCATACACTCTTTCCTCCAGGTTTAGTAATACAAACTTTTCTTCCATCTGAAAGGATCTCTACTTCATATGCAGTAAAAGGTATTTCCACGAGTATTTTCCTGAACTCCTCTCTCGAAGCGTTCTTAATTCTAAGCTGTTCAGTTTTGATCTTTGCATTATATATGGCAGGTTTCCTTTTCCTTTTCATCTCACAATAATATTAAAATATAGATAATATATATAGTTACATTTTAATTATGTCTTGATTACACATTACTATTAAATTAAAAGTATTACTTATAATTTAATTACAATTATTTTGTAACTAAGTTTAAACCACTTTGTAACCTAAATCAAGCCAATGAACGATTGGGATTTAATCAGCTTTGTAAAATCAAGCGATAAGAGGCTTCGTATTTTATCACTGCTAAAGAATTCAGTATTTACCCCAAGCGACATTTCAACAAATCTGAGCATTCCGATTAGTCATGTAAGCAGTACACTCAGTGAACTAATGGAAAATAAAACCGTTATTTGCTTAACGCCTGAAAGAAGAAAAACCAAGTTGTTCAAAATAACTGATAAAGGCCTAAAAGTTTTATCCAAAATAGATGAAATTACCGGGGGAAACATTGTTGATGAGTGAAACCGTACAAAAACAAGGGTTTCGTGAAGTTTCTTTAAAGGAACCCCAAAAAAATATTACGATTCCTACATTTATAAAATGGGCTGGTGGCAAAACACAATTATTGAACCAATTTGTAGATTTCTTCCCAAAACAATTTAATAAATATTTTGAACCTTTCTTAGGGAGTGGCGCAGTATTTTTTCATATAAAAAATTCATATCCTGACAAAGAATTTTTTCTTTCCGATAATAACCAGGAACTAATAAATTGCTATGAAATTATAAAATATGATGTTGAAGGATTATTAGATTTATTGAAAGAACACAGGTCAAAACATAGTAAAGAATATTATTATTTTCAACGTGGTGTAGATACAAAAAATTTATCGAAAATGGAAGCTGTAGCACGTTTCATATATTTAAACAAAACATGCTTTAACGGTCTTTATCGTGTGAACTCTAAGGGAAAATTTAATGTACCGATTGGGAGCTATAAAAATCCATCCGTTTTCCAAGAAAAAGATTTAAGAGAGGCGCAAAAGTTGCTTGAGGGTGTTACACTAAAAGCAATGCCTTTCGAGGAAATAATCAATATAGCTCAGCAAAAAGATTTCGTGTATTTCGATCCCCCATATTACCCACTTTCCCCAACTTCCAGCTTTACAAGTTATACAAGCAATTCGTTCTCAGAAAAAGACCAGCGTCGTCTAGCTGATGTTTATCGTGAACTTGATAAAAAAGGCTGCCATCTAATGTTAAGCAACAGTTATTCAAACTTCATTTTGGAATTGTATAGTGATTATAGAATTGAGAAAGTAAGCGCAAAGAGGATGATAAACTGCAATGGTAATGGAAGAGGAGCAATAGCGGAAGCAGTGATTTTAAATTATTGAACAGGGCAAATATGGTGCATATATTATGAAGTATATTCAATTTTATCAAAGAAACAAAATTTCTGAAAAGGACGTTTTCGAATCATTAATTAACAGCTTAAAATCATCGATTAAAGTATGGAAATATTTTATTAATTGGGATAAAGTAAATAGGAATATTAAGGATATTAATATAGAATTAAATTTGCTTAATTCACTAATTGGTTCATCAAATCTGGAAGAAGATTTTATAAGTTTAATAAAAAAATATCCTAATACTGTAAAAGTTATTCCGTTTTTATTAGCAGTAAGAGAGACTGAATTTGAAATTTTAAAAGATTACAAAAATCGAGATTTAAGCTATTTAAACTTTGATTTTAAACTCCAAAATCAAATAACTGATGAAAATGCAAAAAAATATTTTTTATTTATAGAAAAAAGTGGATTAATAGAACTATTCCATGATAAAAAAATAAAAAATTTTGTTGATTATGTGTTTGGTGTGGAAGTAGGGTTAGATTCAAATGGACGAAAAAATAGAGGTGGAACCTTGATGGAAGAACTTGTTGAAGTATTTGTAAAACAAAGTATAGAAAAAAACTATGATTTGCAGTGCATTCCTCAAGCGACCCCATCAAGAATTCAACAACAATGGAATTATGAAGTAAAATTTGATATATCTGCTAGAAGTTTTGATTTTGCGGTATTAAATAAAAAAACAAGAAAATTGTTTTTAATAGAAACTAATTTCTATAATGGGGGAGGATCAAAATTAAAATCGGTTTGTGGCGAATTTAAATCCTTATTTAATGAACTTCAAAAACAAAATATAGAATTAATTTGGATTACAGATGGAAAAGGATGGTTAACTGCTAAGCGACCACTGGAAGAGACATTTAATAATAATAATTATTTATTCAATATTAGTTTAATTGAAAAAGGAGTTCTTGATGAAATATTTATTGCATGAACATAATAATATTATAAATGGATGGAAGCGGTAATGCGAGCATTGTAACATCGGGAACCTATCGGCGCCGAAGTTTAATATTTAAAAAGTTATAAATATGTGCCGCCTCCGACAGAACGCGGATTGCGCTGATGACGCGGATATACACGGATTTCGTATCCGTGAAAATCCGTCAAATCCATGTCATCCGTGTTCCCCGTCGCGGTAAATCTGCGTTTATCAGCGTTCATCTGCGGTTTAAAATTTCAATATGCAGTGCCCTCAAAGTACCTATTAAAATCTTGCAGCTACCCTTTACTCCCCAAAAAATTCCGTCTTCTGTAAATCGTGCTCCTTCGCCAGAGCGTAGAGATTGATCAGCGGTTCATAAGTCCTTGCCCTGCAAATCCCTTTTATATCTCTGAAAAGACTGCGCCCGATCTCTTTATCAAACTTGCCCATTTTATCAATGGGCAGGATTATAAAAAGTCTTGTTCTCTGACCTGACCTGTGAAGATCAAGAAGCCTCCCCAGTCCTTTTGTCACATCGGTCGTATGCTCAACTTCAAAAGCAAACTCCGGGACAAGCATATCAGTATCGCCGCCAAACCATAGAACATCTATATGGCTCACTATTTCTGCAACCTTAGGATGAAATACATCTCTCTGGAATTCTTTTATGGTTGCTACTTCTTCAATGGGCATGTTCATAAATTTCTTCCTGGCATCATTGATAGCAGCGGAGGTTTCATAACCGTATATCTTCCCTAATTCAAGCAGCATCTCCTGAACGTCCTCATGCGCTGGATTCGGGTTCTTCTCAGGGTCAAATTCCTGAAGAGGCTTTTCTCCCCTGAGATACCATGTCCCGCTCCCCTTCTCCTCCTGGTAAAAAACGCTATACTGCTGAAGCGTCCTCCTCACTGTATCCCTCCAGGTCGGATTTGTCTCGGTTTTCAAGTGCCCTTCTATTTGCGAATAGATATCATCCAGATGTCCAGAATTCCCTATCTTTGAGAGAGCTTCCTTCACCACATCTTTCCATGTCAGCCTGATATCGCCCTTCATTTGAAGCTAATATAAAATGCTTTGATCTTAACCATTTCGAGTAATACTTACTTCGGATTAAAAAATGCGGTGGCTTCGTGGATGGCGCCGAATTTTAATCGTTGGTTTGTTATAATTATCCGGTGCCTCCGAAGGAGCTTGGATTGCACAGATCACACTGATACACACGGATTTCGTATCCGTGGAAATCCGCCAGATCCGCGTCATCAGTGTTCTGCGTCGTGGTAAATCTGCGTTCACATGGATTCATCTGCGGTTTTAAATTTCAAAAAGCAGAGCCTTGAATCCACAGATTCCCCAAAAATAAAATCCCGCTACCGTCAACCCCATCAGCCGACACGCCGATGCACCCCTCCCCCGCCCCCAGGCGATGCAGGCAAGCCCCCGGCACACGATCGCGAACAGGAGACGCGGGGGAATATTATTTAAGGCTGATATTTTGGTTTTACCTGGAATATTGCTGTACCGGGAACGTATCGGCGCCGAGGATTTAATATTTAGATAGTGATAAATATATGGCGCTTTACGGCAATACAACTAATCGCTGAAGCAGAAATCCTCTTCTTTCCTGAAACTTATCTCAAAATTCTTAAAAATGTCAAGCCTTCCCAGCAAGTTAGGTACTTCTGAAAGGGCAAAAGCAACTCTTGTTTCAACTTCTTTCCCGTCTATGAATAGCGGTATCTTATGAACATAAGCCATCATTTCTCCCACAATACCCCTGAATACCTTTGCCTCTCCCTGCTCTACATCTACACCCATTATATCGCCAATCCTTTTCGAAAGGATTGATATATCTGCACCTGAATCAACCAGCATACTGAGTTCAAAAATGTCGCCATTGGCGTCTTTTAATCCCACCTTCGCGATCGGCCTATAAACAAATCCAAGGCTTGAAGAATTTTCCCTCGCAAACTTGAAGCATTTTTTCAAAGGATCAAAGCCTCCTTTCTTGGAACCTGACCCAGGAAAACGATGTTCTTAGGAAATTTAGCCTTAGCTTCCTGATAGACCTTTTTTGCATCCTTGCCATGAGCTATAATTTTGTCTTCAATGATCGCCACATATTCCCCTTCATATTTAGAGATCATTTCTGCAAGGTTTACCCTGAAATATTCTAAAGCATCTTTCATAGTCATAATTCTGATTGATTGACTTAAAAGCTTTCCGACTCAATTGAATGATTTCCCGCATTTCGACCCGCCATACATCCCTCCCCCCAGCCATAACCCCACACGTCCCCCCGCAAATAAAAAAAGCCCATCCCAGCAACGCGGGCAAGCCCACAGCACACGATCGCGAACAGGGGGCGCGGGGGAGGATATTTTTCAGTCTACTATATCGGCTCCATTGGAATATTGTTGCACGGGGAACATACTGGCGCCGAAAATTAATAATTAAAGTGTGATAAAAATGTAATTAATCTGCGTTCATCCGCGTTGCCTAATTTATCGGGAATTTAGGAATTTTGACCAGCGCAGAACTGGATGCGCCCAACACATATATATGATGAATATGATGAACATGTTCATAATAACAATCATCTAAATGTATATTAATTAATTATATAATTCCAGTAGAAATAAAGGGGTTTGTTAAAATCATATGTTAGGGTATCCTGTTGCTCCCAAATGCGATGGGCAGCCAACCCTCTCCAGTAATCCGCAGAGTTTATGTGCTAGCCTGACATAGAACCGCAGAACCTAAAGGAGCCTTCAATTATGGACAAATTAGCGCTTATCACCAGAAATACGGAAGAGGTAGTTACAAAAGAGGAACTTGAAGCACTGGTCAATTCAGATAAACAATGTTCCGCTTACGTGGGCTATGAACCAAGCGGCAAGATCCACATGGGTCATGTGCTTACTGTGAACAAACTCCTCGATCTCCAGAAGGCAGGTTTCATGATAACAGTACTCCTTGCAGATGTCCATGCCTATCTAAACGAAAAGGGCACAATGGATGAAGTGAGAAAGATCGCAGATTACAACAAGAGATGCTTCATCGCGCTTGGTCTTGACGAAAAGAAGACGAAATTTGTCCTTGGCTCATCATACCAGTTAGACCAAAAATACATTATGGACGTGCTAAAGCTTGCGCGAAGCACCACACTGAACAGGGCAAGGCGAAGCATGGATGAGGTGAGCAGGGATGCAGAGAACCCCAAAGTATCACAGATGATATATCCCATCATGCAGGCTCTGGATATCGCCCATCTGGGTGTTGACGTGGCAGTGGGCGGCATAGACCAGAGAAAGATCCACATGCTTGCGCGGGAAGGGCTGCCTGAACTTGGATACAGGGCTCCGGTATGCATACACACCCCCATCCTCCTTGGTCTTGACGGCAAGAAGATGTCATCCAGTAAGGGAAATTACATCTCTGTGGACGACACCCCGGAAGATATGAAAAAGAAGATGAACGGGGCGTTCTGCGTTGAAGGCGAAGTAAAGGATAATCCGGTGCTTGCTCTTTTCAAGTACCATATCACGCCGCGCTATCCTGAAATAGTGGTGAAGCGCCCTGAAAAGTACGGCGGCGACCTGCATTACGAGAGCTACGAGGCGCTGGAAGCTGATTTTGCAGAAAAGAAACTCCATCCGATGGACCTGAAAACTGCGGCTGCGGACTACATGAACCAGATACTTGAGCCTGTGCGAAAGCTGATGGTGGAAAAATGAACATGATCACACACATTGTTTTTTTTAAGCTCAAAGACGCACATAATGTAAAGAAAGCCAGCGAAGTCCTGCTGGGATTGAAAGGCAAGATCCCGCAGCTGCGCCATCTGGAGGTTGGTATAGATATCCTTCATTCTGATCGCTCGTATGACATTGCACTTGTGACAAAATTCGATTCATTAGAGGGTATGAAGGCATATCAAATTCATCCGGTTCATGAAGAGGTGTCAAAATATATGGCATCGGTGAGGGAATCTTCGGTAACCGTAGATTATGAATCGGGATAGGAAAACATTTTATTGTTAAATGTATAATTATCCTTCAATGCCAATTGATCCAATATGTAAAATGCCTGTTGACGAAAAAACAGGGTTCAAATCCGTTTATAAGAACAAAGAGCATTTTTTCTGCTCTGAGAATTGCAAAAATAAATTCGATGAGCTTGATAAAAGCGTGATCAGGGTAAGGCGATCACTTAGTGACCGGGAGCGAATTTCATTTGGCAAGTTAAAACGCGAAATAATCGACCCTGGAATATGTACTATGTGCGGAGCCTGTGTTGCAAGCTGTGAAGTATTGGACATTGTGGGAGGAAAACCTGCCCTGAAGGGACGCTGCACATCCTGCGGTGTCTGTTATAACCAGTGTCCCAGGACCATAACCACGGAATCAAGCCTCATAGGAAAAGTTCGTGACGTATTTACTGCAAAGACAGTGCTTTCTGATTTGAAAGGACAGGATGGAGGTGTGGTCACGTCCATGCTGCTATACGCCCTGGATGAGGGACTGATCGACAGCGCCGTGGTAACTGTGAAAAGCGAGGAAGAACCATGGAAACCTGTACCCATAGTGGCTCAGACAAGAGAGGACATATTGCGCTCTGCTGGCTCAATATACGTGCATTCCATGACTATGGAGACCCTGATGAGCGCAATAAAAAGAGGGTCTCGTTCCATTGGTTTTGTCGGGCCGTCATGCAACATCGATGCAGTATATAAGATGCAGACATCCCCGTACGGATTACTGCACATGTTCATGCGCGCCAATATACTGAAAATGGGACTTTTCTGTATGGACACCTTCAATTATGAAGGTCTGAAAGCTTTTCTTGAGTCAAAAAGCATTCCGCTTTCTACAGTACGGGCGATGAAAATACGCAAAGGTAAGTTCAGCGTTATTGCGGACTCTGAGCATACATTTCCTTTAAATGATATTGACAGGTATCGAAACGGGTCATGCACGGTCTGTACTGACCTGACAGCAGAGAGATCAGACCTTTCGTTCGGGGGCGTGGGGTCAAAAGATGGGTACACTACAGTTCTTGCCAGAACAGGGCTTGGTCTTGAGCTTTTCAAAGATGCCGAGGACAGAGGATATATAAAAATAGAACCTCTTGAAAGGCAGGCTTTTGAGAAAGTGCTTCATCTGGCAAAAGCAAAGAAAACACAGATGTACATGATAAAGAAGCGTTTTGAAACGGGGAAAGGTTTATGAACAACTGGAATTATTGAGAAGCCAGACAAACTCACTGGAGGAAAACCACATGGGAAAAACAGGCACAACAAAATGGGGCAGGATAAAGCACCGCAAAGGAACAATAATAATGGTGCCGGAATCCGAGCTCGCCTACAAACGCCCGGGCCCGAATCAGCGATACACTTCTTCAGGCGCAAAGCGCAAGAAGATAGCCCGCTCACCAAAAGCCCAGGTTAAAGGGTAGTTATTTAATATTGATGGACTGCCTGTATTGGCAGTCTATTATCGATTTCTGATAGACTTTTTTTGATTATAATAATATTGGTTTTGGATGATTATATTGAGCAAATAAAGCAGATTGTTAATCCACGTGGAGGGCTGTAAACCTGATGAACTGATGTTCCACCACGTGGCAATTTATGTTATTTTACTATGGGTAAGATACCAGATATATAATTTTCGCTATGAGGAAAAAACATGTCAGTGCCTGTCCAGATTCTGTTCAGTGAAAACATCAATATATTTCTTCAAAGTTTTGGAACCCCTCTTCTTGATAAATTATTTATCGCGATAACTAATTCTGGCAGCCACCCTGTTTATTTCATTCTCGCATCGATAATTTTCTGGTGCTTCAGCAAAAAAATTGGAATAAGAGCAATGTATGTTATACTTTTCTCAGCATTTCTCGCTATTTATTTAAAGAACATCTTCACGATGCCAAGACCACCTGAGCATCTTCATAAGGTTCCAGCAGATGGATTCGGGTTCCCGAGCGCTCATGCCCAGGTATCAGCGGGTTTCTGGGGGTATCTTGGAGGCATTACCAGAAATCAAAAGATGATCCTAATCGGCGCTGCAGCAGTAATATTGGTCTCTTTATCCAGGGTCTATCTTGGGGTTCACTATGCCGGAGATGTGATCGCAGGGATATTTTTCGGGCTCTTGATCGTTATGGCGTTTTTAAAGGCTGAATCATATATCATTAAATGGAAGATCAGCCGGGTCAAAAAATATTGCATGGCTGTAATGTTCCCGTCAGTTCTGATGATATTGGCAGCCGCTTTTGGTATAACCCTTGAACAATTGATCGAGCTATGGCTTGTCATAGTTTTTACAGGCGCAGGTTACCTCATGGAAGAAGAACTTGTAGGTCTTAAAGAGACAAAAAACAACAGGCAGAGGATCAAGAGGGCATTTACCGGAGTGTTGCTTGCAGGTTTCGTGTATTTAATGTTCTATCCGTTTTCGAATCTTGTATTTTATGATGGCATCAGGTATGCTTCATTAGGATTTACTACAACATTCGTTGCTCCATGGTTGTTCGTAAAGATAGAAACCGGAACATATTCCGAATATAAGCATTAGCAAATTTATTGTAATTGCTAAAAAATAAAATAAAACCCCATTTTTATTTCACGATCACTTTTCCGCTCATACTCGGATGATTGGAACATTTGTATGAAAAAGTTCCGGTTTCATTGAACGTCCAGCTGAATGTTTGTCCTTTATTTAGATTTCCCGAATCAAAACCGTTACCTGTTACCGTGTGCTGCGTGCTATCCATTTGCGTCCATGTCACAGCCGTGCCCTTTTGCACGGTAATAGTTGCGGGATTATATGCGAAGTTCTCAATATTCACGTTGTTTTGTCCTGGTGCGGCAGACGGTTCGGATTTCGGTCCGTAACACCCGCTTATCAAAACAATTGCTGCCAGAAGCCCCAAAAACATACTTTTTTTCATAATATCACTCCAATTTAAACATTGTAACTATCGCTATATATTATTATCCAATGCTAAATTAGATATGCTTCCAGGTATAACTCTGAACAGGTATTTATGCTGACAGGAAGAGTCCAACACGAACTCGAATTATTAAAGAGACACGTCATCGTGCTAAAGAAAGTGATGGAGAGCGGCCCTATCGGAATAATGAAGCTATCGCTTGAAACCGGCATACCAGACCACCTTGTAAGGTACTCTCTTCGCGTACTTGAGCAGCAGGGATTAATAGAGCCCTCTACTCAGGGCGCAGTAGCAACCAGATCTGCAAAAGAGGCTTTCGTTGAGTTCAGGAATGAACTTACGCAGATCGGAGTTATGACCGAGCAAATTAAACATATCTAAGCGTATCTGTCCCATGTAAGCCATCATAGTTAATAAAGTTGCAAAACAATATTTAGTGTACAGTTACTATTATCGGAAGAACATTATGCCAGAAGCAATAAGAAAATATCCTGCTGACATTGTCACAAAAGTGAATGATTACACATGGGACATTCCCACGAGCTACAAACAGGGGATGAGAGTGCCGGGGAGGATATTCGTTTCATCAAAATTGCTCGCTAACCTTGAGTGTGAGACGCTTGAACAGACGGCAAACGTAGCCACGCTTCCCGGGATCCAGAAATATTCCATGGCTATGCCTGATGCGCACTCAGGCTACGGCTTCCCTATCGGCGGAGTTGCTGCTTTTGACAGGGACACAGGTATAATCAGTCCCGGAGGCGTAGGATACGATATCAACTGCGGTGTACGTATTATCAGGACTAACCTGACAGGAGATGAAGTGCGCCCAAGGATGAAAGAGCTCATCGAACTCCTGTTCAATGAGATCCCTTCGGGCGTGGGCTCAAAAAGCAAGATACGGGCTTCGGATAAGGAACTCGATGACGCGTTACTTCACGGCGCAAAATGGGCTGTGGAGAGCGGGTACGGGGTGAAAGAGGACATCGAGCACTGCGAGGAGAACGGGTTCATGAAAAGCGCTGACCCCTCAAAGGTGAGCGATAAAGCCCGAAAAAGAGGGAAACCCCAGTTCGGGACACTGGGAAGCGGAAACCATTTCCTTGAGGTGCAATGCGTGGATGAAGTTTATGATGAAAAAGTTGCAAAGGTATTTGGTCTTGAGAAAGGTCAGGTCACGGTCATGATCCACTGTGGTTCACGGGGCGCAGGTCACCAGATATGCGACGACTACCTGAAGATACTCGAACGTGCGACGCATAAGTATGGCATAGTGCTTCCTGACAGACAACTGGCGTGTGCGCCTGCTGAATCAACAGAAGGGCAGAACTATTTTAAAGCCATGGCAGCAGGCGCTAATTACGCATGGGCGAACAGGCAGGTGATCACGCACTGGGTCAGGGAAGCATTCTCGCGATTTTTCAGGCGAGATATGGATGACCTGGGAATGCACCTGATCTACGATGTTGCTCATAATGTGGCAAAACTTGAAGAGCATACCATTGATGGAGAAAAAAAGATGGTGTATGTACACAGGAAAGGCGCAACCCGCGCGTTCCCGCCAGGGCACAGGGACGTACCATCGGTTTACAGGAACGTGGGTCAGCCAGTGCTCATTCCAGGCAGCATGGGAACGCCCTCCTTTGTGCTGCACGGTACAGAAAAAGCCATGGAACTCACCTTCGGTAGCGCATGCCACGGGGCAGGTCGGGTGTCAAGCAGGTCTGCCGCACTAAAGGCTTTCCGCGGCGAGGATATCCAGAAAGAGCTTGCTGCAAAGGGGATATCAGTGAGGGCTTTTCAGCCTTCGGTGATAGCTGAAGAAGCCCCTGCAGTGTACAAATCAAGCGAGGATGTGGTGGATGTGGTGCATCAACTGGGGATAGCGAGAAAAGTTGTGAAACTGATGCCTATGGGTGTGGCGAAGGGATAGATATCATTTGAAGGGGAGTGTAACATAATTTGCTGAAACTTCCTATAACCATTAACTTTCCTCTTTATATAAATTCGTCCACTCTTTCACCGAAAAACACCCTCAGTTGATTCAGGATAATGCCCCAGTCACGCAGAGGC
>JAQUNZ010000079.1 GCA_028717345.1 Candidatus Methanoperedens sp.
AAAAATTTAAGGGCTTCTTTGTCTGGATACAATGTCCCATAAACGACTTTTTTTATGTTCGCATTTATTAGCATTTTTGCACACAATATGCATGGCTGGTGAGTACAATAAATCGTTGCATTCTCTATGCTTGCGCCGTGAATTGCAGCCTGGATTATGGCGTTCTGTTCAGCATGGACTGCTCTGCACAGTTCATGTCTCGTCCCTGAAGCAATGTTGTTCTGCTGCCGTATGCACCCGATATCGAGGCAGTGTTCAAGGTTCCTTGGAGCACCGTTGTAACCTGTTGAAAGTATTCGCTTTTCCTTAACAATTACAGCTCCAACCTGATTGCGCAGGCAGGTTGATCGCTTTGCTACGATTGTAGCAATTTCCATAAAATATTCATCCAGTGTCGGTCGCATTTAGCATTGAATAAGCAGCAAATGATAAATAATTACCGAAACCCTGCGGGTTCTCGACTCCGCGCACACGTATGCCCTGCGAGGGCATACGTGGACACCGCCAGAAACTTGACTGAACAGCAAAAGGTAAATATGTTGGATTATAATTTAAGCGAGTTCTGAATAATTAGAAGGATGACTTATGACCTTTAGCATTGAAAAATTTATTGAAACATATATCAAGAACGTAACATTGAAACAGATGCTTATCGTTCCTGCGATTTTTTTAATATTATCACTATCTATCCTGAGCTATACATATATTACAACTGGTTCACCTCTGGCGATGGGCGTGGAATTCAGCGGTGGGACTGTTATAACATTTGAAAGTATTAAATCTCCGGACCAAATGAAAGAAGAATTCAAATCATATCCTTTGATCCAGGCAAGAAAAGAAGAAAGTGGAAACAGGTTGTTATTGCAGTTCAAACAGATGAATGATGTACAGCTTGAAGAAGTTACAAAAAAAATCAACTCTGAATATTCAAAAGTCGAGATCAGACAAATGGGAGAAGTTGTCAGTAAATCACTCCAGGAGCAGGCGCTCCGTGCGATAATCTTATCATTTTTAGGAATGGCAATAGTAGTATTCATCGTATTCAGGACCCTGACCCCATCCATGGCTGTTGTGATATCAGCATTTGCGGATATCGCTTTTGCAGCGGCGATGATGGATGTGTTCGGAGTGGCGCTGACCCTTGGGACTGTGGCTGCTCTCCTGATGCTCATCGGTTACTCTGTGGATACAGACATACTCTTAACAACAAGGCTTCTAAAACGAAAGGGCGAGCTAAATGAAAAGATAAAGGATGCTATGAAGACCGGATTAACAATGACCACAACAACACTTGCAGCCCTTTTGGCGCTATTAATAGTATCATCAGGTTCAGTTATGTCGTTTATCCGTATCGATATTATTCGCGACATTTCCGTTGTCCTGATATTTGGCCTTATAGCTGATATCGTTAATACATGGATGACAAATGTGGGGATCCTTAAGTGGTACATAGAAAAAGGTGGCGTGAAAGAGAAACGGATAGAAAAACCATCAAAGAAGAGGCACACAGCATGAATGAAGAAGAACCTTTTTATAAGAATCCCAGAGTCATACTTTTTTTGGCTGTTATCCTGGGCTCAATTGCAGTAATAATGCCTGCATATTCGGATGGAAAATTCCAGACAAATCTCAAGTATGGTCTTGATCTTGAAGGAGGTTCCTGGTTGCAGTTGCAGCTTCAGGGGGCTGTGGCTCAGGTTGATGCTGATCCAGGGAAGATAATACAGGTTGAATTCGGAAGGCTGCTCAACGATCCTTCAATACGGATAGACGAAGTAGCTGATGAATCCGCTACTTTTACAACAACAAAGGACATAGATAAGAAGACAATCGATGCGTATGGCTTTGGTCTATCCAATGTTACGAAAGCCGCAGATGGCGGGACAAGAATAACACTGCAAACTAACAAGATTTTCTTGATAAAGAAATATCTTGAGAATAGCCTGAAAGCTGAGGTCGTCCCTATCAAAGGCAGGTTCATAACCGTTGAAATACGAAAAGCTGTGACTCAGGTTGAGATTGAAAACCTTTTGCAGCAGGTAGGTGGAAAAGTTATACCTCCATTCAGGCAAGGCGTTAGCGCGGAAACGCGCGACCTTACCAAGAAGATCCTTGAGGATAAACTTAATACAGCCGGGTTCAAGGAGATCCCGATAAGAACAGTGGGAGAAAGCTATATCCTTGTCGATCTTGCAGGAATGGATATGACAACAGCGCGAGATCTCGCAGCCAAACCCGGTAAATTCGAAATAAAGATACAGGTGCAGGGAAACGAGACAGCCCATGTGCTTTATGGCACTGAGATCAGAAAAGTTGATCCCATTCAGAAAGAATCCATAAGGGTAGCTGGAACGACTTATAAAGTAGATAAATGGGGCGTCCCGTTTGAACTTAGCGATGAGGGCGCAAATGCGCTGCGTGACGCTGCTATACGGTACGGCGCGGTCACAAACCCTGAGGCTCATTACCTGAGCATGTACCTTGATGAAAAACTTGTGTTCGATGCGGCGCTTGATCGTGAACTTGCAAAGAATATCAAAAGTGTGCCAGTAAAGACGCTTGTCGCGTCAACCGGTCAGGGCGAAGAGGGACAGAGAAAAGCAAGAGAACTTCAGGTCCACCTGAGCGCAGGCGCACTTCCCGTAAATGTTGAAGTTATAGGTTCAGGGCAGGTTTCTGCTGATCTTGGTGCGAAATTCAAGGAACAGATAGTCATTGCCGGAATAATAGCCCTGATAACTGTGGCATTAGTGGTCTACCTGAGATACAGGCAGCCTAATATAATCATTCCGATGCTTGCTACATCGTTCAGTGAAGTCCTTATCATTCTGGGTTTCACTGCACTTGTGGGTTTCCAGCTTGATCTTCCAACCATAACAGGCATCATTGCGGTCATAGGCACAGGCGTTGACCATCTTATTATCATCACTGATGAAGTGCTGGCTGGAGGCGCGATGCCGCCTGATAAGGTGTATAAGTCACGGCTGACAAAGGCATTCTCAATAATAATGGCAGCCGCTGCCACTGTGGTTATAGCCATGTCCCCTCTTCTGATCATGGGCTTTGGCGCCCTTAAGGGATTTGCTGTGATAACCATAATCGGTGTGCTTATCGGTGTCGGTATAGCAAGACCTGCATATGCCGTGGTCATTCAGGGACTGCTCGTAGAAACATCTGATAAGAAATTCGTAGATGAGGATTGATTACCGAAGCTTTTAAATTTTAATCAATCCTTTTAGGCGAAAGTTCGTTGCCTCGGTGGCTCAGCTTGGCAGAGCGAGAGATTTGTAATCTCTAGGTCGAGGGTTCAAATCCCTCCCGGGGCTTCTGTCAAAAAGTTTAAAGCCTGTTGAAAAAAATAAGGGTGTATAGACATGGCTAACATAGCTTCTCAGGTTAGTTTTGGGAGATATATTCTTGGCAAATATGGTATTTATATACAATCGATTAATGAGAAAGAGGTCAGAATTGAATTGGGAACATTCTAAAATGATAAAATGCAAAGCTAAGTGGATGTGAGAGTATGGGAATGTACGATACATTATGCGAAGTTCCAGTTAAATGTCCAAGATGTGGAGATGAAAGCGTAAAAAAGGTGAAAATATGGAATGGCCCCAAAGACATATTCGGCGAGGGGTTTGTTTTTGGCAAGGATAAAATCCTAATGGATTGGGATAGTGGATATCCTGGAAGTCTCATAGCTAAGGAAGAATGGAAAGATAATGGTAAAATAAGAGGGGAGGCCATGTGTTCAAAATGTGAAGATAGGGTAGACAAGAAATATGAGGAAATAAGAGAAGGATATGAGATAGCAGGTAAGATAAAATGTCCTGAACATCCCTCAATTTTACTTGCATGTAAAATAGACGGAGAAAATGCTGCCTGGGTAATCCAGAATGATTTAGATAAGATATATGGTGGAAGCTATTGGGATGAATCTCATTTCGATGTTGCGATAACAATAAAAGATAGCGTTGCTGTTGAAGTAGAAGTTTTGAAAAGATGAATATACTGATTGATGTTCTTCTCGATCTTAGATAGTGATAGTGTCATCAGATATTGATTTTTTTATTTTTAAGCCTTCTCAATAACCTGGGTTGGATGTAAAATTTCTATCCCCTGATTCTTTAGACCCTGACTTCTCAACAATTTCCCATCTATGGTAACAAGTGGAATATTGAGAATCTTGGCACATGTCGCATGAAGGATATCCCCATCTTCTACTCGATTATCGACTTCTCTTAGCTGGGAAAATAAGCATAAATCGTTGTTCTCAGGTATGAACCACTCAGCGTTAGAAGAAATAATCGCTTCTAAAGAATCGAACAGATATCCGGTTTTCTTATTCTGCTTGATCTCCTCTGAATAGAGAATAGCATGAATCATCTCCCCTGCCACGTAAGGAGATATGTACCCATTGAAAAACCTGTTTCTTACCCGTCTTATGAACCTCTCACATGATTCGGTAGCATCATCGGTTTTGATGGTGCTTATGAATACACTGGTATCAATAAAAAAAGAAGACATAAAACCAGAATTAGCTTTCCACTCTTTTTTTTCTGTGCAATATCTCAGTTGCGGTTTTTTTCCCGAATGCTTTATCCCATCGTTTTCTGACCTTCGCTAATTTTTGGGGATTGTCGAAGAGATCACCAAAAGTCCCTTCTTCATCCTCGACTATTTTGAAGCCTTTGAGTTTAAGCTCGATCTGTCTGCTTACAGGTATGCCGGTCTTATCCCTAATATCTTCCATTTTCCTGGCTACTTCTTCATCTACCTGAACGCATATCTGGCGTTTTGCCATAGTGTATTATCTCAATTAATCTAATGGTAACTAATTGTATTTAATGTTACTGAAGTGCAAGGCAGCACAATTCTATTTCTTCGATGCTAAAGTGCTAAGTGAAGGGACTGACATGCATGAATTTTCCTGTAAGCGGCGATGGCTGCTTTGAAGGCAGGCGAAACAAAATATGCATTCAGTTTTTTTTTCTCCACAAAAGCAGCGGAATAATACCAATTACAACAAGAATGCTTCCAGACCACAGTATTGTCATTCCGGGAATGACCCTGACATTGGCTACAGAGATGAATATGGGAGTCTGTGTTCCGATTCCCTGGTAACGTACATTGACGTCTGCAAGCAATCCCCTGTATATTAATGGCTCTGTTACGAACTCTCCCTTGATTTCCCTGAAACTGGCAGCGCCTGAATCTATCAGGATGCCGTCTTTGTAGATATTATACACGCCGATCTTTGTAAGCACTGCAGTTGCATGTTTATGCTCTACCGGAAAAGCAAGGTCTGCAAGCTGTATCTCGTATCCACCAACTGTTTTCTTCTCATTGAACTTCATGAACAGCACTGTCTCCGAGGTGGCAAAAGTGGACATAAGTACACCCACAATTATCACCACGATCCCCAGATGGACCACATGCGGACCGCACGAACGTAGCTTGTTCTTGATGCCTTTAGCAGCAGAGCTTTTGAATATCTGGTATGCGCAGGATTGAGCCGTTGACCCATATCATCTCTGTTGTATTCAATGAAGCAGCTTCAGTTACGGTTCGATATTTGACAAGATAGTTGGAAGCAGTGCTGTAGCCCAGTGCAAGCACGAATATTATCACCAGAATCCCGGTGACAGTCCGTGTGTCTATTTTCATTTTACATTTTCAATTTTTCGCTTGTCTTGATATCGTCAAGCACCTTTCCTATCAGATTCTTTGCGTTTTCCAGATGCCTTGTACCGCTGCCTGCAAGCTGGTTGAAGTTATCCTGGATGAGCAGTTCATTCTCCTGGATCATATAAATGTAATAAACAAGGATACTCCAGTAGATAGACAATCCTAAAAATCCCGCTATCCCTATTACGACAAGCTGAGCATATACCTTGGATACAGTGAGCCCCAGCGGGTCAAGTTTATCGATAGAAACAAAATAGTTGTATAAAATTATCAAGCCAAAGATAATCGGTACGATACCGATCAATAAAATGTTTGTTTTACTGAGCCTCATTCGAACACCAGTATATAATATGCAAAATCTCTATATAAACCTGTCCCTCTTAGCCGTTATTCTACCTGTTTTTTTTCTTTTGCACCATTCAATTTAAACAGGACAGCTGCCGTATCCAGAAATCTTTCATCGTCATGCTCTGCCGCATTGCGAAGGATCTTTGTGGGTTCAGCAAGTATCTGGTTGGCAAAAGAGTGCGTCATGTCATCAAGCACAGTGCGCTCTATCTCACCGATGGTATGCCTCGATTTTAGCTTGTTTACAGCTTCTTCACACTCTTTTCCCCTTATCATTTCGATCCTTGAATAAAGGGCTGAGATTATCCTGTCAGCCTGCTGGCGCTTATACTGCTTTCTAAGCAATTCAAGTTCCTCCTCGATAAGAAGTTCTGCTTTCTTTGCTTCCTCTTTTCTCTTATTAAGGTTTGAATCGCTGATGCTTTTCAGGTTATCGATATTAAAGAGCCTGACATCAGGTATTTCTTCAACCCTGCTCTCTATGTTCCTGGGATTTCCAATATCTATGAGCATAATTTCTTTTTTGCGCACATCCATCACGCGTGCCATCAATTCATGCGTCAGGACAAAATGCGGCGCTGAGGTGGCGCTTATTACTACATCGGACCTGGGGATGAATTTTTCAATTGCTTCATATTTTACTGCCCTGCCGCTTAACTCGCATGCAAGGGTCTCTGCCTTATCAAATGTCCTGTTCGCCACATAGATCACTTTGATGTTCTTATTGGCAAGGGCTTTTGCAACAAGCGTTCCCATCTCGCCTGCACCTATTACCATTACCGTCTTTTCATTTAATCCCCCCAGGGTTTCTTCTGCAAGTTCCACAGCAGCAGAACCGATGGAAACTGAGCCTTTATTGATATCGGTCTCGTTCCTGATGCGCTTTCCTACCTGTATGGCTTTATTGAAAGCTGTATCAAGTGTCTTTCCGGTTGTGTTGGCTTTCTTTGCAAGCGCATAAAGTTCCTTTACCTGCCCGAGTATCTGGTCTTCCCCAACGATCATGGATTCAAGACCACTGGAAAGGCGCAAGAGGTGGCGCAGCGACTCTTCATGGTCAAGAAAATCCACTATCCTTGATGACACTTTCATGTGTTTTGCGAAATCAAAAAGCACTTTGCTGCCTTTGGGAGAGACAACATAAACTTCAACGCGATTGCATGTTTTTAGAACTGCACATTCTTCAACGAGTTCGTGCGACTTAAGGCGCACAAGTAAATGTTCGATCCCGCCGTGCCAGGCACCCTCCATCTCTTCGATGCTTGCCTTGGTATGCGTGATAAGCATGCTGGATATTTCAGTCATAACGTTTTCCTGTCTTTTCTTTTCCTATCTATTCTATATGTTCTGAAGCTACTTTAAATGCTTTTTGATATGACTCACCCAGAGCCGCCCAAACATCATCATCATTAATGATATTCCAGAGTATTTCACTGCGCATTTTCTGGTCTTTTACATGTAATTTCAGTATATCTCTCATTTCTTTCTGGAGCCTTGCCATTTGCCCGAACTCTGGTGTAATGACTTCCTCAAGTTTTTTCCTGATATATTTTGAAAGCGCAGGGCTGTTTCCCAGAGTAGATATCCCGAGCACGATATCTCCCCGTCGGATGACAGAAGGGACAATAATATCCCCCATATCATCAACACGATTCACGAGTTTTCCGCCCTTTTGTGCAAATGAGGCGATCTTTTCATTAAAAAGTGTGTCGCTTGTGGCAGGTATAACAATGAATGCGTTTTTAATGTAATCTGTAATATCATCATCAGTGAGGTCTTTAACTTTTATGATCTTTATTTTCCCCTCTTCAAAAAGCTTATCAAGTGCAGGAGTAAAATCCCTGCTGATTACAGTAACATCTGCAAAATCCGAAAAAAGCGTCGCTTTCCTTTCCCCAACTGCACCTGCGCCAAATATCACCACTTCTTTTCCTGCCAGGTCAAGCATCAGGGGAAGAAACTTCTTCATAACCTTACACCGGTCTTTTTGAACTCCTTTTCGCTGAACAGAATGCTGTAATCCCCTATACCCGTTGCAATGGATATCTCCTTTGCAATCTTTTCGCATTCGTCGCGTGAATAAGAGTGTATCATGGTAAAAAGGTTATATTTCCAGCCCGGGTATCGCGGGCGTTCGTAGCAGTGTGTAACTTCGGCAAAACCTGCCATTATAGCGCCGGTCTCTTCAACTTTTTCGTCAGGGACGTTCCATGTGCACATGGCATTTGCCGTTATTCCAATAGCCCTGTGCCCGATAGACGCACCGAAGCGCCGGATAACGCCACGCTTGATCATTGAAGCAAGCCTTTCCATGACCTCATCTTCCGATATTCCAAGCTTCATTGCTATTTGTTTGAACGGTTCGGAAGTTATGGGGATTCCGTCCTGCGTGGATTTTAACAATCCTATATCGATATTATCCATGTTATCAGAAATGTTTATTACTGTTATGAGCATAATCGTATATTAGTATGGTAGATTTTAAAAACGTTTTAGAAGTTGCCAATGATGGTCTTGTACTGCCCATAGTTATAATAACATTTTTATTATTAACATATATGGTTTTTTATCTTGGCAGAAAGGATGCGGATCTAGTCAGGTCAAAGATATTTTTGAGATATTCACAATTCAAAAATGCTTTCTTATTGCTTGCTGCATTCGCCTTCGTGCTGGTAATTCACGTAGCACTTATATACACCACCCAATTATACTTCATTGAGGCGTCTGTTATTGGAGATCTGCAAAAATTTTTTGGTTTAGTCATGTCACTGATTATGATAACTTTCGTATATTTTCTATTCAGGAGCCTAAAATAAGGATAAGAAATATTAATTATCTCACAAGGTAATAGAAAATCAATGCTTGACAGGATAAAACCAGTTGTAAGGGATGTGCTTTCACCTTTTGCAAAAAAGATCGTGGGAGTGAACCCTAACACGCTTACTCTTCTGGGTCTTTTAATAAGTATTGTGGCAGCGATATTTTTCGCGATGGGTGAAGTCCTTGTGGCAGGGTCTCTTCTGCTCCTGAGTGGTTTCTTTGATGCTCTTGACGGGGCGGTTGCTCGCGAGAACGGCAGAACCACCCGCTTTGGGGGTTTTCTTGATTCGGTCTGCGACAGGTTCGCAGACGCTGCGATCCTGATCGGGGCGATGTATGGGGGGTTGACCTCATTTCCCCCATTCCCAGACTGGTTCCCTGGCTCCCTGGCAATAGTGGGCTCTTTAATGGTAAGCTACACAAGGGCACGCGCGGAGGCTGCCGGAGCCGCCGCTTCAGTGGGTATTGGAGAAAGAGCGGTCAGGATGGTGATACTGATCCTTGGTGCGTTCCTGAACATGGTCAACTGGGCAGTTCTTCTTGTGATTGTCCTTTCATTCATTACTGTATTTCAGAGAATCGGGTTTGTCAGGGGAACATTGAAATAACAACTTTTAAATCAAATAACCTTCATGATTGAAAGGGTATTAAAATGGCAGGCATTCGAATAGCAATCGCAGGCGCAGGTAATTGTGCGTCATCACTGGTTCAGGGAATTGAATACTACAAAAATGTGAAATCTACTGACGACCTTGTTCCCGGTCTTATGCATAATTCCCTCGGCAGCTATCTGATATCTGATATTAAACCAGTAGCTGCATTTGATGTTGATAAAAGGAAAATAGGGAAGGATCTTTCAAAGGCTCTGTTTTCAGAGCCGAATTGTACAAAAAAATTTTCAGATATTCCTGAACTGGGTGTTGAGGTGATGAAAGGGCAGGTGCTTGATGGCGTTGCGCCTCACATGAAAGATTATTTCCGTGTGGATGATACCCAGAAACCCGTAGATGTGGCATCCGTTTTGAAAAAATCAAAGGTGGATGTATTGATAAATTACCTGCCTGTTGGTTCTGAAGAAGCGGTAAAATGGTATGCATCGCAGGCTCTTGAGGCTGGATGTGGATTTATCAACTGCATCCCTGTGTTCATAGCATCTGATGTGAAATGGGCTGATAAGTTCAAGAAAGCAAAGCTACCCATAATCGGAGATGACATTAAGAGCCTTGTGGGTGCCACAATAGTTCACCGTACGCTTACCCAGATGATAATAGACAGGGGTGCAAGGATAGAAAGCACGTATCAGTTGAACGTGGGTGGGAATACGGATTTCAGGAATATGACAGACCAGTCAAGGCTCAAATCCAAGAAGATATCAAAGACCGAATCTGTGGCGTCGCAGATCCCGTATGACGCTTCTGTGTATGCAGGACCCAATGGCTGCATCGACAGCCTTAATGATAATAAGATATGCCACCTGAAGATAGATTTTAAACTTTTTGGCAATGTTCCGGCTTATATTGACCTCAAGCTCTCGGTGGAAGACAGCCCTAACAGCGCAGGCGTCGTGGTTGATGCGGTACGCGTTGCAAAGATCGCCCTTGACAGGAAGATCGGTGGACCGATATATCCAGCTTCAGCATATTTCATGAAGCATCCCCCGCAGCAGATGCGGGAAGAAGAAGCGCGTCATCAGCTTGAAGATTTTATTAACGATGCTACCCGATAACCTTCATTTTCGACACCCTGATAGTTGGAGTGATAACATTGCTCACTCTTCTAATATCCTTACCTGCGCCGTCAATATTTTTCAATAGCTCAAATATATTCCCTGATATCATCATCGACTTTATGGGAGAACTGATCTCTCCGTCCTTTATCAAGAATGAATTCCGCGCTTCAACAGAAAAGTCGCCCGATATTGGATTTGCAGTATGCGCCCCGATCACTGAATTAACGATCACTCCATTCTTTGTTTCGCCGGTAATATCTGATCCCGGGTAATCAACTATCAGGTTGCGGATACTAATTGAAGGTGTGGAAGTGAATGATCCTCGGACTGCATTGCCGGTGCTTTCTCTTTTTTCCTTCCCAGCCGTATAGCAGTCGTAAATAAAAGATGTCAGTGTGCCATTTTTCACAAGCTCGTTTTTTATTGACGGTGTACCTTCATCGTCTGTAGATGCAGTCCCCATACCGCCCGGAAGTGTGCCGTCATCTATCAGTGACAGTTTTTCACTGGCTATTATACTTCCCATTTTCCCAATAAGTGCTGACCTTCCTTTCTGCACGTTATCCGAGTTCAGCGATGTCAGGAAAGTATTTTCAAGAATGTCGGAAAAAGCCATGTGTTCAAGCAGCACAGGTATGTCGCCGGTTCCGGTTCGTACCCCGTTCTGAGACCTGGAAGCAAGCAGTGCCGCACCCTCTCCTATCTTATAAAAATCGATGTCAAGCATCCTTGAAGCATCAAATTCAGACCCTGTGGACATTTCTGAGCCTTTCGTGGATGCATCTATGGAAGCATTGACAAAAGTATCTTCCTCTTTAACCTCAACACCATTCGAGTTCAGGATAAGTGTTGTCGAGTTCAGGCTCATGAAATTTCCTGACGTTGGCGAAACAGAAGTTACGCTTTTTGCTCCATCTATCATCCGTGCCGTATGCTCTATACAGGATTCGATGTCGATATTCACAAGCCTTTTGTCCAGGACGTCCCTGACAACAGGACACTTCTTTTTCTCAGGAAGACCAGACCACTCGGGGTCTCCTTTCCTTACGCGGGCGGATTTCACGGAAAGGATGCATGCTTCTTCTGCACGCGACAGGTCATTTGTGCTTGAAAAGCCCACGGCTCCTTTAACAATAGCGCGTATCCCTATGCCTGAGATAAGACTTTCTTTCGCAAGGTCGATCTCATCCTTCTGCACATCGATCGTTACAGACCTGCCGCGAATGCAATATATCTCAGTTTCATCAGCTCCAGCTTTCTTTGCGTATCCAAGA